>JASHSK010000236.1 GCA_030038755.1 Gammaproteobacteria bacterium
ACGCACATGACCTACGCGCGGCTGCGCAATGCCGCCGGCGTATACGTCACGCCGTCCGCCGCGAGCTTCCAGGCGGCTGCCTCGCATGCGGACTGGGCGCATGCGCCGGGGTTCTACGAGGTGCTGACCAACCAGCCCGGTCCCACCAGCTGGCCGATCACCGGTGCAAGCTTCATCCTGATGCATCGAGCGAGCCACGACCGCAATGAGGTCGCGGCACTGAAGTTCTTCGAGTGGGCCTACACCCGCGGCCAGGACCTCGCCCGGCAGCTCGACTACGTGCCGATCCCGCCGGCCGTGGCCCAGCTGGTCGCGAACGAGTGGCAGCAGTCACTGCAGGTCGACGGCCGGCCCATCTGGCCGGCACAATAGGCCCCCTCGGCCTTCAGAGGCTGGCGGCGCCCTGTGCCGCCGGCCTCCCTCCCGGGCGCCCGTAAGCCAGTCAGGCAAGCCAGTCAGGTAAAGAGAGCGAACAGCGAACCGCATGGCCAGTGCGCCAACCATCACCCTGCCATTCGCCGAGCGGCTGCGCCACGAAGCGCGCGCCGAGGCCGTGTTTCGCGCCCTCACGGTCGTATGCGCAGCGCTCGTGCTGGCGGTGCTGGCCGGGGTGATCGGTGCGCTCTTCTACGGCGCCTGGCCGGCTCTGTCGACCTTCAAGATCGGGTTCCTGACGCGCACGGTCTGGAACCCGGTGACCAATCAGTTCGGCGCGCTCGCTGCCGTGTACGGCACCGTCGTCACGTCGCTGGTTGCCATGGTCATCGCGGTGCCGCTGGCGTTCGGGATCGCGGTGTTCCTCACGGAGACCTGCCCCCTGTGGCTGCGTGGCCCCATCGGCAGCTGCATCGAGCTGCTGGCCGCGGTGCCGAGCATCGTATTCGGCATCTGGGGGCTGTTCGTGCTGGCGCCGCTCCTGCAGCACACGGTGCAGCCCTGGATCATCGACACGTTCGGTGATCTGCCGGGCGTGGGTCGGCTGTTTCGCGGGCCGCCCTACGGCATCGGGATGCTGACCGCCGGCTTCGTGCTGGCGATCATGGTGCTGCCGTTCATCACCTCCGTGATGCGTGAGGTCTTCCTGTCCACGCCGCGCTCGCTGAAGGAGGCGGCCTACGGCATCGGCGCGACCCAATGGGAGGTCGTCTGGGATGTGGTCGTGCCCAACTCGCGCGCCGGGATCATCGGCGGCATCATGCTCGGTCTGGGCCGCGCCCTCGGCGAGACCATGGCGGTGACCTTCGTCGTCGGCAACGCGCACCGCATCTCACCCTCGCTGCTCGCTCCCGGCACGACCATCTCGGCGAGCATCGCCAACGAATTCACCGAGGCGCTCGGCCCCTTGTATACCTCCTCGCTCATCGCGCTCGGGCTGCTGCTGTTCGTCCTCACCTTCGTGATCATCGCGGCCGCGCGCCTGCTGCTGCTGCGGCTCGAGCGGCGCGGGAGCGCGGCGTGAGCACTCTTCCCGTGGTGGGGGGAGGTGGCATGAGAACCCTGGCGCGCCGCAGGCTCACCGCGACGCTGGCGCTGGGCGCCTCCGGCGTCGCGACCCTGATCGGACTGGCGTTCCTGGCCGCGATCCTCTGGACACTGTTCTCGCGCGGCATCGGTGGTCTGGCGTGGCGCGTGTTCACGCAGACGCTGCCCGCGCCCGGCAGCAGCGGCGGGCTCATCAACGCCATCTATGGCAGCGTGGTCATGACGCTGCTGGGCGTGCTGATCGGAGCGCCCATCGGGATCCTGGCGGCCACTTATCTGTCGGAGTACGGACGGCGGGCGCGCCTCTCCGTGGTGATCCGCTTCATCAACGATGTACTGCTGAGCGCGCCCTCGATCGTGATCGGGCTGTTCGTCTATACGCTGGTCGTAGTGCCGATGGGGCACTTCTCGGCACTCGCCGGCGCGATCTCCCTCGCCATCATCGTGATCCCGGTCGCCGTGCGCACCGGCGAGGACATGCTGCGGCTGGTGCCGCAGAGCATGCGACACGGCTCGGCGGCACTGGGTGCGCAGCCGTGGCGCAGCATCACGAGCATAGTTTACCCCGCGGCGCGCAGCGGGCTGCTGACCGGGGTGCTGCTGGCGCTGGCGCGCGTGTCGGGCGAGACCGCGCCGCTGCTGTTCACGGCGCTGAACAATCAGTTCTGGAGTGCCAAGCTCACCCAGCCGATGGCGAACCTGCCGGTCGTGATCTTCACGTTCGCCACCAGTCCCTATGACGACTGGCAGCAGCTCGCGTGGGTCGGTGCGCTGCTGATCACGCTGTTCGTGCTGTTGTTGAGCATCGTCGCACGACTGATCTCGCGCCTGTTCGGCGTGCCGGAAAGCCGCGTCGAGTAGCGCGGGTGCCAGCGACCGCGCGGCTCGCGGCGCTGCGCGACCAGCGAGCTCACGCCGCACCCGTGGCGGGAGTCTTGTGCGCAAATTCGCACCAGCGCGCGATCCGGCAGCGCGGGCACTCGGGCCGCCGCGCCTTGCAGACGTAGCGTCCATGCAGCACCAGCCAGTGATGCGCATCGCGCAGAAATTTCGCGGGGATGGTTCGCAGCAGCTCGTCCTCGACCTCGCGCGGGGTGGCGCCGTGCGACAGGCCCGTGCGATTGGCCACGCGCAGTACGTGCGTGTCCACGGCCAGCGTGTGCTCCCCGAAAGCCACGTTCAGCACGACGTTGGCGGTCTTGCGGCCGACGCCGGGCAGCTCCTCGAGTGCCGCGCGCTCGCGTGGCACCTGTCCCGCGTGACGCTCCACGAGCAGGCGGCAGGTGCTCAGAATGTTGCGTGCCTTGGTGTTAAAGAGCCCGATGGTGCGGATGTAGCGCTTCAGGCCGTTCGACCCCAGCTGCAGCATGGCCTGCGGAGTATTCGCCACGGCGAACAGGGGGTGCGTGGCGAGATTGACGCTCTTGTCCGTCGCCTGGGCCGACAGCATCACCGCGATCAGCAGCTCGAACGGGGTCGTGAACTGCAGCTCGGAGCGCGGCTCGGGATTGGCGGCGCGCAGTTCCTCGAAGATCCGTCGGCGCTTCTGCGGGGTCATCGCGCCGCTGCCGGCGGCGGGGCGGTGCGCTTGCGCGCGGCGAGCAGTGCCGAGCGCTCGGAGGCCTCGCGGCGCATCCTGTCGCGGTGCCGCAGGTAGCGACCGCGATTGTCGGCCGCGCTCGGGGCGGCCTGGCCGACCACCCGTGGTCGCATGTGGATACAGTCGACGGGGCAGCTGGCGATGCACAGCTCGCAGCCGTTGCAATCCGCCTCGTAGACGGTATGCAGAAAGCGCGCGGCCCCGATGATGGCATCGACCGGACAGACCGGCAGGCAGCGTGCGCACCCGATGCAGGCCTGCGGATCGATCCATGCCACGCCGGCATCCTCGTCAGAGCCGCAGGCGGGATCCAGCGGCAGCGGCTCGCGGCCCAGCAGCGCAGCGAGCGCTTCGACCCCCGGCTGTCCACCGGGCGGACAACGATTGATCGCCGCGCCCTCGCGCACAATGGCGGAAGCGTAGGGCAGACACCCGTCGTAACCGCAGCGGGTGCATTGGGTCTGCGGCAGCAGCGCATCGATCTGCTCGATCAGGGTCATGCGCCAGTATGCCCGGGATGCCTCGTCCGGGCCTAGCCCGACGCTAGCCGGGCGCCAGAACGCGCTCCTGCAGCAGCTGCGGGACGAGTACGCGGCTGATCTGATCGGTGGTGGCGCCCTCCGAGCTCAGATCGACGCTGCGGGTGACGCCGCTCCAGATGAGCCGACCACCGCTGGCGATCGTGAATACGTCGGTCTGGAAATCGGCGCGATAGTTGCTCTCGACATAACCGGGCCCGTAGACGGAGCCCCAGTAGCCGTAGTAACGCCAGCGCCACCCGAAGCCCAGGCCCGCATATCCGGGCGCCCAGTAGTTCTCCTGGCTGGCGCCCACGAAGTGCGTGGCGAGCACCCCGTCGAAGCCCTCGCGGCTGGAGGTCGCGGCGAGCTGCTCGGCGGTCGGTGCCTGGTCGGGAAAGTACTGGTAAGAGGGCGTGGCCGCGATGTGCTGGCGCATCAGCGCCTCCACCATGGAGGTCTCCCACAGACGGCGGCGGCCGCCATCGCGCTGTATCCCCACCACCAGCACCTTGTGCAGCGGCGGGCCGTTGAAGGCCGGGTCCTTCCAGTGCTCGATCAGGGAGGTGCTGATACAGCCCGACAGGCCGGTCAGCACCAGGCTGGTCAGCAGCAGGACGGCCAGCGGCCTGCCGGAATGGCGTAGCAGGGTGCGATGCGGAGCGGCGGCGTGCATGTGCAGGTACTCCTGATGGCAGAATGCAATGTTGCCCTAGGCCTTGTCGAGTCAGTCCGGATGTTCAGAAACCTGACGCCCGTCGTGCGGGCGCTTCTCTACGTCAATGTGATCGTTTTTGGCCTGCAGTGGTTGACAGGCCAGACGCTGATACTGCAGCTGTTCGCGCTCTGGCCCTGGGACGGCAACGCGCTCTATGGCGCGCCGCCCTTCGAGCCCTGGCAGCTGATCACGTACGCCTTCCTGCACGGCGGGTTCTGGCACATCGCCGGCAACATGTTCGCACTTTACATCTTCGGCCCCGACGTCGAGGCACTGATCGGCTCGCGACGATTTACGCTTTTCTACTTCGTCTGTGTCATCGGCGCGGCCCTGACACAGCTGTTCGTCGTGCACGCCATTCACCCGGGGCCCTATCCGACGATCGGGGCGTCCGGCGGGATCTTCGGCATCCTGCTGTTCTACGGCATGGCGTTTCCGCAGCGCCAGCTGCTGCTGCTGTTCCCGCCGATTCCGATACGCGCGTGGTTGTTCGTCACCCTCTATGGATTACTGGAACTGGGGCTCGGGGTGTTCGGGACCGAGCAGGGGGTGGCACACTTTGCGCACCTGGGCGGGATGGTCACCGGCTACGCGTTGATCATGTACTGGCGCTGGCGCAGCCACAGCCGCCGGATGTACTGACCTCGAGCCGGTGCCATCTCAGCTGACGCGCATGCCATCGGCGGCCCCCGCGTCCACCGACAGCAGGTACACCCCCGAGCCCTGCTCCCCGCTCGCGCACAGTACCATCCCCTGCGAGACACCGAAGCGCATCTTGCGTGGCGCAAGGTTGGCCACCAGCACCACCTGCCGTCCAATCAGCTGCTCGGGCCGCGGATAGCTCGCACGGATACCTGAAAATACCGTGCGCTGCTCGGCCCCGACCCGCAGCGTCAGCTTCAGAAGCTTGTCGGATCCCTCCACCAGCTCCGCCTGCTCGACGTGCGCCACGCGCAGGTCGAGCTTGGCGAACTGCTCGATGCCGATGAGCGCCGGCTCCGCGGCGGGCGCGGTCGCGCCCGCCGGCACTTTGGCAGCTGTCGTGGCGTGTGCCGGCGTGGCGTTCGCCGGCGGCTCGATCAGCGCGGCCACCGCGGCTGGATCCAGGCGCGTCGCCAGCGGCTCGTAGGCCTTGATCGGGCTTGCCAGCAGCGGCTCGGAGACTGCCTCCCACGACTCGAACGGCACGCCGAGGAAGGCTGCGCTCCGCTGCGCCATGCCCGGCAGGACCGGCGCAAGATAGCTCATCAGCACCCGGAACAGATTGAGTCCCTGAGTCGCGATCGCGCGCACCTCCGAGGCGCGCGCCGGCTCGCGCGCCAGCACCCAGGGCTTGCTGCGGTCGATGTAGCGGTTGGCCTCATCGGCGAGCGTCATGATCTCGCGGACCGCGGCGGCGTACTCGCGCGCCTCGTACAGCTCCGCGATGCGGATGGCGGCGCCGGCGAACTGCGCATACAGGGCCGGGTCGGGCAGGGCGGCGGCGAGCTGCCCGCCGCCGCGGCCGATGAATGCCGCGCAGCGGCTGGCGATGTTGACGAGCTTGCCGATCAGGTCCGCGTTGACGCGCGCCACGAAATCGTCGGCGCTGAAGTCGACGTCCTCGATGCCGCTGCCGAGCTTGGCGGCAAAGTAATAGCGCAAGGGCTCGGCGGGCAGCCGGTCCAGATAGCGGCGCGCGGTGATGAAGGTGCCGCGCGACTTGGACATCTTCTGGCCGTTGATCGTCAGAAAGCCGTGGGCGAACACCGCCGTGGGCCGGCGCAGGCCCGCGCCGTGCAGCACCGCCGGCCAGAAGAGCGTGTGGAAGTAGGTGATGTCCTTGCCGATGAAGTGGTAGAGCTCCGTGGCCTGCTCGGAACGCCAATACGCATCGAATGTCTCGGCGCCCGCGCCGCTCTGCCTGGCCCGCCAGCGCTCGAAGCTGGCGATATAGCCGATCGGCGCATCGAACCAGACATAGAAATACTTGCCCGGCGCGTCGGGGACCTCGAAACCGAAGTATGGGGCGTCGCGCGAGATATCCCAGTCCTGCAGGCCGGCCTCGAACCACTCGGCGAGCTTGGCGCGCACGCCCGGCTGCAGGCTGCCGCTGTCGATGTAGGCGCGCAGCATCGGCTCGAACGCTCCGAGCCGGAAGAACAGGTGCTCCGAGTCGCGCCATACGGGCCGCGTGTCGCTCAGCGTGGAACGCGGCTCGATCAGCTCCGCGGGCGAGTAGGTCGAGCCGCACACCTCGCAACTGTCGCCGTACTGATCGGGCGAGTGGCAGCGCGGGCAGGTGCCGCGGATATAGCGGTCCGGCAGGAACATGCCGGCCGGCTCGTCGTAGGCCTGCCGGATCTGCTGGCGGCGCACGTAACCCGCCTCGCGCAGCGTCGCATACAGCTGCGCGGTGAGCCGGCGGTTCTCCTGCGAGTGCGTGGAATGAAATTCATCGAAGCCGATCAGCAGCTCCTGGTAGTCGCGCCGGTGGTCCTGCGCGGTGCGCTCGATCAGCGCCTCGGGCGTGACGCCCTCCTGCTGCGCGCGGATCATGATGGGCGTGCCGTGCGCGTCCTCTGCGCAGCAGAACAGGCAATCATGCCCGCGCATCTTCATGAAGCGCACCCAGATGTCGGTCTGTACCGATTCGAATACGTGACCGAAGTGCAGGGCACCGTTCGCGTAGGGCAGGGCGTGAGTGACGAGGATCCGGCGGCGCATGCGTACCTACACGCTCCGCTCGGCCGCCGCTGTCCGCAGATCCTGCAGCAGCGCGCCGTTCGAGCGTATCTCGGCCTCATGCGCCGCATGGCGCCACGGCTCCGCCAGCGCCGCCGCGTACCACGTCTGCATCGAAGGCAGCTGCAGCAGCCGGCGGGCGTAGGCGTCCGCGGCCGCATCGAGGGCGAGTCCGTAGGTCTGGATGCGGAACGCCACCGGTGCGAAGAAGGCATCGACCGCCGAGAAGCGCTCGCCCGCCAGGAACGGGCCGCGGAAGCGCTGCAGGCCCTCGAGCCACAGCGCCGTGAGTCGCGCCAGGTCCTGCTCGAGCGCCGCGCCGCGCTCGTGCAGCCGTACGCGCACTCCGCAGCTCATCGAGCAGCGTGCGCGCAGCTCCCCAAACCCCGAGTGCATCTCCGCGGCGGCACTGCGCGCCCAGGCGCGCGCCCGTGGATCCTGCGGCCAGACCCCCGTGTGCCGCTCGCCGAGGTACTCGGCGATGGAGAGCGAATCCCACACGCGCGTATCGCCCTCGAGCAGGGAGGGTACCTTGCCGCTCGGACAGAGCCTGCGGTAGGCGCTCCAGGCAGCCGCGTCGTCGAACGGAACCAGGTGCTCGTCGAAGCCGAGTCCGAGCTCTCTCATCAGCACCCAGGGGCGCAGCGACCAGGACGAGTAATTCTTGTTGGCGATATACAGCTGATACATGCGTGCATTCCGGCCGGCGCGGCGCGCCTGCTCGGTCGCATCGTATCAAGAACGGCTGCGCGGCGTGCCGTGTCGCCGGCCGCGTCGCGTGGCGGGCCGTGTCGCGTGGCGGGCCGTGTCGCCGGCCGCACCCTCAGCCGGCGTTCGCCACGCTCTTGCTGATGCGGCTGGTGGAGCCGGTGGAGGCGGGCGCGCGCGGCTCTCCCTGGGCCTTGAGCGCCTCGAACCGCGCCTTGTTGATCGCCTTGCGGTAGGCCTCGGCTCCGGTGACGGTGCCGGCATCCAGCAGCTGCTGAATGGCGCCGTCCATCGGGCGCATGCCGTATTGGGCGCCGGACTGCATGGCATTCTCGAGCTGGTCGAGCTTGCCCTGCCGGATCAGATTGGATACGGCGGACGTGTTGATCAGGATCTCCAGCGCCGCGACGCGGCCGCTGCCATCGGCACGCTTGAGCAGCTGCTGGGAAACCACTCCGCGCAGCGAGGTGGACAGCATGGTGCGCACATGCGGCTGCTTGTCGGCGGGAAACTGGTTGACCATGCGGTCGACCGTCTGGGCCGCGCCATTGGTGTGCAGTGTGCCCATGACCAGAATGCCCATCTCGGCGGCCGTCACGGCGATGCTCATGGTCTCGAGATCACGCAGCTCGCCCACCAGGATCACGTCCGGGTCTTCACGCAGAGCCGAATGCAGCGCCGCGGCGAAGCTCGGGGCGTGCACGCCGATCTCGCGCTGCGAGACGAGGCAATTGCGCCGCAGATGCACGAACTCGATCGGATCCTCGACCGTCAGGATGTGTCCGCGCTCGCGCTTGTTGATGTCGTCGATCATCGCGGCGAGCGAAGTGGACTTGCCCGAGCCGGTCTTGCCGGTGACCAGAATCAGCCCGTTGTTGGCGCGGCATAGCTCGCGCACGGCCTGGGGCATATCGAGCTGATCGAGCGTGAGGGCCTGAGACGGGATGGCGCGAAACACCGCCCCCATACCGTTGAGCTGCCGCAGTACGTTGACACGGAAGCGACCCTTGCCCTCGAGCGTGTAGGCGAAGTCCGCGCCGTCCTTGCTCTCGAAACGCTCCACGGCCTTGCGCGGCATGATCTCGTAAAGCGCCGCCTTCACCTGGTCGCCCGGCAACGGTGCCTCCTGCAGCGCCGAGAGCTCTCCGTGCAGGCGTATACGCGCCGGGTCGCCGGCGATGAAGTGCAGGTCCGACCCGCGCCGCTTGAGCACCTCCTGCAGGTAGGCGTCGATCTGTGCCATGGTTGCTGCCGCGCTGCCCGCCCGGAAAACTCAGCCTTCACCCGCGCGCTGCGCGGCCGGCGCATGCGAGCCGCTGCTGCCACCGGGCGAGCCGCCCGCGCCGCCGTTCGCGCCGCCGTTCGCGCCGCCGTTCGCGCCTGCGCCCGCGCCGTTGGTCTCCAGCTTCGGCAGCATGCTGGTATCGGTCACGTACTTCTGGAACAGCCGCTTGTCCGTGGCGTACACATAGGCGTCGTCCGGGTCGATCTCGCGCGCCGCCAGCGCCTGCTGCAGGGCCTGATCGAACAGCTGCATCCCGTGCTCGCGACCCATGAGCAGCTGGCTGGGGATCTGATACGTCTGATCGGCGCTGATCAGCTTGGCGATGGCCTTGGTGGTGATCATGACTTCGACGATCGCGCGTCGCGCGCGACCGTCGGCCGAGCGCACCAGGATCTGCGTGACCACGGCGAGCAGGCTTTGGGCCAGGAAGCTCTTGGTCTGTTCGCGCTCCTCGGCCGGCAGAGCGTCGATGAGCCGGTCGATGGTCTTGACGGCGCTGGTGGTGTGCAGCGTGCCGAGCACCAGGTGGCCGGTCTCAGCCGCAGTCATCGCCATGCGGATCGTATCCGCATCGCGCAGCTCGCCCACCAGGATCACGTCGGGGTCCTCGCGCATCGCCGCGCGCACGCCCTCGGCGAAGCTGGGGATATGCGTGCCGAGCTCGCGCTGGATCACCTGACTCATCTTGCTTCGATGCACGAATTCGATCGGATCCTCGAGGCTGATGATGTTGAGCCGGCGTGTGGTGTTGAGCAGATCGATCATCGCCGCGAGCGTCGTGGACTTGCCGGTGCCGGTCGAGCCGGTCACCAGGATCATGCCCTGGTGGTAATCGCACAGCCGGGTGACCACCGGCGGCAGGCCCAGCGACTTGAGCGTCGGCACGTCCGAGGGGATGGCGCGAAAGGCCGCGCCGATGCCCGTGTCCTTGCGGTACACATTCACGCGAAAGCGGCCGCCGTCGGCCGATACGTAGGAGAAGTCCAGGTCCTGACCGCGCAGGAAGTGCTCCGACTGGCTGGGGGTGAGGATCTCGCCGACGTACGACTCGAGCTCCGTGTCGCGCAGGTCGCGGAACTTGATGGGCACCAGATCGCCATGCATGCGCAGCATCGGCGGCACGCCCACGGCCAGGTGAATGTCCGAGCACCCCTGCTGGGTGCCGAGTTTGAGAAACGCGTCGATACGCGCCACGGCTGATCCTGAGGTCTGTCGGCCGCCGGCCCAGTGCCGTGCCCGTCGCCGCCCGCGCATCGGCACGCAGGTCCCGACAGCTATAGCCGCTAGGTTTTGTCAAATCAAGGAATTGTGGGGAGAACTTTGAACTGGCTCAAACTGTTATGACTCGCGGCCGGCGCCGGGCCGTCCTGCCGGGGGTCGGGCCTGGCCGGGGGCGGCGCCAGGGCCGGCAATGCCGGGGGCCGGCTGCCGCGTCCCGGCGCCCTAGCGGAAGCGCTCGAGGGAGGTGCGGAACTCGTCCATGGTCTGGAAGCGCTTGGCTTTATCCACGGCCATCGACCTGACGACCACCTCGGCGAGGTTGGCCGGCAGCGCCGGATTGACCTCCTGGGGTGGGCGCGCCTTGCCCTGCACGTGCTGATACATCACGGCCATGTGATCGCCGCGCGAATAGGGGGGGACTCCGGTGAGCATCTCGTAGAGCAGCACGCCGAGCGCGTAGATGTCGGCGCGCTCATCGACCTTGCGTCCGAGGATCTGCTCGGGGGCCATGTACTTGGGTGAGCCGATGACGTAGCCGGTGCGCGTCAGGTGCGTGTCTCCCTCGCGCTGTGCGGCGGCCACGCCGAAGTCGACGATCTTCACCAGCCCCTCATCGTTGATCAGCACGTTGGCGGGCTTGAGGTCGCGGTGCACGATGCCCACCTGGTGCGCCACTGCCATGCCCGTGGCGATGTCGATGCCGAACTGCAGCGCGCGCTTCAAGGGCATCGGCTTCTCGTTGACGATTTCCGAGCCGAGCGTGTGCGAGGGGAAATACTCCATCGAAATGGCGTAGTTGCCCTGGATGAACAGGAAGTCGTAAATGCGGATGACGTTGCGATGAGTGATCTTGCGCGAGTAGCGCAACTCGTGCACGAACCGCTTCATGATCTCCTCGTCCTGAGCCACGCTGGGGTTCAGGAACTTGAGGATCAGCCGCTCGTCCACGACCGTGTCTTCCATCAGCAGCACCGTGCCGAAGGCGCCGCGGCCGATCTTTTCGATGAAGCGATAGCGCCCTTCGATGACATCCCCGGCGGTGAGCGTGGAGATGTCCAGCTTGGAGTTACCGGAGGCCGCTGCCTGGTGCACCACCTGCGCGACCTCGCGCTCCGGGATGAGCAGGGTGCGCGCCGGTGTGCCGGTACGCTGGGTCGGGGCATCCCCGCCGCGCGGAGCGACCGTGCCGATCGGACCGAGCGAGGTCACCTGGCCGACAGCCGAGGAGAAGCGTACCTCCAGCTCCGTGAGCGCCCGCACCGCCACGCGCGCGACCGTGGGATCGGGCTGATCCACCTGGGTCTGCAGCTGCGCGCGGATCTGATCGGCGCGCTGCTCATCGGCCAGGTGCGCGAGCGCCTGGATGGTCTCGATGCGTACGTCCTTCTCGGGGCTGCGCAGCAGCGGGGAGAGCAGCTCTATGGATTTGACGTCCCCGAGCTTGCCGATGGCGCGTACCACGATCGGCAGTGCGCGGGAATTGCCCGCGCGCAGCATCTCGTACAGCCGCGGCACCGCGCGCTTGCTGCCGATCTCCGCGAGCGCATCCACGGCGCGCTCGCTCACCCACCAGTCCGAATCGCGCGTCGCCTCGATGAGCTGGTTGATGGCGCGCTCGTCCTTGGTCTGATTGAGGATCTCGATGGCGGCGCGGCGGATGTCCTCATCCTTGTCGCGCACCAGCTCGAGCACCGCGTCGATGACCTTGGGGCCGCCGATCTTGCCGAGCGCATCGCCGGCGCGGCTGCGCACCCACCAGTCATCATCCTTGATCGCTTCCAGCAGGTACTTGACCGAGCGTGCATCCCCGACTTCGTTGAGCACCTCGACCGCCGCGCGCCGCGCCTGCTCGTTTTCGTCCTTGAGGACCGGCACCAGGTGCCGCACCGTCTCCGGGTCGCGCGCGCGCGCGAGCAGCTCCACCGCACGGTTCTGGACTTCCAGCTCAGGGTCGCGCAGCAGCGCGCACACCCGGGCCACCTCGATCGGCCCATCCATCTTCACCAGGGCGGCCAGCACCGCCGAGCGGATCATCTTGTTGTTGTCCCCGAGCTGCTCCTGCAGCGCGCGTTGCACCTCCCGGCGGTTGAAGCGCGCCAGGATATTGATGATGTGCAGCCGCGCCATCGGGTCCTTGCCCTGCAGGCGACCGAGCAGCTCCGGCAGCGCCGCCTCATCGGCGACCTCCCCGATGATGCGAAACAGCGCCGCCTTCTCGTTGGGCTCCTGGGCATAGGCCGCGTTGAGCAGCTCGCGCACCGTGAAGCGCCCGCGCTGCCCGTTGATGACCTCCAGCAGCGCCGACTTGGCGATCCCCGGGATGGTCAGCGCGTCGAGCAGCAGGTGCGGGGGGTAGCCGCGGCTGCTGGTCAGCGCCCAGGCGACCCCGGCGATGACCCGCGGGCTGCCCTGCACCAGCGCCTGCGTGTACTGCGGGAACGTCTTGGCGGTCGCCAGCGACGCGAGCACGTCGACGAACGCTACCGTGGCGTGCTTGTCCGATTCCGGCAGCGCCGCGATGACCTGCTCGATGGCCCCCGGTCCCGCCTGCTTCAGCTTGGCGATGACCTTCTGGGTCTCAGGGGCCATGACATTGGTGGCGGCCCGGATCTGCAGGATCAGCCGGTCGGCCCGCAGAGTGGTGAAAAGACTCATTCCGCCGTGCTAATGTGATCTGCCCCTGGCTCTCTTCGCATCCTTGCGCTCACGGTCGATTGGGGATACCCAGTGCGTCACGATCCTTCCAGCTCAACGTATACTCCCTGCGCTCGCGCCAGCGGCCGGGGGCGGCGCCCCATCGAGCCGGGCGGCTCAGGAGCGGCTCACAACCCCCTTGTTTGTACCCTCCGAATTATGCCATGTCTGATTGACTCAACGGCCGTGATCTGAGGCGATCCTGGCCGTCGGGTCGTGCCCCGGAGCCATTGCCGTCCACTTTGCCGCCCATCCTTAACCGTCTCTGACCACCGTCGCCGTCCCTGGCCGAGCTCGTCACCGCCCCTAACCAAGCCGTCACCGCCCCTAACCACCGCCCCTAACCACCGCCCCCGGGGAGAGGTCATGTCGATTTCCGAGGAGCGCGTTCGCAGCGCTCTTGAAAGCTACGTCGAGCCCTACCTGCAGCAGACGCTCGCGGAGGCGGGCGCCCTGCGCGCGCTGCAGCTGCAGGGCGATGCCGTGCTCGTGAAGCTGCAGCTTGGGTTCCCGACGGTCGGCTACACGCATACGCTGCAGGCGGCACTGCAGCAGCATCTGCAGGCCGCCGGCCTGACGGTGACGCTGACATTGGAGCTTTCCAGCCTGATCGTGCCGCACGCCGTGCAGAGACACCTCAAGCCCCTCTCGGGCGTCAGGAACATCGTGGCCGTGGCCAGCGGCAAGGGTGGGGTGGGCAAGTCCACCGTGGCCGTCAACCTGGCTCTGGCCTGGGCCGCGGGCGGCGCCCAGGTCGGCATCCTGGATGCGGATATCTACGGGCCGAGCCAGCCGCTGATGCTCGGCCTTGCGGGGCAGCGGCCGGTATCGCACGACGGCAAGCGCCTCCTGCCGCTGGAGGCCCATGGGCTGAAAGCCATGTCGATCGGCTTCCTGGTCGACCCGGAACAGGCGGTGGTGTGGCGTGGGCCGATGGTGACCCAGGCGCTCACGCAGCTGCTGTCCGATACGGATTGGGGGGACCTCGACTACCTGGTGGTCGATATGCCGCCGGGGACCGGCGACATCCAGCTCACGCTCGCGCAACGCGTGCCGGTGGCCGGAGCCGTCATCGTGACGACGCCTCAGGACATCGCTCTGGCCGATGCGCGCAAGGGTCTCGCGATGTTCGAGAAGGTCGCCGTGCCCGTGCTCGGCATCATCGAGAACATGAGCGTGCATGTGTGCAGTCAGTGCGGCCACGTCGAGCACATCTTCGGTGCCGGCGGCGGCGCGCGCCTGGCGGCACAGAACAGCGTCGCCCTGCTCGGGGAGCTGCCGCTCGACGTGCGTATCCGTGAGGAGGCCGACGGCGGCCGCCCGAGCGTCATCGCCGAGCCGGATAGCCCGCGCGCGCGCTCGTACGTGGAGGCCGCACGGCACACGGCCGCGGCGCTCGCACGCCGCTCGCGCGACCGCAGCGCACTGTTTCCGAAGATCGTGGTCGAGGACAGCTAGGCATGAGCATCAAGTCCGACAACTGGATCCGTCGCATGGCACGCGAGCACCGCCTGATCGAGCCGTTCGAGCCCGGGCAGGTGCGGGCGGGGCCCGCCGGCCGCGTGATCTCCTATGGCACCTCGAGCTACGGCTACGACGT
>JASHSK010000237.1 GCA_030038755.1 Gammaproteobacteria bacterium
CGCGACGGCTGACGCCGCGGCGTCGGCGGCGCCGCGCTGCCGCTGGCTGGGGCGCGCCGCCTACGTGCCGACCTGGCGCGCCATGCAGCGCTTCACCGAGGAGCGCAGCCCCGAGACCGCCGATGAGATCTGGCTGCTCGAGCACGAGCCGGTGTTCACGCTGGGCATGAACGCCGATCGCGCGCACGTGCTGGCGCCCGGAGACATTCCGGTGGTGCAGATCGACCGCGGCGGGCAGGTGACCTACCACGGACCGGGCCAGCTGGTGGTCTACCCGCTCATCGACGTGCGCCGTGCGGGCCTGGGCGTGCGCGGCCTGGTGAGCGCGCTCGAGCAGGCGGTGATCGCCTATGTCGCGCGTAGCGGCGTGCATGCCGAGTGTCGCGCGCAGGCGCCGGGTGTCTATGTCGGCGGTCGCAAGCTCGCCAGCGTGGGGCTGCGTATCCGCCGCCGCGGCAGTTATCACGGACTCGCACTCAACGTCGCCATGGATCTGGCGCCGTTCGAGCGCATCAATCCCTGCGGCTACGCAGGGCTGCGCATGACGCAGCTGTGCGAGCTGGGTGGGTCTTCCAGTGTCGCGCAGGTAGCGCAGGACCTCGCCCCGCTGCTGGTGGCGCGGCTCGCCGCCGGCGGCGATGCGGCCTCGCACGGCATCTGCCGCGATCAGGGGGGACCTTGAACGGCGCGGCCCGCGCCGTGTTCGTGCTGCTGCTGGTGCTCGCCGGGGGGATCATCCTGTGGAGCGCACCGCTGCTGCCCGATCCGGTGGCGGTGCACTTCTCGGGCGCCGCCGCCAACGGCTATGCGCCCCGTGGCACGTACCTGCGCATGGTCGTGCTGCTGGTGTTGGTCGTGCCCTCGGTGCTGAGTCTGCTGCCCTCGCTGCTGCTGCGCTACCCGAACGTGCACCTGCGCGTGCCGAACGCCGACTACTGGCTCGCGCCTCAACGGCGGCTGCTCGCGGTCGGCATGGTGCGACACTACCTCACGCACTGTGCCTCCATCCTGCTGGTGTTTCTGGTGTACGCACACTGGATGGTGGTGCGCGCGAACGCCCGGGTGCCACCGAGTCTGCCGCCCTCCTGGATGTTCGCCGGGCTGATCGGACTGGCCCTCGCCATGGCCCTGTGGGCGCGGCGCTTTCTGCACGCGTTCAGGGTGAGCAACTCATGAGCCTGCGCCGCTGGCAGCTGCTGACCACGCTGTTCGATATGCCCTTCGCCGCGACGCTGGCGGATGTGCTCTCCTCCGAGGGCATCGATGTGCGCGTGGTGTCCGAGGCGCACCTGCTCGGGCAGGCGGCGCCGTGCCGCGTGTTCGTGGCTGCGGAGCAGCTGCGCCAGGCGCGCTGGACGCTGTCGCAGCGACAGTTCACCGACGAGGAGCTGGCGGAGTTCGCCGGCGCGGCCGTCGACGGCGGCGCGACGGCACCGCTACGGCACCGCTAAAGCACCAGCATGACCTGCGGGCAGCGCTTGAGCGCTTCGAACAGCTCGGCGATGTGCTGCTCGCTGCGGGCCTCGATGACGTAGGTGAGACCCAGAAAGCGCCCCTCGGCGGAGGGGCGCTCGGTCACGGCGGACAGATCCACCGGACCGGCGTAGCGGGTGATTATGGCATCTACGTGACTGCGCACGCCGGTTTCGGCGCGCACCATGACCTTGACGGGGTAGGCGCACGGGAAGCTCAGGCGCGGAGGGGGCAGAGTCTCCATAGCTGCAGTATTACACTCGATTCCGCACCGAAAGTTGCTCCGCTGTAGGACCTGGCTGACAACATTCGGCTTGAAATTCAGGCGCTTGTGTTACACTGCAACGCGATCGGCGCGGCTCTGGGGGCGGGATGCCCCGCGGGCAGTGCTGCTCATCGGTGACAGGATCGGCTTCGACGGCTCGTCAGAGTGATTGCTCCCTGACCCTGCGTTGTTTGCTCCTGCCGTTTACGTGACCCCCTGGGGTCTGTTTGTTTTGGAGAATCGGTTTTTTATATGGCGAAGATCTATGTAGGTAATCTGCCCTTCTCGGCCAGTGAAAGTGATGTGCGCGCGCTGTTCGCGCAGCATGGCACGGTGGAAAACGTGTCGCTGCCAACTGACCGTGAGACGGGCCGTCCGCGCGGCTTCGGGTTCGTGGAGATGAGCCAGGCCGACGCGGCCCGGGCGATTCAGAATCTGAACGGCTACTCGATGAATGGACGCCCGCTGCGCGTCAATGAGGCCCAGGACAAGCCGCGTACCGGCGGTGGACGTCCGGGCGGTGGTTTCCGCAGCGGCGGCAACGGTAACGGCGGCGGCGGCGGTCGCTGGTAAGCCGCTCGCGAGCTGTTGATATCGGTGTGGGCCCGGAGCGATCCGGGCCCACACCGGCGAAAAGGCGGCAGAAGCCCGCGCTCACGTAGGCGCGGGCGGCTTGCGGGGGTTCGGGGGGTGTCCTGGTGGGGGGGCGTGTCTGCGCCTGCCCCGTGCGCACCTGCCCGCGCTTGCCCGTGCCCGAAGTTGCACGCTGTCAGTCCCTGCGGCGCCACCGCTTTGCGATGAAGAGTTCCGGAAGGCCGCGCATGAACGCACCCGCCAGTGCGCTGCAGTTCCCCGCCCGTCTCGGATTGGGCACGTGGATGATGGGCGAGTCACGCGCGGCGCGCTCGCGCGAGCTGGCCGCGATCACACACGCGCTGCAGATCGGCTATCGCCTGTTCGACACCGCCGAGATCTATGGCGACGGCGGCGCCGAGCGGCTGCTTGGCGAGGCGCTGCGCGCCTTCGGCGGCGCGCGCCGCGGCGAGCTGTGCATCGTGAGCAAGGTCAAGCCTTCCCACGCCTCGCGCCACGGCACGATCGCCGCCTGCGAAGCCTCGATCGAGCGCCTGGGTTGTCAGTACCTGGACCTGTATCTGCTGCACTGGCGCGGGCCGCACGGCTTCGAGCAGACGCTGCAGGGCTTCGCCGATCTGCTGCAGCGGGGGCTGATCCGCCATTTCGGGGTGAGCAACTTCGACGTCGAGGAGCTGCAGCGCTGGCGCGAGGCCGAGCGCAGGCTCGGACTCGCCTCGGCGGCCGCCTGCAATCAGGTCTACTACTGTCTGGAGGCGCGCGGCATCGAGTTCGAGCTGCTCGACTGGCAGCGCGCGCACGGCGTGCAGACCATGGCCTATTCACCGCTCGGGCGCGGAGAGCTTGCGATCCACAAGGGGCTTGCACGTCTGGCGGCCAGGCGCGGCGCCAGCGCCGCGCAGCTGGCGCTCGCCTGGAGCATGCGCGATGCGGACGTGGTGACGATCCCCAAATCAAGCGACCCGCGGCGCATCGAGGAGAACTGGCGGGCACGCGAGCTGGCGCTCGATGTCCAGGAGCTCGCGCAGCTCGACGAGATGTTTCCCCCTCCGCGCTCCCGGCGGCCGCTGGAGACCGTGTGACGATGCCAGCGCTGGTGAGCGCGCGCTGGCTGGCGGAGCAACGTGCGGCCGCCGGACTGATCGTGTTCGACGCGAGCTGGTATATGCCCGCCGAGCGGCGTGATGCCCGGGCGGAATTTCGGCGCGCACACATCCCCGGGGCGCGCTTCTTCGACATCGATGCGATCGCCGATACCGAGTCGTCCCTGCCGCACATGGTGCCCAGCGCGACGCAGTTCGAGCGCATGGTGAGCGCGCTCGGCGTCTCGAACACCACGCCCGTGGTGTTCTACGATCAGCAGGGCGTGTTCTCCGCGCCACGCGCCTGGTGGCTCATGCGTCTGTTCGGCCACACGGACTGCGCCGTGCTCGACGGAGGGCTGCCACAGTGGCGTCGCGAGGGCGGAGAGCTCAGCAGCGAGGAGGCGCCCGTGCCCGTCGCGGGGAGCTTTCGCGCGAGCCTCAACGCGCGTTACCTGCGCGGACTCGGAGATCTGCTGGACAATCTGCACTCCGGCCGGGAGATCGTTCTGGACGCGCGCTCCGCGGAGCGCTTCGCCGCGCGCGTCCCGGAGCCGCGCCCGGGCGTGCGCGGCGGGCACATTCCGGGCAGCCGCAACCTTCCCTATACGCAGCTGTTGACCGCGCAGCAGACCCTGCGCTCGCCCGAGGAGCTGCGCGCGCGCTTCGCCGCCTGCGGTGTCGATGAGCACAGTGAGGTCGTCACCAGTTGCGGCTCGGGGTTGAGCGCCGCGGTGCTGACCCTGGCGCTGGCGGTGGCGGGCTTGCCGCCCGGCGCGCTGTATGACGGCTCATGGACCGAGTGGGGCTCGCGCGACGACACGCCGGTGGCGAGCTGATCGCCAGACGGGCGGGCGGTGCGCTTGCCGGGCGGGCGCCCGGCGGGCACGAGGTCGCCGGGCAGGTAGCTCGCCACGGCGATCAGCTGCAGGTGCGATCCCTGGGCGTACCCGGCATTGACGTACCCGGCATCGAGCGGCGGCGGGGCCGCGCCGTTGACGCTGCGTAC
>JASHSK010000238.1 GCA_030038755.1 Gammaproteobacteria bacterium
CGTGACAAGTGGCGCCAGGGCATAGCCATCGAGGCCGCCCGAGCGATGGCGCAGTTCGCGTTCGCACGACTGCGAGCCGAAGTGTTGTACGCGGTCTGTCAGCCAGAAAACAAGGCGTCAATGGGAGTGATGGTCAAATTGGGTATGCACTACCGGGGCATCGAAGATTGGTATGGCATGAAAGTGACCACCTACACGCTGTCGGCCGATCAGTGGCGACGGCCAACGGCACCATGAGCTCAATTTTGCAGCTGCAGAGCGGCGGCAACGGCCGCGAGTCGTTTATCCACGGTCCAGAAAGGTAGTTTGGCCAACTTGGCGGAGGCGAGCAGGTGGACGTCGATCCAACCTAGACCTCGCCCCATGAGGCGGTGGGCTTCCAAGAAGGCAAGCGCCTCCCCATGGGTAGCAATTGCCACGTGTGGGAGTGCGGCGAGCGAACTAAGAATACTGGCTCTCTGAGTAAGGTTGCCACAGGCGAGTTCGCCGACGACAAAAGCATGGGTCCAAACTTGCGCCTGGTCCAAGAGACCGACCAAGGTGGCATTCCTTCTGCGCAAGTGATCGACCCACACTGAGGTATCAACAAGCATCAGCGGGACGGTCGTGCACGCCTGCGGGGAATAGGCCCCAGATTACGCTCCGTGCCACCAAGTGCCGCGAGTCTGCGTGCGTTTTCCCGCGCGATTAGCGCATGCAGACCGGCATGCAACACGGCGGTTTTTTCGTGCAGGCCGCTTAGCTCCTGCGCCTTGGAAAGCAACTCGTCGTCAATGATCAAGGTGGTTCTCATGTGCATGATATTGCCATACGTATGCATATGAGTAAAGCATCTACGCCGCGCTGGAGCGGGCTCCCCGCTTTGAAGGGCACCTGCGCGTGAGTAGCCGCGAACCCAGATTGGCGACACTGATGGCGATCATTGGCGCCGGAGGAATCTGACGTAGAAGGCTATGAAGACCATGACAATACCAACGTTCACGATCAACCGTTCCCAGAATCGCTGCCTGAAGAACGCAACATCTACACCGACTACACAGACCGCCATTGCCATCAGATAAAGCACGGCAGCTACTCGTCGGTCCATCTTCCCCCTCCCGCCCGGCTTCGACAAACGCCCGATAGCTCCGCCAACCTCAGTGCGGCTCCTGAGAAGTCCTGCTTGCTCTCTTCCGCGATGTCTTTATGATATCACTAAGATATCCCTGGAGACAACCTATGCCCGCACCCTTATCCGGAACAATCCCGACACCGCCTGCGATGCGGGAAAGCGGTGCTGCAGCGATTAACGGTTGGTCGGTCCTGCTGTTGAATCTTGCACTGTTCGTCGCGGCCGGGCTGCTGCTTGCGGGCGGCGATGCAGGTGGCGGCCTGCGTAAGGGATTGGGTATCGCCGCGATGGCAGTCGGCGTCGCTCTGTTATTTGGCTACTTCACCGTTCAGCCGAATGAGGCGCGGGTACTCATCCTGTTCGGAGCCTATGAGGGGACGATACGCACCACCGGCTTCCATTGGGCCAATCCGCTGTACGCGCGTAACCGAGGCCGTATCGCTTCCCGCGCGGAGGCTTCTGCCGAAGTGGGGCGACGAGGTATACGCCCCATATCCTCGACGGGATATCAGTCGCTGAGTTCAAAGCTCTCCCTTCGGGTACAGAACTTCAACACTCCGATCCTGAAGGTAAACGACAAGCGCGGCAATCCGGTGGAAATTGCCGCTGTCGTGGTTTGGCGCGTGTCTGATACGGCGCAGGCGGCGTTCGATGTCGAAGACTATAGCAACTACGTGGAGATACAGAGCGAGGCCGCGGTCCGTACGATCGCCTCCCGTTACGCGTACGATCGCGGCGAAGAACAGGAGATTACGCTCAGAGAGGGCGCCGAGGAGGTCGCGCATGCCCTGCAGCAGGAACTCCAGGCGAGACTTCTCAAGGCAGGCGTGGTGGTCGAAGAGGCGCGGCTCACGCATCTCGCGTACGCGGCGGAGATCGCGCCAACCATGCTGCGCCGACAACAGGCGGAGGCTATCGTCGCCGCGCGGCAGATCATCGTACGGAACGCCGTCAGCATGGTGCAGTTGGCGCTACGAAGCCTGGATGAGCAGCACCTGGTGAGCTTGGATGAGGAGCGCCGCGCAGCCATGATCAGCAATCTGCTGGTGGTACTGTGCGGCAATACTGAAGCCTCGCCGGTCATCAATACGGGCACGCTCTACACCTGACCGTGGCTGCAGCACAGCGGAAAGCGTTCCTGTTACGCATCCCTGCGGATCTCTGGAAGGAGCTGGAGAAGTGGGCCGCGGACGACCTGCGAAGCGTCAACGCACAAATCGAATTCCTGCTGCGTCAGGCGATCGTACGGCGCCGGGCCGGGGTCAACGCCGAGAGCGCGGCCGCCGCGGACAACATCATTCCCCACCGCGTGCGCCGCTCCTGAGCGCCTGCTTGCTGCCGCGGGGTCCCTCACTCCTCGGCGCGCAGGTTCTCCAGCTGCGCATCGCGCAGATCGAGCTCGCGCTCGATCCGGCGCCGCGCCTCATCTTTGAGCTGGCCGGCACGGGACAGCTCGTTGATTCGTTCGCGCTCGGCGGCCAGCAGCAGCAACTCGATCTGCTCGTGCAGCTCGGTGAGCTTGCGGTGGCCGTCGTCGCCATCGCCGCGCCGCTCGAGGTGACGCAGCCGGTCGCGGTAGCTGGCGCGCAGTGGCGCGACGAGCTCTTCGGTAAGACCGCGCTCAATGATCAGCTGCTCGAGCCGCGCCACCGCGGCTTCGACCGCCTGGCGGCGGGCCACAAACTCCGCCTGGCGGTCGGCGTGGTGCTCGCGGTAACCCGCCCGAGCCAGTCCCAGCGCGCGCATCACGGCCGGCATCGCCAGGCCCTGACCGACCAGAGTAACCAGGATCACACAAAACGTCAGGAATAGGATCAGGTCCCGCTGCGGAAACGGTGCGCCATCCGCGGTCGCCAACGGTAGCGCGAGCGCCGCGGCGAGCGACACGATGCCACGCACACCGGTGAATGCCAGCGCGAACGGGTACTGCCACGGCGGTGACGGGTCGCGGCGCCGCAGCGACATCGACAGCCAGCGCGGCAGGTAGGTTGCCGGGAACATCCACACGAAACGTGCCGCGATCACCACGACGCTGACGACGACGGCTGAAACCACCAGCTCCCGCAGCGAATGATCCCGGATACCCGCCATCAGCGTACGCGCCTGCAGGCCGGTGATCAGGAACACTATGCCTCCGATCAGGTAGGTGAGGAAGTCCCAGAAGAACACACCCTGCAGGCGCGTTGCGGGGCTGATCAGCCGAGGTCCATTCCAACTGACGTACAGCCCCACGGTCACTGTCGCCAGCACTCCGGAGCCGCCGAGATACTCGGGCGGCCAGTAGGCCAGGAACGGCGTCAGCACCGACAGAGTGACTTCAATGGGCGGATCGGCGGCCCAGCGCCGCAGCCTCAGCATCACCCAGCCGACGCCGATCCCCCACAGTACTTCGCCGGCCACTATCACGCAGAACAGGCCGGCCGCGTGGCCGAGTGAAAAGGCGCCGAGGCTCACGGCCACGACCGCGAAGCGATACAGAATCAGTGCGGTCGCGTCATTGGCCAGTCCCTCGCCCTCGAGGATCACCAGGATGCGCCGCGGCAGCTGCAGGCGCCGCGCAATCGACAGCGGCGCCACCGGATCGGGCGGGGAGATGATAGCCCCCAGGACGAATCCCACCGGCCACGACAGCCCCAGCAGCCAGTGTGCGGCCGCGGCGCTGGCGGCCGTAGTGAACATCACGCAGCCCACCGCCAGCATCGAGATCGGGCGCAAGTTGAAGCGAAATTCTCCCCAGCTCATCGCAACTGCGGACCAGTACACCACGAGCGGCAGTACCAGCAGCAGCACCAGCTCCGGTGCCAGCTGCAGGGTCGGCAGCCCGGGCACCAGAGCCAGTACCACGCCGGTGATCACCAGCAGGATGGACGCCGGGATCTTCAGGCGCGCCGAGGCGACACCGACCGCGGCGGTCACGGCAAGCAGCAGGACAACGATCTGGATAGTGCGAATCACGGGCGTGGTGCTCGCCGATTCTCAAGACCCTTGGGTACCCGTGTTGTGCCTGGTGGCCGCTGGTCCGCTTCTGCGCCGCTTGGGGCGATTCGCGCGATCACTTCCCTACGAGGTCGGCGTACTGCAGGTGGCACTTGACGGTGTGGGGTCAGCAGGTCCCCTTACCCGGAGCTCTCAGTGGGCTCCATTTTATTGATGCCACACATCATACGCCCGCTGCATCAGTCTCGGCCTTCACGCGGACCGACGCGCGCGCCTGCAGGTCGCACCATATCTGTGCAGCAACCGCTGCCGATGACAGCGATGCGGTGCAAATCGGCCGGCCGATAGGCTCGAAAAGAAAGGGCCTGTTGCACGCAGTTATCGATCGAACCTGGGTGCTTTGCGATCAGGCAAGGCATTTGCAGGGATGGATGGTCATGACCCGCATCCCGATTCAAACTGCTACTTGCAGCAGTCTGCAGATTCCGGGCGTCGGTGCCCGGCAGGCGAAGCCCGACGACCCTGCGCTCTCGGTAATGACGGATTTCAGGGAGCTCAACCCCGTCACGGTTTCCGACAGCGCAACGATCGACGATGCGCTGGAGCACATGAAGCACGCCGGTGTGCGCAGCGCTTTTGCAATTCAAGGACAGCTCGTGGTCGGTCTGATCACCGCGTACGACATCAATGGCGAGAAGCCGATGCAGCATATCCTTTCGATGGTCAGTTCCAGACCCGAAGTGCTGGTGCGGGATATCATGCAGCGCGTCGAGGATTGGCAGGTGGTGGACATCAACGCCCTCGATCGGGCAGCGGTCGCCGATGTAGCAGGCTTGTTCGACAGGACGCATTTGACCCATATTCCCGTGCTCGAAAGCCCCGAGCACGGAGAGCTTCGCCTTCGTGGTCTGCTATCGGCCGCACGAGTCAGCCGGCTGTTGGCAAGATAGCCCTCCGCAGAGGGGCTGTGCGGTGGCGGTAGACGCATCGCAACCGCCGCCGCCCGTTTGTAAGTATCGGAAATGGAGTCTGGAAAAGGCTGCCGTCCTCCGTCAGGGGCGCCGACTGCCGAGCTTGCGGCAGATCGCGAGGCGCAGAGCCGGGGAGCTGGCGGCAACAAGCGATGGGCGCTCGAGTATGCGCGCGGTTTCACCGTTGAGGTCGCCGACGGAGCCGCCGGCTTCCAGCACGCAGGGAACGATGGCGCCGAGGTCCCAGGGCTTGATGCGGAAGTCTATGCCGGCATCGAGCGCTCCTCGACACAGCAACGCGTATTGAACGCAGTCGCCTACCAGCCGCAGCCGGCCGACGCTACGTGCCAGATTCGTGAGCCTCCAGGCACCCGGGCGACGCGCCAGATCACTCTCCGCGACGCTCGTAAAGCCGATCTGTGCCGCCGAGAGCGACCTCGGAGCTGCAACGGCGATGCGTCGGGGACGACCTCCATCGCGTTTCAGCCAGCAGCCCAAGCCTCGCGCGGCGTAGGTCGTCTCCTTCAGAACCGGCAGGTGGATGCACCCGAAGACCGGCTCGCCGTCTATCAGCAACGACAGGAGCGTGCCGAACATCGGGATGCCCAGGACATATGAGGCCGTTCCATCGATGGGATCGAGGAGCCAAGTGCGTCCCAAGCGCGCGATATGACCTCCGTATTCCTCGCCGAGCACCGCATCGGCAGGCCACGCCGCTCGCAGGTCATGACGCAAGAGCCGTTCGGCGGCCTTGTCTGAACTGGTTACTTCGCTGCCATCGGTCTTGCGGCTTACCCTGAGGTCGTGCCAGCGGCCGAGCGTGATCGCGTCGGTCCGGCGGAGCGAGGCAAAGATCCGTACGAGGAGGATCCGAAACTCCCGTGCACTTAGGCGTGGCTTCGACGGCTTCATGGCGACACTATAAGACGGCCACCGGCATCGCTCGAGGGCGGTGCTGTCGACCCCAGTTTGACGGTGGCGACAGTCCGCGTCCGGGAAGCGATAATAAATCGAACACGGGATCGATTCGCGTAGCCATTGACGAAGCCATCACCCCCGAACTGATACGTGACTGCTGTACGTCGACGTTGAGAGCACCGGCATCGAGGCCGGCGCTCAACACCTCAGGAGAGAATCATTGAGCACCCAAACCAAGGGCCCAATTCCGCCGGGGGTATGTCCCGCCTGCGGCCAGGCCATCGCTGACGGGCACCCTCACGCAACGCGCGGATATAAGGACCTGCGGATGAAGCTGGACGGGTATCTCAGCCCAGGCCAGAGCCTGCACCGCAACATGCTTTTCGACGCCATGTACGCCCATGTGCCCAAGGATCCCAACGCTCACGTTCAGATCTACAACTACGAGATATCCCCAGGTGGCTTCACGAACTGGCACATTCATACGGGGGCCACCTTCTATCTGACTTTGCAGGGCCTATTTGAGGGGCACTTCGAAGAAGGCGTGCTGATCAAGGGAAAGACCGGAGAAGTGTACTCGGAGCCCATTGGCAAGATTCATCGTGGTCACAATCCCCACGCGGAATTGCCATTACTCGGCATTGGAATAGCCCTGACGTCGCCCGGCATCGAAGCAATCATCAATGTCGAGGCGCCGCCCTGGGCACCTGGGAGGGGCCCGCCTTCCCGCTGAACTTTGCCAAAGAAATTGCGACGATCCATGCCGAGCCGGCCAGCACCAGGGTCACGACGAGCTCTGACCACTGATTTTCCCGCGGCGTCGCCCATATCGGTCGGGGCTGCGCGAAGAAGCTCGGTATCCAGACCAGAAGCCCAAACATGCTCATCATGAGCGCTTCGAGGGTTGCCGCCAGACGGGGGAGTATCCCGGCGACGATGGCGAGTCCCGCTGCGACGTGACCAAGGCCCGTGAAGTAAGCGAATCCCAGGCGACCAGGTAGCCAGGTAGGGACCATACTGGCCGTGTAATCGGCGTAGACAAAATGCGACCATCCGTAGAATACACAAGTGAGGCCAAACAAAACTTGTGCCGCACGCATGGCACCATCGCTGACGATTGGGATCCCCGGTCCTCCCGACTGCCGTCGCAACATGGCGTAAAGGAGCCATGCACCGGCAAGCGGCGTCATGGCTTCGCAAAAGGGATACCACGCTTCAATGCTCAGCGGTGCAGAGAAGATCTGGGGTCCAGAAATCGCAGCCCCAACCGCCTGGTACGCGCCGATTGTCAACACGCTCGGCAAGGCCGTACGCGGGATACAGAGTCCAGCGCTGGCGGCCAGGAGGATTAGGGCAGATCCGTAGACCCACGTCTCCCGCCACGGAATCCGGGCGTGCAAGGACTGGGCGCCCCACCCGAAATCGCCATAGATGAGGCTCCAGATAGCGAGGCTTGCTGACGCAATGGCGAACAAGCCCTGTCCCAGTCCGGCACTGCGCATGGCGGTATGCTATGCGAGTAATGCTCTCATAGCGGGCATCTCCAAGCAGCCGGCCCACGGCCGTCGCCAGATGATGCTGCGCCCGAGGCGATCGATAGGCAAATGCCACCTGCTCCGATGAATCGCTCCCCCGGGGATCAGGCGGCGCTGTCGTTGTCGGGGGCGGCCCACGACAGGCCGTCTCGCTCATCAATGGGGGCCGGCTCTGGAGCGGCCAATTTAAGCAACTCAAACGGAGCTTTGTTACGGCTCACTCAACAGCCTTTCTATGAACTCCGATTTAGCACGGCGATACTCATCCTGCCCCAACGGGGCCGATCGTCGCTTAAGGTCGTTGTATGCAGATCTGAGCCCCTCTGAGTTAGCAAGCAAGTCTCTAAACGTCCTAAAGAACTCGAACTGTGATCCTTTCACAATGAGCTGTATTCCGGTCTCGATGTCCGTCGGCTCCGCAATGAACGGGCACAGCTCATTCGTGCGCAGTGACGCCTGCTTTATCGAATATCCGAGCGCCAGCAGCGCGTCTGTCGCATCCGCAAAGCGCGCCTCGGGTACGACGACGAGAACGTCGAGATCCCCCTTGGAAAGTAGATCTGGAACAGCCGAGGATCCAATGTGCTCGATTTCTGCGTAAGGAACAGCTTGTCGGATCCGATCTCGAACGACTTGAAACTTTGATGCAGCGCGGGCCCGGTAGTCTTGTGGTTCCACGAGGCGCACTGGTACCGGTTCGACGCACAAAGCTCGAATTCTCCTGGTCGACTAAGAAGGTAAGATCACAGGAACCGATCTGACCGAGCGCATCAGAACCTCCGGCACATATTCTGGCTCTATGAACCTGACTCTGCTCGTCGTTCTCCTGCTCCTCGTCGCCATTATCGCCGCGTTGCTGGCAAAGCCTCGACGCCGTAGCAAGGCAGGCTTACGCGAGGCGTGGCCACTTCAGCCCAGCCCGACCCTCCTTACTGACCCGGAGCAGGTGCTGTATCGGCGGCTGGTGCAGGCTCTGCCCGGGCATATCGTGCTCGCGCAGGTTCAGCTGATGCAGGCGCTGCGATTCAGGCGGGGCGCATGGAGCCCCAGCGTCTTCAACCGAATCTGCCAGCTGTCGGTTGACTTCCTGGTCCTCAAGCCCGATACCAGCATCGTAGTTGCGGTCGAGCTCGACGATCCAAGCCACGATAGGCCCGATCGTCGAGATGCCGACGTACGCAAGGAGCACGCCCTCTGGTCCGCCGGGGTCCCACTGCTGCGGTGGCACGTCGGCAAGATGCCGGACGCAGCCGCGATAGGAGCGGCCGTGGCAGACGTGATCTCGGTGGGACAGATCAAAGCGGAGCGGTGACGGGCGTTCCGGCATAGATGCCGGAGGCCGCCGATCCCTATTGACCCTCGGGTGACGGCGATAGTAGAGACTGGGTCACTGCCGACTACCCTTGGCGCACGGTCTGTCCGTGGCGGCCATGGAAATTCGCTAAAGATTATTTTTCATTGTAAACAATGGCCTGGATCTCCGGTCAAATCCCTCTCTGTCCGCCAGGTTCCATCCGCGCGAGAAGCCGGCAGGCCGTAATCGTACGGCGGCCGCGGTTCCAGCGGAGCCTGCTCGGGCCGCGGAGATCGTGGTTTGGTGCGATCGATGGGTATCAATTATATTGATCGGATGAAGAATGCCGCGAGAACAGATGCGGATCGGCCTTTGCTCAACGGTGCCCGGGGCGTGAGCCGCCAGCAGCGCAACGCCCTCGCCCTGGAGGTTCTCAAGCAGTTCCGATTGATCTACGGTACCGTGCGACGGCATTTCCGGCGAGTCGAGGCCACCTGCGGCGTGTCCGGTTCGCAGCTGTGGCTGATGCAGGAGATCGAGCTTGCACCCGGAGCCGGGGTCTCGGAACTCGCGCGGCGGCTTTCCATTCATCAGACAACGTGCAGCCTGCTGGTCGAGAAGCTCGTGAGCCGGGGTTATGTCCGCAAGCAACGCTCCACACAGGATCAGCGTCGCGTCGGCCTGACGCTTTCGAGACGCGCGGTCAAGGCTTTGGGGAAGGCTCCGGGACCTGCAGAGGGCGTGCTACCGGAAGCCCTGGCGGAACTTCCCAACGAGGCTCTTCAGTCGCTCTCAACGCAGCTGCGCAAGGTGATCGCCGAGCTGCGCTTGCGCGACGAGAGATCAGCGGGCAGACCGCTGGCCGATCTGTAAGCGAGGGAGCCGGCGGGGCTGGTGCGCCCCCGCAGAGGTCTCAGGGACGCCCGTAAAGTCCGATGAGCATACCCTTGGCGATGGCATACTCGATGAGCCACTGCACCACCTTCCCGCGACCTGGAGCCAGCCCGGTGTTGAACCGCAGCGCGGAGCCGAGCGCGAACACCTCGAACGCGTAGCGGTGCATTCCGTGACCCGATGGCGGATCGGGCGGCAGATAGCCAACCGTAAGCAGGGAGTTGCGGCCCATGAACACGTCCGCCGGCAGTGGCTGACTTGAGCGCGGCAGCGCGCCCGCTGGCAGCTGCCCGTCCGCACCCGCCAGTCCCCACTCGATCGCGTGCACCAACGGCAGCGGCGTCGGGCTGTCGGCAGCCTCCACGAGGATCACGAGGCTTGCGGCTCCAGCCGGCACGCCCGTCCAGGCCAGAGGCGGTGACAATCCATCTCCGTCTGCGGTATAGCGACGGGGTAGCACGCCATGGTCGGGGAATTCGGGGCTCGTGACGTGGATATCCGCGGGCACCGCATTGAGTGCTTCGTGGTGGAATACGAGCTCGCTTTCGCGCGCGCGCAACCCCCGCAGCGCTCGGCCTATTCTCGAAGGCAGTTTCTCCAACATGAACTACCTCCCGACTCCGGGCGGCAAGCCGCCCGGGCGGCCCGGTCAATCGTCATGGATGGTACACCTGGGACGAGCGATCCGGCGAGCATGAGCCCTGGCGCGCGGTGGCGTGGTTTCTTGCGCAACGCGTGGAGCGCTGGTAGGTTGCCACTGAACGGCGAGTGTCTCAGCGGGGGCCGTATGCGAACCGACAAACAACCTACTGGACCACTTGGAGAATCATGACGCCGCTGCGGCTGGGAGTGGGCGGCCCGGTCGGCTCGGGCAAGACCGCGCTGGTAGATTCGCTGTGCAAGCGGCTGCGTGACCGCCTGCAAATCGCGGTGGTCACCAACGACATATACACGCGTGAGGACGCTGAATTCCTGATCCGAAGCAGGGCGCTGCCGGTCGAGCGCATCCGCGGGGTGGAGACCGGTGGCTGTCCGCACACCGCCATTCGAGAGGACGCGTCGATGAACCTCGCGGCGATCGATGCGCTGACGCGTGAGCTGCCGCCGCTGGACCTGGTGATCGTAGAGAGTGGGGGAGACAATCTCGCCGCCACTTTCAGCCCCGAGCTGTCCGACCTGACGCTCTATGTGATCGATGTGGCAGCCGGGGACAAGATTCCACGCAAGGGCGGCCCGGGTATCACCAAGTCCGACCTGCTGATCATCAACAAGATCGACCTGGCGCCGTACGTCGGCGCCTCGCTCGAAGTGATGGAGCACGACGCGCGACGTATGCGCGGGGACCGGCCATTCGTGTTCACCAATCTGAAGAGCGGTCAAGGCCTCGACGTCGTGATCGACTTCATCCTGCGCCAGGGAATGCTGGATCCGGCCTGACGGTCCCGGACCGCGGCACGGCTCTGCGCGACTACCGCGCCAGCCGCCGAACGGCCAGGGCGGCCGCTGCAGATCGGTTCTCGACGCCCAGCTTGACGTAGATCTGCTCAAGATGCTTGTTCACGGTGCGCGGACTGATGGCGAGGATCTCGCCAATGTCGCGGTTTGACTTGCCGCGGCTGATCCACAGCAATACTTCTGCTTCGCGCGTGGTGAGCGGGAAGGCGTCCTGCAGTACTGCCTGCTCATCCTCGGTGCTATCTCTGTCGGTGAGCCTGAACAGTAATTCTTCCGGACCGAGAGGACTGAGCAGCGAGCACTCGAGCCGCCGGCCGTCCAGCTCGAGCAGGCAGCGCGCCGAAGCGCGGCCGCTGCGGTGCCGCAGATGCATGAGCTGCTCGATGATCGGAGCGGGCAGGCGGCCCGGTGACGACTCGCTGACCACGCGTTCGAGCAGGGCGCGTGCCTTGGGCGTACACCAGAGCAGGCGCCCGGCGCGGTCGGTCGCGAACAGATAGCGACCGCTGGCATCCAGCGCCGCACGCGTCTCGTTCGCGACCCGTGCATTGCCAAGGTGCACGCGCATCCGCGCCAGCAGCTCATCGATCACGATGGGCTTGGTTACGTAGTCGATTCCGCCGCTGGCCAGGCCCTCGACGACGTGCTCGGTTTCAGACAATCCGGTCATGAAGATCACGGGCATATGAGCGAACTGCTGATCCCGCTTCAGCCGCCGGCACGTCTCGAAGCCGCTCATCCCGGGCATCACCGCGTCCATCAGGATCAGATCGGGCGTCACCTGATCCAGCAGTTCCAGCGCACTGGCACCATCGACCGCGACGAGCACCGTATAGCCCGCGCCATCGAGTGCTTCGGTCAGCAGGCTCAGCGTCTCGGGCGCGTCGTCTACCACCAAAACGGTATCGCGGCGCATCGTATGGACCTCGCAGCCGTCGGCGAACGCACGTGACGCGTCAGTTCCCGGCGGGCGCAATGCGGCAGGCATGGAACGGGCGGGCTCAGGCGTCGGCACGCATCGTCTCCAGGACGGTCATGTAGCGTTTCAGGTCAAAATTGGCCACGAGGTTGCGAAGCGGGGCGGTGATGGCTTCGTTCGCGGGATCTTCGAACTCGAGCTCGCGCAGCTTCGCTTCGATGCCCCGAACGTGCCCGATGCGGCCGAGTCGATACAGATCGTCCAGGTGGTGGCGCGAGCCGGTGGGTGCCGAACCGACCCGCGCGGGGGCGCTCGCGGGGCTCGCCGCGGGCGCGCTCGCGGGCGTGGGCCCGTCGCCGCGGGGAGTGGGGGCCGGTGTCGCCGTGACGGGGGTCGACACGGCGGTTGCGGCTACGGATGACTGATAGGTCCAATTCAATCCCAGCAGCGCGCGCACCCGCTCGAGCAGGCCGGACAGCTCGATCGGCTTCATCAGGAAGGCGTCGTGCATGGCGTCAGTGCGCGCGGAATATTCGTGCGCATTGGCCGAGACGATCATGAGCCGCATGGTGCCGAGCTCGGCGCGGGCCCGCAGCTGTCGCGCTACCTCCCAGCCGGACAGGTCGGGCATGGCCAGATCGATCATCGCCAGATCGGGGCGGCACTGCCCGGCCAGCTGAAGACAGGTCTTGCCGTCGCGGGCGCTGAATACCGTGAAGCCGATCGGCCGGAGCAGCTCGCCGAGCAGATCGAGATGCTGAGGGTCGTCGTCAGCGAGCAGGATACGGCGGCGTGGTCCGGCGTAACCGCAGATCCGCTGTGTACCGACCGTGAGCGGCGCGGCATGGTTGCTCTGGCGCTCGGCCTCACGCGTGGCGTCCGACAGTCGCACGCGTACCATGAACGTCGTGCCGGCCGGGGAGGTGGCGGCGACCTTTACCTCACCGCCCATGATCTGTGTGAGCAGCTTGGTGATCGTCAGGCCCAGTCCCGTACCTGGAATGGCGCGTGCCGCGGCGTCGCTGCCGCGCTCGAAGGGCTCGAAGATACGCTCGAGGTCCGCCGCTGCAATACCCGGGCCGCTGTCCGAGACCTCGAATTCGGCGATCTCGCTGCGATAGCGCACACTCAGACTGACTGCCCCGCGCTCCGTATACTTCAAGGCATTCGACAGCAGATTGATCAGGATCTGTCGCAGGCGCTTGCGATCGGTATGGACGTGATCGGGCAGGTGCGAGGCGAGCCGGTAGTGAAACTGCAGTCCCTTGGCTGCCGCCTGCGGCCGGAACATGTCCACCAATTGCTCGAGGAACGCCGGCAGCTGTACCAGGTCGCGATCCAGCCGCAGAACGCCGTTCTCGATGCGCGAGACGTCCAGCAGGCCGTCGATCAGATTGGACAGATGCTCGGCGCTGCGCCGGATGATACGCGCGGCGCTGCCCGGCGAGCTCAGCTCCCCGCGCTCGAGCAGCTGTGCATAGCCGAGCACGGAGTTGAGCGGCGTGCGGATCTCGTGACTGATGCCAACGACGTAGCGCGTCTTGGCCAGGTTGGCGGCCTCGGCCGCCTCCTTGGCGCGCTGCAGGGCGCTGTCCGTACGCCGGTGTGCCTCGATCTCCTCCATGAGCATGGCAGTCTGGCGGGTCGATTCGGCCTCGGCGGCGCGCCGACTCTCGTGTGCCAGCACGATCAACCAGGCGCCGATGCCGGAGAGCAGCAACAGGCTCAGGAACACCAACCACAGCATGGTGCCGACGGTCGCCAGCGCCCCGGGGGCCAGGTATGTGTACTGACGGTAGATGAACGACAACAGCAGCCCGGTGGCCAGATTGCACACCAGCAGGATGCCGAGGAAATGTCCGGCACGCGTGTTGAGCGCCGCGGCGGCGCGTGCCGGCAGGGTTCGCGCCAGCAGCGCGGTGAGCTGCGCGCTCAGGCGGCCGTGCGGCTTGCAGGAATCCCGACAGCGCGACTCCAGCGTGCAGCACAGCGAGCAGATCGGGCCGGCGTACGCCGGGCACATCGCCATGTCGCTGCCCTCGAACAGATTCTCACAGATCGAGCAGCGCAGCTCACTGCCGTGCGGTGGTGAATTGTCGGCCGGGCGCGCGAGGTAGAAGCGTCCACCGGTGAGCCAGGCGATCAGCGGAGCGCTTACGAAGGCGACCAGCAGGGCGACGAATGGCGAGAGAATCTGCGGCATCGGGCCAAATAGGCCGAGGTACGCAAGACTCGAGACCGCCACGGCGAGGAGCAGCGCCCCGACGCCCACCGGATTGACGTCGCAAAGATAGGCGCGTCGAAATTCGATGTAACCTGGGCTCAACCCCAAGGGCTTGTTGACCACCAGATCGGCGGTGATGGCGCCGATCCAGCCGGCGGCGAAGTTGGCGTAGATTCGAAGGATCCCATCGATCGCATGGAAGATTCCGATTTCCATGAGTATCAGTGCCAGCACCACGTTGAATACCAGCCACACCACCCGTCCGGGATGGCTGTGGGTCAGGCGGGAGAAGAAATTGGACCAGGCAATCGAGCCGGCATAGGCGTTGGTGACATTGATTTTCAGCTGACAAGTGACGACAAAGGCGCCGGTCAGTGCCAGCGCGATCGCCGGTGAGTGCACCATTTCGCGGAACGCCACCAGGTACATCTGCGTGGGCTGGCGGGCCGCGAGCGCATCCACGCCGTGGCGCAGGGCGAGGATCGCCAGGAACGAGCCGGCAAGCAGCTTGAAGCCCCCGGGCACGACCCAACCCGGTCCGGTCGACAGCAGTGCCACCCACCAGCGCCCCGAACGCTCGCTGGATCTGGCCGGCAGGAAGCGCAGATAGTCCACCTGCTCGCCGATCTGCGGCAGCAGCGACAACAACATCGATGCAGCCATGCCAACCAACGGCAGGCGCACTCCATGCTGTCCGACACCCGCGCTGCCCGTATAGTGGAACCATGCGTGCAGACTCACCGGATCCCGCCAGGCGATATAGAAGATAGGCACGAACTGCAGCGCGAGCCACAACGGCTGCGTGATCAGCTGCATGCGACTGATGCGACTGATGCCATAGATCGCGATGGGGATAACGATCAATGCGCTGATGATGTGCGCGACCGCCAATGGGATGCCGAACAGCATCTGCAGCGCCAGCGACAGGATGGTGGCCTCGATCGAGAACAGCAGGAAGGTGAACGAGGCATAGATCAGCGAGGTCAGCGTCGAGCCGAGGTAGCCGAAGCCCGCGCCGCGCGTCAGCAAATCGATGTCGACCCCGTATTTTGCGGCGTAATAGGCGATTGGCAGCCCGATCAGCAGCATCAGCCCCACGAACGCAGCGATCGCCCAGGCCGCGTTGGCGAAGCCGTACGAGAGAGTGATCGTGCCGCCGATCGCCTCGCAGGCGAGGAACGCGATCGGGCCGAGGGCCGTATTACCCACTCGAAACGAGGATTTGCGCGCGCTCGCGGCCGTATAGCGCAGCGCGTAGTCCTCGAGCGTCTGAGTGGCGACCCACTGATTGTATTGGCGGCGTTCGCGCACGATGCGCTGTGGCGCATTCTTCATGTCGTATCGCTGAATCGCGTTCCGTAGTCGAGCGGGGTCACTCAGCAACGCACATGCCATGTGCGTTGCTGCATTTTCGCGCAGCCGCCGGCATCCGCGCACCGTCGATGCCTACGTCAAACGACGCATTCAACTGCTGCGGCTCGTTCCTTAGCGTAGCTGCCCGTGGACACGCGGCGCGCATCCGCGGCGGTACCCGGCAAACGGCGACGGCGGGACCGGTGATCATTTGCACCGTTCTGGCGCGTCCCCGGCCGCGATACACCAAGATGGCGCACGCAGTTCACGGCACAGGGAGCGCCCGTGCGGGCACGCGCGGGTACCGCAGGAACATCCGGTCGAAAAAAGGAATACGCATGACCCCCACACTTTCGGAGGCACAGCTCGTGCCGGTGCGGCCGCAAAAGAGCGACGTGGCACGGCGGCGCACGGGCCCGTTGACGTCCTACTGCGCGATGGCCGCCCCGGTTCTGGCAGCACTGATGACCGTGACCACCGTGGCGCTCGCGGACGGTACCCCGGCGGTCAGCGTCGGCGGTGGTGTGCAGGCAGGCTTTTACTCCTGCAACACCGCGTGCATCTACAGCCCCGGAACGGTTGCCTCCGGGGACAACACCGTGAACGGCTTCGCGCTCGACAGCATCCGGCTGTACGTCAACGGCAGCATCACCGATCAGATCAAGATGACCTTCGATACGGAATACACCGGCACCGGCAGCGCCCCCGGCGACGACAAGGTCGGGGTACTCGACGCCCTGGCGCGCTTCGAGCTGAACAATCAGGTCAATTTCTGGATCGGGCGGTTTCTGCCGCCGAGCGACCGGGCCAATCTCTATGGTCCGTATTTCGCGAACGATTGGACGCCATATGCCGACGGCGTCGCGGACTACTACCCCGACGTGTTCGTCGGTCGCGACGACGGCGCGGCCTACTGGGGACAGTTCGGAATCCTGAAGGTGCAGGTCGGCGCGTTCGATGGCGAGTCGCTCAACAGCGCGGCGCCCGACAGGAACCAGTTGCTCGGAGCGGCGCGCCTGATGCTGGATTTTTGGGATCCCGAGCCCGGCTATTACCTGAACGGCACCTACTATGGTGAGAAGGACATCCTGGCGCTGGGCGTCGCCGGTCAGTCCCAGGATGGCAAGACCGATGCCAGCCTCGACGGGCTGCTCGAGAAGCGTCTCGGCACGAGCGGCGCTGCCGGAACTGTTTCCTTCGAGGCCGAATACGACCGCGACAACCGCCTGACCTCGCTCGATCCGAGTGACGGCTGGTACGCACTGGCGAGCTACCTTTTCCCGCAGGTCGTGGGCATCGGCAAGATCCAGCCGCTGGTGAAGTACAGCGACAAGACCTATGACGCCTACTATGCCGGCCCCGAGGATGACCTCAGGAGCACCGAGGTCGACCTCAATTACATCATCAAGGACTTCAGCGCCCGGGTCGGGCTGTACTACCTGCACCAGACAGGAGTGGTCCCGGCGCCGGCGGTCTCGCCATACACCACTGAACGCACCATCTCGCCCACGGAGTTGGGCGTGAAAGTACAGCTGCAGATGTAGGGGATTGACGATACAGCCACATCGTTTCGAACGGACATCCAAGTGGAGAACGGAATATGAACGTGAGCAGGATATTGCGGCGCGCGCTTCCTTTGATCGGAGCGCTGGTATTTGCAGCGGCGTCGACGATGGCCAGCGCCGCGGGTGTAATCAAGGTCGGCATTCTGCATTCGCTTTCGGGCACGATGGCGATCAGCGAGGTGCCGCTGAAGGACACGATACTGATGATGATCGACGAGCAGAACAAGAAGGGCGGGCTGCTCGGCAAGAAGCTGGTGCCGGTGGTGGTCGATCCGGCCTCCAACTGGCCGCTGTTCGCCGAGAAGGCCGCTGAGCTGCTCGAGAAGGACAAGGTGGCGGTCGTGTTCGGGTGCTGGACATCGGTGTCACGCAAGTCGGTGCTGCCGGTGTTCGAGCGCGACGACGGGCTGCTGTTCTACCCGGTACAGTTCGAAGGCGAGGAATCTTCACGCAACGTCGTGTACACCGGCGCGGCTCCCAACCAGCAGGCCATTCCGGCGGTCGACTACCTGATGAACCAGGTGGGCGTGAAGCGCTGGGTGCTCGAAGGGACGGACTACGTCTATCCGCGCACCACCAACAAAATCCTCGAGGCCTACCTGAAACTCAAGGGAGTGCCGGCCGAGAACATCATGGTCAATTACACTCCGTTCGGGTTCTCGGACTGGTCGAGCGAGGTCGCAAGGATCAAGGCGTTCGGCTCGGCCGGCCTGAAGACGGCGGTGGTGTCCACGATCAATGGTGATGCGAACGTGCCGTTCTACAAGGAGCTCGGGAACCAGAAGATTTCGGCCGAGGACATCCCGGTGATCGCCTTTTCGGTCGGCGAGCAGGAGCTCTCCGGCCTGGATACCCATCCGCTGGTAGGTCACCTGGCGGCGTGGAACTACTTCGAGAGCATCCGCAATCCGGTCAATCGCATGTGGATCCAGCGCTGGCACGC
>JASHSK010000239.1 GCA_030038755.1 Gammaproteobacteria bacterium
CAGCTGCGTGCCGCCGTGCATGCCGCGGACATTCATGCGGACGTCATGGGCAGCGATCACTGCCCCGTCAGCGTGACGCTGGATCTGGCTGCGTAGCGTCTGGCTGCGACGCGTCTGGCTGCGTAGCGTCTGCCTGCCTGGCGCCTGCCTGTCGCGGCGCATCGTCCGGCAACTGCGTCACATTCCAGCCGCCGCCCAATGCCTGGATCAGCTCGACCGCCGCGGTCAGCTCCTGGATGCGCTCGCTGATCTCGGCTTGCTGATCGGCGAGCAGTGCGGTCTGCGCACTCATCACGTCCAGATACGGATCGATACCGGTCTGGTAGCGTGCCAGGGCGATGTCGAGGTACTGTTGCGCGGCCCGCACGGCCGCGTCCTGGCGCGCAATCTGCTGGGAGAGCACCCGCAGTGTCGCAACATAGTCCTCCACCTGTTGAAACGCCGTCAGCACCGTCTGGCGATACGCGGCCACATCCGCGCGGTAGGCCGCGGTGTACTGCGCCACGGTGGCGCGGCGCAGGCCGGCATCGAACAGCGTCTCGCTGGCCGCCGCGCCCAGCGACCAGAACCGCGCCGGCGCCGTGAACAGCGAGCCGAAGCTGGTCGATTCGAAGCCGGCCTCCCCGGTCAGCTGCAGCGACGGATAGTAGGCCGCGGTCGCGACGCCGATGGTGGCGTTCGCCTCGGCCATGGTGCGCTCCGCCGCGGCGACGTCCGGCCGCCGCTGCAGCAGCTGCGAGGGAATGCCCAGCGGAATCGGCGGCACGCTGGTCGTGAGGCTGCGCGTCGGCAGCGAAAATCCGGACGCCGGCTTGCCGATCAGCGTCGCGATGGCGTGCTCGTACACGGCACGCTCGGCGGCCAGCCCCGCCGCGCTCGCCTGCGCGTCCGCGAGTGTCACCTGCGCCTGCGCCACGTCCTGAACGGTGTCGATCCCGGTCTGCAGCAGCACGCGCGTGAGCGTCAGGGACTGCTGATCGGCCACCACCGTGCGGTCGTACAGATCCTGCAGGGCATCCTGCCCGCGCAGCTCGAAGTAGTATTCCGCCAGATCCGCCTGCTCGGTGAGCCGCTCGTTCTGCAGATCCGCGGCGCTCACCTGCGCGGCGTAGCGGTATTCGCGCACGGTGTTGCGGATGCGTCCCCACAGATCCGGCTCCCACGACACATCGATCGGCAGCGAGACGATGGTGCTGCTGGAGGCCAGGCCCCCGGTGCCCGTCCCCGCTGCCGTCGTGGTGCCCGTACCGGCGCCCGTGGCGGCAGACGCGGCCGCGGCTCCCAGTCCGGAGGGAGCGTGGGTGCGCGTATACGCCGGATCGAGCGTCACCGTGGGAAAGTAGGACGCGACCTGCGCGCGCACCTGGGCGCGCGCGGCCATGAAATTCTCGAAGGCCTGCGCGATGTTCTGGTTGTCGATGTTCAGCTGATCTTCGAGCGCGTCGAGCTCCGGCTCATCGAACATGCGCCACCATTGGCCTTTGAGCTGCGCGTCGGCGGGGCGCGCGGGCTGCCAGGTGCCCGGCGCTGCGCCGCGATACGCCGCGCTCGACGCCTCCTTGAAGGCAGCGACCGCGGGAACCGCGGGCTGGACGTAGCGCGGCCCGACCGTGCAGGCGGTAAGTCCCGCGCACGCCAGCGCTGCGCACACACCCGGCGTCAGTTCGCGTCTCATGCGCGTCGCATCCTGAGGCGCCACGTGTCCATCAGCAGGTAGATTACCGGTGTCGTATAGAGCGTGAGCACCTGACTGACCAGCAGACCCCCGATGATCGAGATGCCGAGCGGACGGCGCAGCTCCGAGCCCATGCCCGTGCCGAGCGCCAGCGGCACCGCGCCGAACAGCGCCACCAGCGTCGTCATCAGGATCGGCCGCAGCCGCAGCAGCGCGGCCTCGGTGATCGAATCGCGGCTGTTCCTGCCTTCACCGCGCTCGGCGGCGAGCGCGAAGTCGATCATCATGATGGCGTTCTTCTTGACGATGCCGATCAGCAGAATGATGCCGATGATGGCCATGACGTCCAGCGGCGCGCCCGTCACCAGCAGCGCCAGCACCGCCCCCACGCTCGCCGGCGGCAGAGTGGAGAGAATGGTGAGCGGATGCACGAGGCTCTCGTAGAGCACACCGAGCACGATGTATACCGCGATGATGGCGGTAAGCACCAGATAGGGCTCGGTGGCGAGCGATTGCTGATAGGCCTGCAGCGTGCCGGCGAATTCTCCCTGCATCGAGCCCGGCAGGTGCAGCTGCTGCTCGATGGCCGAGATCCGCTGCGTGGCCTGGCTCAGGGAGACTCCGTCCGCCAGGTTGAAGGACACCGTCACGGAAGGAAACAATCCCGTGTGGTTGACGACCAGCGGCGAGGTCGAGGGCTGGTACTGCGTCACCGCGTCGAGCGGCACCGGGGCGCTGCCGGCGTTCGGCACCAGGTAGGCATCGGCCAGCCCCGCCGGGGAGCTCCAGTATTTCGGCGCAAGCTCCATCACCACGTGGTACTGGTTCAGATCGGTGTAGATCGTGGAGATCTCGGACTGACCGAAGGCGTCATAGAGCGTGCTGTCCAGCAGCTGCGGCGTGAGGCCCAGGCGCGCCGCGGTGACGCGGTCGTAGGTCAGCAGCGCCTGCAGGCCGTCGTTCTGCTGATCACTGCTGACGTCGGTGAAGCCGGGAGAATGCTGCAGCAGCGCCAGCAGCTGCGGCCCGTACTGCTGCAGCTGCTCGGGGGTCTGACCCTGCAGCGTGTACTGGTAGCTTGCGTTGGCCTGCCGGCCACCGACGCGGATGTCCTGTGCCGCCTGCAGGAACACGCTCGCTCCGGCGACGCGTGCGAGTCTGGGGCGCAGTCGATCGATGATCTGCTGGGCGTTGGCGTGACGCTGATTCAGGGGCTTGAGGGCGATGTAGAGAAACCCGCCGTTGGTGGTGCCCTGCCCGCCGGTGAATCCCATCACATTCTGGACGCCCGGATCGGCCTTGATGACCCTCACGGCCTGCTGCAGAGCGCGGCTCATCGCCTCGAACGAACTGTCCTGCGGGCCCTGCAGACCGCCCTGCACCGCGCCGGTGTCCTGCTGCGGAAAGAAGCCCTTGGGAATCTCGATCAGCAGCAGCACGTTGATCGCCAGCGTGAGCGCAAAAATCGACAGCATCAACCCCGAATGATCCAGCGCCCACGCGAGACTGCCGCGGTAGCCCTGCTGCAGACGCTCGAACAGCCGCTCGCTTGCCAGATACAGCCGCCCGTGGCGCACCTGCTGCGGGGGCCGCAGCAGCCGTGAGCACATCATCGGCGTGGTGGTCAGCGAGATGAGCATCGACAGCAGGATCGCCCCCGACAGCGTGAGGGCAAACTCGCGGAACAGGCGGCCGACGATGCCGCCCATCAGCAGGATCGGGATGAAGACCGCGATCAGCGACAGACTGATCGACAGCACCGTGAAACCGATCTCACGGGCTCCGAGCAGCGCCGCGCGCCGCGGCGCGAGGCCCGCTTCCACGTGCCGGCTGACGTTCTCCATGACCACGATCGCATCGTCGGCGACGAAGCCGCTGGCGATGGCCAGTGCCATCAGCGACAGGTTGTCGAGCGAGAAGCCCAGCAGATACATCAGTGCACAGGTGCCGATCAGCGATACCGGGACGGCCACTCCCGGCACCAGGGTGCCGCGCGGGCTGCGCAGAAACAGGAACACCACGACGATCACCAGGGCTACCGAGATCAACAGCGTGCGCTCGATATCCGCGACCGAGGCACGGATCGTCAGTGAGCGGTCCAGCACCGTCACCAGATGCTCGCCGCGCGCGATCGTGGCCTGTAGCGCCGGTATCGCCGCCTTGACCGCATCCACCGTTGCGATGATGTTGGCACCCGGCTGGCGGAACACCAGCATGTCCACCGATGGCGCTCCGTTGAGGAAGCCGGCCTGCAGCAGTGTCTGCTGCGAGTCGGTCACGGCGGCCACGTCCTGCAGGCGCACGGCCGCCCCGTCGTGATAGCCGATCACCAGCGGACGGTAGCCGGCCGCGTCGGAGATCTGATCATCGGCGAGGATGTCGGCCAGAACGCCTCGCAGCTGCAGCTGACCCTTCGCCAGGTCGGAATTCTGCCCCGCCACCACCTGCTGGAGAGTCTGCAGTCCGATGCCGTAGCGGGCGAGCTGCCCGGGGTCCAGGTCAATGCGCACCGCGGGCGAGGAGGCACCCACCACGACCACCTCGCCGACGCCGGTAATCTGCGAGATGCGCTGCTCGATGACCGTCGAGGCTTCGTCGTACAGCTGCGGTACGTCGTAGACGTCCGACTGCAGCCCGAGCACCATCACCGGCGAGTCCGCAGGATTCACCTCACGGTAGGTCGGGTTGGCCGGCAGATTGGCAGGCAGGTAGGTGCGCGCCGCATTGATACCCGCCTCCACGTCGCGCGCCGCGCCGTTGATGTCGCGGCTGAGCTCGAACTGCAGGGTGACGCTGCTCGCCCCGAGCGCGCTCGTCGAAGTCATCTCCGTGACACCGGCGATATGTGCGAATTGCCGCTCCAGCGGCGTCGCCACCGCCGAGGCCATGATCTGCGGGCTTGCGCCCGGCAGGGCTGCGGACACGCTGATGGTCGGAAAATCCACCTGCGGCAGCGGCGCGACCGGCAGCACCATGAACGCGGCCGCGCCGAGCAATGCGACCGCGACCGTCAGCAATGTGATCGCGATCGGCCGCTCCACCACGAAGCGCCACAGCCCGTCGCCGCCCGCTGCGCCATCGGCACTCATGCCGGTCCCGCATCCGGCTCGAGCGGCTGATCGGAGCCGGGACGGCGGCCCCAGCGCGTCGCCAGCCGGTCGAAGAAGATGTAGATGACCGGCGTGGTGTACAGCGTGAGTACCTGGCTGATGAGCAGCCCGCCCACGATGGCCACGCCAAGCGGGCGGCGCAGCTCCGAGCCCATGCCCGATCCGAACGCGAGCGGCAGGCCGCTGAGCAGCGCCGCGAGGGTCGTCATGACGATCGGGCGCAGTCGCAGCAGCGCCGCCTCGCGCACCGCCTCGGTGGCTCCCTTGCCCTCGCGCCGCTCGGCGTCGAGCGCGAAATCGACCATCATGATGCCGTTCTTCTGCACGATGCCGATCAGCAGGATGATGCCGATGATGGACACGATGTTCAGGTCCAGTCGCAGCAGCAGCAGTGCCAGCAGCGCCCCCACGCCCGCGGACGGCAGCGTCGAGAGAATGGTCACCGGATGCACGAAGCTCTCGTAGAGCACGCCGAGCACGATGTACACGGTGATCACCGCGGCCAGCAGCAGCAGGCCCTCGTTGGAGAGCGAGCCCGCGAACGCGGCCGCCGTGCCCTGAAACGCGGCGATCACGCCGGGCGGCAGCCGCGCCTGTGAGACGACGCGATCGAAAGCGTTGATGGCCTGCCCGAGCGAGTAGGCGCTGCGCACGTTGAAGGAGATCGTCACCGCCGGAAACTGCCCCTGATGCATCACCGCCAGCGCCTCGCTCTCGGTGCTTTCATGCACGATCGCGCCAAGCGGCACGGGGGTGGACACGGTCCCCGAGCCTGCGGCGGCGGCCGCCGAGCCGGCGGCACCACCGGCCCCGCCACCTGCGCCGCCACCCGCTCCGGTGGCCGCACCGAGACCCGCGGCGTTCACACCGGCCGGGCTGCCG
>JASHSK010000240.1 GCA_030038755.1 Gammaproteobacteria bacterium
GTGCGCGGTGCGGCCGCCGGCCCGCCGGGTCGCTGCGGGCCGCCTGGCTGCGCGGCGTGTCTAGATTTGTAGGGTCGCCGTTCGGCGGGCCGCCACCCGGCGGACCGCCGCTCGCTGGATCGGCGCTCGAGTCATGTTCACGGGCCATGCGCTGCCTTTTTTGGGCACGCTTACCGTCACCGGGTGTTACCGGCGGAATATCATGCGCGCGTGCGCGCGATTGCGGTAGCTGCGACCGGGCCGCCGGCGGTCAGGGCCTGGTGATGCGGCGACCGAACAGCAGCGAAAGGATGAACAGCACGACAAGCACAAAGAACAGAATCTTCAGCGCTGCGATCGCATCGCGAACGACATCATTTATAGGCGCCCGGCGGATCCCGGGCGTGGAGCGATCCGCTCTACCACCTGTCGGTGGCGTCTGATCCGCTTACCGGGAGGGCGCTCGCGGCGGGGCGCCACGCTCGCGGCGGAGTGCCACGCGCGCGGCCGCGCCCCCAAGGGGCGTGCGCGCGTCGCAGCGCCTACACGAGCAGCTGCGGGTCGATGGGTAGTGTACGGATGCGCTTGCCGGTGGCCGCAAAGAGTGCGTTCGTCAGCGCCGGCAATGCCGGCGGCAGCGTCGGCTCTCCGAGACCGGTCACCATGTTGTCCGTGATACGGAAGTGCACTTCCACATCGGGCGCCTCGCGCATGCGGATCGGGCTGAAGGTGTTGAAGTTCTCGTTCACCACCGCACCGTTCTCGATGCGGATCGCCTCGTGCAGCGCCGCGCCCAGCCCGTCGAGCACCGCACCCTGTGCCTGCTGATAGGCACCGGCCGGATTGACGATCTGCCGCCCCACGTCGGCGGCAACCCACACCTTGTGGATGCGCGGCGCCCCGCGCTCGTTGACGCTCGCCTTGACCACCTCGGCGACGTAGCCCCAGTGGCTATAGCAGAAGGCGAGGCCCATCCCCGTGCGCGGCGGCAGCTGCTGGTGGCCCCAGCCCGACTTCTCCGCGACCAGCTGCAGCACCCCGCGCGCGCGCCCGGTGTCGAACCCCGGAATTTTCATGCCGAGGAACGGCGGCGGAGCCGGGAACACGCGTGGCGGCCCGAGCAGATCCAACCGGAACTCGAGCGGGTCGCGCCCGGCGGCAACGGCAAGCTCATCGATGAAGGACTCGAACGCAAACGCCATGCCGTTATAGACCGGATCACGCAGGTAGCCCGTCGGAATGCCGGACTTCATGACCGACTGGCCGAACTGCAGGTTCGGCACGAAGCCGCCGGGAAAGATGTCTGGCTCCAGGTTCGCGGCCAGCGAGGGCTTGCCATCGGGCCCGACGGTCACGAAGTGGTCGCTGAAGGCCACCAGCTTGCCCTGCGCATCCAGGCCGCCGCGGAAGTGGTGGAAGCCCGCGGGCCGGTAGATATCGTGCTGGATGTCCTGGCGACGGTTCCACAGCAGCTTCACGGGCTTGCCGATATGCTGCGAGATTGCCGCGGCCTCGACGGTGTAGTCGTTGTCACCGCGGCGGCCGAAGGCGCCGCCCACGCGCGTCATGTGCACGGTGATGCTGTGAGCATCGATGCCGAGCGTGTCGGCCACCAGCTTCTGCGCGTCGCCGGGACTCTGCGTGGGGCTCCAGATCTCCATGCTGCCGTCGGGTTTGGCCCAGGCCGTGCAGTTCATCGGCTCGAGCGGCACGTGCGCCAGGAACGGGTAGGCGTACGAGGCCTCGAGGATCTTGCCCGCGCCGTAGAACCCCCGATCCACGTCGCCGTCGTGGCGCAGGATCTGCTGCGGGGTCTGCCCCGCGAAGGCGGCGGCCTGACGCTCGAAGCCGGCGCTGCTCGCGGCAGAGGCGGGATTGTCGGCCCACCGCACCTGCAGTCGCTCCAGCGCCTTGTTCGCCTGATGCCAGCGGTCGGCCACGATCGCCACGCCATCGACCAGCCCGTGTGTGAACACCGCCGCCGGATCCCCATGAATGATGAAGGCGTCGCGCACACCGGGCAGCGACTTGATCTCATCCAGGTTGGCGCTCAACGCCCGGCTGCCGAACACCGGCGCCTTTTCGTAGACCGCGTAGAGCATGCCGGGCACGCTCTGGTCGATCCCGAACAGCGGCTCGCCGGCGAGCACCCGCGGCGCATCCACCTGCGGGGTGAAACGGCCAACGATCTTGTAGTCCTTCGGATCCTTCAGCGCGACGGTCTTCAGGTCCGGCACGGGCAGCCGCGCCGCACGCGCCGCCAGCGCCCCGTAGGTCAGCGAGCGCCCACTGGGCGCGTGATGCACCGTGCCCCGATCGGTCGTGCACTCCCCCACCGGCACGCGCCAGCTGCGCGCCGCAGCCTGCACGAGCATCTGGCGCCCCGCCGCTCCAGCCCGCCGCAGCGGCTCCCAGTTCATCGGGGTGGAGAAGCTGCCGCCGGAGAACTGCGCCCCGTAGCGCTTCGGATCCAGCGGCGCGTACTCGGTGCGCACCTGCGACCAGGCCACGTCCAGCTCCTCGGCGATCATCATCGGCAGCGAGGTCTTCACTCCCTGACCCATGTCCGGGTTCTTGGCCATGATGGTCGTGGTGCCATCGCGCGCGATGCTGATATACGCCGTCAGCGCGGTGTCACCGTCCGCCGCGAGCGCGCCGCCGTCGGCGCGTGCAGCACCCTCCGTGCGCGCGTCGGCCAGCGAGGGCAGACTCAGCGTGAGCATCAGCCCGCCGCCGGCGGCCACGCCCGCCTGCAGAAACGTACGGCGTGATACGGGGCCCTGTCCCGGCTGAGGTTCCCCGACCGCCCCCTGCTGCGGCTCGCGAAGCCCCCAGCGATCCATCAGATTGCTCATCATGTCGGCCATGGATGTCTCCTCACGCCGCCAGCTCGGCCGGATCGATCGGCAGCCTGCGGATGCGCCTGCCCGTCGCGGCAAACAGCGCGTTGCACAGCGCCGGCGGCGCGGGCGGTAACGCCGGCTCACCCAGTCCGGTCGGCGGGTGGTCGGTGAGCTTGAAGTGAACCTCTACCGGCGGAGCCTCGCGCATGCGCAGCAGCGGGTCCGTATTGAAATTCGCCTGCACTACGCGGCCACCCTCGAAGGTGATGCGCTCGTGCAGGGCCTGGCTCAGCCCATCGAGGACGCCGCCCTGCACGATGTTGTAGGCCCCGGCGGGATTGACGATCTGCCGGCCCACATCCGCGGCCACCCACACCTTGTGGATGCGCGGGACGCCCCGCTCGTTGACGCTGGCCTTGACCACCTCGGCGAAATAGCCGAAATGGCTGTAGTAGAAGGCGAGTCCCATGCCCGTGCGCGGCGGCAGCTGCGAGCGGCCCCAGCCGGACTTTTCCGCCACCAGCTGCAGCACTCCGCGCACGCGCCCGGTGTCGAACGGCGGCGATTGCATGAACCGCGTCGGCCCCGCCGGCGGTGCAATCACCTTCGGCGGCCCATACAGATCCAGTCGGAACTGCAGCGGATCGATGCCGCCGGCGTGGGCGAGCTCATCGAAGAAGGATTCGAACGCGAAGGCGAGCGCGTTACTGCCGGGCGCGCGCATCGGTCCGGTGGGCGCACCGAGCTGGATGAGCGACTGACCGTACTGCAGATTTGGCACGAATCCGGCCGGAAACTGCTCCGCTGCCATATCCGCGCTGCCGGCCACCTTCTCGCCCTGCCCGAAGGTGACAAAGTGATCGCGGAATGCGACCAGTCTGCCCTGCGCGTCCAGCGCCGCCTTGAAGTTGTGGAAGCCTCCCGGCCGGTAGATGTCGTGCTGGATGTCCTGCTGGCGATTCCACAGCAGCTTGATCGGCCGGCCGGTGATCTTGGAGATCATCGCGGCCTCGACCATGTAGTCATTGCTCAGGCGCCGGCCGAAGCCGCCACCACAGCGTGTCATGTGCACGACGATCTTCTTCGCGTCCAGTCCCAGCGTGGCAGCGACCAGCATGCGTCCGGCGGCCGGATTCTGCGTCGGCGCCCAGATCTCGGCACTTCCGTCCGGCTTCACCGATACGGTGCAATTCATCGGCTCGAGCGGCACGTGCGCGAGGAAAGGATAGGAATAGGCGGCTTCGACGATCTTGGCGGCGCCATAGAAGGCCTGGTCCACGTCCCCCTCGCGGTGGATGATCGTCTGCGGAGCGGTGGCTGCGAACGCCGCAGCCTGCTGCTCGAAGCCGCGCGTGCTCTGCGCCGCCACGGGATTGTCGGCCCATTGCACCTGCAGCCGCTCGAGTGCGCGGTTGGCCTGATGCCAGCGGTCCGCGACGATCGCCACGCCGTCCACCAGCCCGAGCGACAGCGCCGCGCGCGGATCGGTCCCGTGGACCAGGAACGCATCACGAACGCCCGGCAGCGCCTTGATCTCATCGAGGTTCGCGCTGACGACCCGGCTGCCGAACACCGGCGACTTCTGATAGACCGCGTAGAGCATGTCCGGCAGTGCCTGATCGATGCCGTACAGCGGCTCGCCGACGAGCACCCTCGGGCTGTCCACACCCGGAGTGAACCTGCCGATGATCCTGTAGTCCTTCGGGTCCTTGAGCGCGACGGTCTTCAGGTCCGGCGCCGGCAGGCGGGCGGCGCGATTGGCCAGCGCGCCGTAGCCGGCCGTGCGGCCGCTGCGCACGTGACGCACGATGCCCGGATCGGTCGTGCACTCCTCCACCGGCACACGCCAGCCACGCGCCGCGGCCGTCAGCAGCATCTGCCGCGCCGCTGCGCCCACGCGTCGCAGAGGATCCCAGTTCATCGGGGTCGCGAGACTCCCGCCGGCGAACTGCGGGCCATAGAGCTGCGGATCGAGCAGCGCCTGCTCGGTCACCACGCTCGTCCAGGGGATATCGAGCTCCTCGGCGATCATCATCGGCAGCGAGGTCTTCACCCCCTGACCGATCTCCGGATTCTTGGCCATGATGGTCGCGGTGCCATCCGGCGCGATACGCACGTAGGCGTTGAGCTCGGCCTCGGGCTCGACGGCGGCGCCTTCGGTGCGCGCCTCGGCGAGGCGCGGAATGTTCAGCGTGAGCATGAGGCCGCCACCGACTGCGAGGCCTGCGCGCAGAAAGGCGCGCCGCGACAGCTCCGCTCCTGCCCCCTGCCCCGGCGCCATCGCGCCGCCCGGCT
>JASHSK010000241.1 GCA_030038755.1 Gammaproteobacteria bacterium
CGGCGGCGGCGGCGGCGGCCGCCATGTCCCGTCCAACCGCCACAGCGTGCCGGCCACGGCGCGCGGCGCGCCCGGCGCCGTCGATGTACCGGGCGCGTTCAGCGGGCGCGGCGTCAGCGCGGCAAACTCCGCCCCGATCACCGGCCACAGCAATTGCAGCGGCGAGCCGGCCTTGGGCTGTGGCACGCCACCACCACTCGGTGCCGGCAGTGCGCCGAGCAGGTGCAGTGTCGCTCGCGCCCGAGTCGCCGCCACGTACAGCAGACGAACGCGCTCGAGACGCGCCCGGGCACGTCGCAGGCGCTTGATGTAGGCACCGAGCGAGGCGGGACGCTCGCGCTCGCCGCTGCGGATCGGTGCGAGCAGCAGCCCCGGTTCGTCCCGGCCGCGCGACAGATCGATCCAGTGAAGCAGCGGATCCGGGTCACCCCTGGTCTGCCGCCCGAGACCGGGAAGGATGACCACGTCCCATTCCAATCCCTTCGCCGCATGCATGGTCATGATCTGCACGGCGTGCGGCTCGGGCGGCGCCGCCGAATACAGCGACTTCAGCACCTCGTCGAGCGAATCGCCCGCCAGCGCCTCGGGCGCCGTCTGCAGCGCGAGGGCATCGAGGAAACGCTGTGCATCGGCCCGATCGACGACGAGCGGATGGATCGCCGGCCCCGCGAGACGCAACCAGCAATGCTCCACGCGCCGCCACAGCGGCAGCGTGCGCTCCGGGCCGCGCAGCGCGGGCTCGAGCGCCGCGCACACCCTCGCGAGCGCGTCGGCGGCGCCCGCAGCGACCGTGGCATCGGCAGCAACGGCCTGCAGGACGGCAAACAGATCGCCCTGCTCGCGGCCCCGCTCGTAGCCCTGCTCGTGGCCCTGTTCGTGGCCCGACTCGGATCCCGGCTCGCTGCCCAACGCCGCCAGCTGCGCGAGCGTCAGGCCGCACCACGGTGCGCGCAGCAGTGACAGCCAGGCGGTGCGGTCGGCCGGGTGCAGCAGCGCACGCGTGAGCGCCGCCAGATCGCGCACCACCGGCCGCTCGCGCAGCGGCTCGAGCTCCACGCCCTGCAGCGGTATTCCCGCCGCGCGCAGCGCCGCGGCGATGAAGGTGGCGTGCTCGCGGCTCGCCACCAGCACGGCAATGCTCGTCGCGGGCGTCCGTGAGCGCGCCGCCTGCACGATCTGCACGACCGCCTGGGCCTCCCCCTGTCGATCGGCGGGATCGAAGCGCTGCAGCGTGACCGCCGTGCCCTGCGGGACGGGCTCCTCCGGGGCCGCCGCGGCCGGCCCTACCGGTGTTACCGGCACCGAGGCCGCGTAACGGATCGCCGCCCGGCGAGCGTCATCCTCGGCAGGGAACAGCGCGGCGAAGCGCTCGTTGATCCAGGCGAGCAGCGGTGCGCGCGTGCGGAAATTGCAGCGCAGCCGCAGCGGCTGCAGTTGCACGGCGCCGATGCCGTGATCGCGAGCCTGCAGGAACAGGCCAACCTCGGCCTCGCGAAACTGATAGATGGACTGCATCGGATCGCCGACCAGGAACAGCGTGCGACCGTCGCCGCCTTCCCAGGCGGCGGTCAACGCCTCGAGCAGCTGAAACTGCTCCTGCGAAGTGTCCTGGAACTCGTCCACGAGGATGTGCCGCACGGCGTTGCCCGCGCGCAGCGCCGTCTCGCTGGGCAGACCCTGATCGATCAGACAGGCGCGCGCGGCGCCGGCCATGTATGGGAAGTCGACCTGTCCGCTCTCGGCGAAGACGATCTGCAACTGCATGGCCGCGCCGACCAGCAGTTGTGCGAGCGCTTCGAGTGCCCGCTCATCGGCGTCCGGGAAGCGCGGCTCGGGCAGACGCCGCAGCTCGTGCAGCATCTCGCGGACGTGGGGCCGCTGAGCGAGGATGCTCAGAAAGGCCAGCACGCGCTGCTTGAGAGGCCGGTCATCGGCGGCAATACCCTGCCGGCTGTTGAGCTGGCTGCGCCACCTGCCCTCTTTCCTGGTGAGCGCGAGCTCGCACAAAGCTCGCCAGTGCGTCAGGCTCGCAGGCTGCGCGTCGAGCACGGGTGGTGGTGTGCGGCTGCCGGCCGCTCCCCGCAATTGTGCGAGCAGCTGCTGCGCCTCCCGGAGCAGGGAAGGCGTCAGGCATTCACGCACCGCGGCCAGCTCGGTGCCGATCAGAGCATCGAGGCTGTCGTGCACACGGCGCACGAGACCCGCGCCGCTCGCTCCCAGCACACGCGGCAGCCAGTGGGATCGGTGCGCGAGCATCTGCGCCAGCAGCTGCTGCAGGCGCTGCCAGTTGTCGTCGAGCCGCTCGTAGAGCAGCTGCACCGCGGGCCGCAGCGAACGCTCGCGCCAGGCGGTCTGCAACGCTCGGCGCGCGGCCAGCTCGTAGAGCGGTTGCGCCGCGGGGGCGATCGTGAGGCTGGGCGCGCAGCGCGCCGCGACCGGCAGAGCGCGCGCCAGCCGCCCGTTGAGCGCATCGATGGTCTCCACGCGCAGCCGCGCGGGGTTGTGCAGCAGATTCCAGCCGCGCTGCTCGTCGCGCGCGCGCGCGGCCCGTATCAGCCGCGCGGTCAGGCCACGGGGAGGCTCGCCCCCATCGGAATGCAGTGCCGCGAGGATGCGCTGGCGCATCTCCGCGGCGGCCTTGCGCGTGAAGGTGATCGCCAGGATCTGCTCCGGCGCGTCCACGGTCGCGAGCAGCGCCAGGAAGCGCGCGGTGAGCACCGTGGTCTTGCCCGAGCCGGCAGGCGCCTGCAACAGCAGCGAGCGAGTCGGGTCGAGCGCCGCCGCGCGCGCCAGCGCATCCTGCTGCTCATCCAGCGCTGCCTGCGCCCGGGCCTCGGCCTGCGCCTGATCCAGCGCCTGGACCTGCGCGGGCGGCGGCGTCTGCCGCTCCGCGCTCATGGTGCGCCGTCCCCGTTCATTGCGTCGGCGTCGCCCGCCGCGCCGTTCTCGTCAGCCGTGCCGTCTTCCGGCTCGTCGTCACCGGCCCAGGCACTCGCGTCGATGCGGCAGAGCGTGTGCAGGTGACAGCGCTCGCAGGCCTTGGGCTGCGGATCGACGGCCGCGTGTCCATCGAGGAACTCGCGCACCAGAGCCTGCAGCTGCACCTCCCAGCGCGTCAGCAATTCCGGCCAGGGCGTCTGCGGGGGCGGGCCGGGCAACCTGGTGATCCGATTCGGGCGGTCGGCGATGCCCCGCACCGCCAGCGAGCCCGGGCGAACGTGCAGCGCCAGCACGGCCGCCACCGCCTCCCCCGTGGCCACCGCATACGCAGGTAGTTGCGGTTGCGTGAGCCGCCCGGCGAGCGCGTCAAAGGTCTTTTCCCGGCCGCTCTTGTAATCGATGATCGCCAGCCGGCCATCCTCGAGCCGATCGACCCGGTCCAGCCGCAGCCGCAGTGTGGCCTCACCCAGCGTCAGTGGGCGCTTGGCCTCCAACGCCTGCACGCTGAAGGGCGCGCGTGCGCGCTCCCACTCCAGCGCCTTCAGCAGCAGCGCCTCGGTGCGCGCTTGCTCCCGCGGCAGCAGCTCACCATACATGCCTGCGCTGCGCTCCTGCAGGACCTCGCGCGTGGCCTGCGTCGCTGCGCGGCGCACGAGGTCGTGACACGATTGAGCATCGCGACTGCGCAGCGAGTCCTGATCGCGCAATTCCCCCCACAGCAGTTCCAGCGCGCGGTGCAGGATCTGGCCGCGCCAGCGGTCATCAATGCCGGGCCCGGGCCGCGGCAGCTCCAGGGCGCCCAGGCGCAGCTGCGCGAAGCCCCGGAACGGACACAGGGCCTGCAGCTCGAGCAGTTTCGTCCCGCGAGGCAGCGCCGGTTGCGCCGGCCAGCGCGGCCCGCCGATGTCCCTCCACGGGGTGAGCGGCGCAGCCAAACCGGTCAGCCAGCGCTCGAGGCAGAACCCCTGCTGCACCACCGGCGGCGGGCTCGGCGCGACCTGCAGCAGCGGGCTGGGGTCACAGGGGCGCTCCTCCTCGCTCGCGGCCCAGCTGAGCACACAGTCGATCGTGCCGGCAGCCCAGATGCGCAGCAGCTGCTGTGCCTGCTGCAGCTGTGCCTGCGCGCTCGCCTGCGGCAGACCTGCCCTGTATTGCAGGGTGAGCGGCAGCAATGGATCCGGCTGCACCGGGGCGGGCCAGGCATCGGCCGTCAGCCCCGCGACCCAGATACCGTCGTAACGCACGATCGGATCCGAGAGGATGCTCGTGACGGTGACGGCCACGTCATCGCTCGCGGCTTCGAAGCCGGTGCGTGCCGCAAGCTCGCACAACAGGTTCGCAGCCTCGCCCGGCGTCAGGGGCGCACGCAGTGCCTCGGCAGCGGCGAGCTCTCCGAGCAGCTCGTCGAACCGCATGCGCACCTGCAGCTCCTCGCCGGACAGACCCGATCCGGGCCACCCCGCCCCGGCGAGCCACGCGGCGAACCGCGGCGCGCAGCCGCCACCCGCGGGCTCTGCGCGCTCGAGCAGCGAGCGCACGATCCCGGCCACCCCCGGCCCGAGCTCCCGGGCGATGAGCCCACGCAGAGCTTCGAGATTCGCACGCCCCGCGATGTCGACATTCTGCTGCCGCAGCCACACGTCCAGACGACAGCGCAGCGCCAGATCCCAGGCGGGCAGATAGGGACTGCGCAGCAGGGCGCTCAGCGAGTCGAAGTCGATGTGGTCCGCGCCGAGCCTGATGACCGCCAGGGCGGCACGGGTCAGTGGAAAAGAATCGAGCGGCTGACCGCCTTCGATCGCGTAGGCCGAAGAGCGCGCCGCGCCGGCAGTGCCCTGCAGGATCGACTCGTAGTCCAGGCGTTGCGCCAGGGCGCGCTGCCACAGGTGGCGCTGCTCGGCGAGGCCTGAGACCATGACCAGCAGCCGGGCCCTCGGATCGGCCGCCAGCCGCCGTGCACACCAGTCGGCGGCCGCCTCCGCCTCGGCCGAGGGGATCGATGCACCCACGACGCGCGGCGGCTGATCGTCGCGGCGAGCGACGCCCGGCCGCGCCGGCGGCGCCGCGGGGAAAGCCGCAGAATGCACCGGGTGCGCTTCCTGCGACGAGGACAGAGGATGCTCGAGCACGTGCGCGCCATGCCGTTCGAGCCAGCCCCGCAGCGCCGGCCCGAGGGCACTGAAACCCGCCAGCAGCACACGTGCGGAGGGTCGCGCGAAGGGCGCGCAGGCGACCCACGAGCTGCTGTCCAGGGCACCCAGGGCCTGGCAGCTGCGACGAAAGTGCGCGCGCGCCGCCAGCAGCAACGCCGCCTCGGCTGAATCGTCGGCGCGAGGTTCCACTGCGTAGTCTTCGAGAAGTGCGACGCTCGCGCGTACCGGATCAATCAGTCGCAGCGGCGCCAGCACCTGACGCGGCTCGGCGGCGTGCAGCACCGCCTCGCGCCACAGCAGCCACGCTGAGAGCCCCGAGAGCCGCCGCGGCACCGGCTCGCCCCGGATACGCGCACGATCCAGCTCCCGCTCGAGCCACGCGCCCCAGGGCAGTACATCGGGACTCGGCCAGGTGCTCCGGCCCGCCGCCAGCATGGCTGCGCTATGCGCCAGCCGCACGGCCGCGGCGCGCTGGCGTGTCGGTACGATCAGCGTGCCGTGCTGCTCGAGATGCGCTCGGACGGCTTCTGGAATCTCAAGCAAAGCAGACGGTTACAGCGGTATTGTACCGTGTTACTTGAATCTAGCCTGCGCCTCGACGACCGTCGATGCAGCGCTGGACGCCGCGCTGCGCTCACCCGCGGCTCCCGATTCATACGCACACAGCAACTCCTCCATGCGCGCGAACACCGCGCGCAGGGTGTCGGCGTCGGGCAGCGTGGTCACGCGGAAATGATTGCGATAGGGCACGTTGAAGCTCACTCCCGGGGCTACCAGCACGTGCTTCTGCTCGAGCAGATCGAGGGCAAAGCGCTGATCGTCGAAGTTCGGCAGTCGTTCGGGACTGACCCCCAGGAAGCCGTACATCGCCCCGGTGGGCGTCTGCAGCTGCAGGAAGCGGCTGCGTGCCACTGCCTCGAGCAGCACCCTGCGCGACTCGTACAGCCGCCCGCCAGGACTGACCAGCTCACGCACGCTCTGATGTCCGCCGAGCGCGGTCTGCACGGCCCACTGCGCCGGCACATTGCTGCACAGTCGCAGCGAGGACAGCAGCTCGAGCGCCGACAGATAGTCGCCGGCGTCACGCAGTCGCCCGGAGAACACCGCCCAGCCGACGCGGTAGCCGCAGGCACGGTAGATCTTCGAGAGCCCTGACAGCGTCGTGCACAGCGTGTCGTGTACCAGCGTCGCCATCGGGATCGATTCAGCGCCGTCATAGACCATCTGGTCGTAGATCTCGTCGCTGAACACTACCAGGCGCTCGCGCTCGGCCAGTCGCGCGAGCGCCTCGAGCACCGGCCGGGGATAGGTCGCCCCGGTGGGATTGTTCGGGTTGATGATGACGATGGCGCGCGTGCGGCGGCTGATCAGTCGCGCGACCTCCTCGGGGTCGGGAACGAAGCGGTTGTGCGGATGGCAGGGGTAATGCACCGCACGGCCCCCGTTCAAATTGACCGCCGCCGTCCACAGCGGATAGTCGGGGCTCGGCACCAGCACTTCGTCGCCCTCGTTGAGCAGCGCCCGCAGCACCAGGTCGATGAGCTCGCTCACACCGTTGCCGATGAACACTTCCTCGGCACTGACGCCGCTGACACCGCGCGCCTGCTGCTGCATGACGACCGCCTCGCGCGCCGGGAAGATACCCTTCTGGTGGCAGTAGCCCTCGCTATCCGACATGTTCTCGATCATCGCGAGGCGCATGGTCTCGGGCGTGCGGAAACCGAACAGGCGCGGATTGCCGATGTTCAGCGAGATGATCTCGTAGCCCAGCCGCTCGAGCTCGTGGGCGCGCCGTGCGAGCCGCCCACGGATCTCGTAGCGCACGTTCCTTAACGAATCGCTGGGTCGAAACGCGTGATCGGTGCTCATCCGCGCAAGACTACTCTTCGGTGCGCGCCTCTGCACGGCGCCGCCGTCACGATTCAGGCAGCCGCCGGCGTCGTCCCCTTGCCGCCCGCGCGCCGCCCGCGCCCGGCTTCCGCGCCTGCGCGCGGGGCTCAGAGATGCTCGAGGACGTGCTCGGCCGAGGACACCTTGAACTGCCCCGGCGCCTCGATGTAAGCCTGCTTGACCGTGCCGTCCTCGACCAGCAGCGCAAAGCGCTGGCTGCGTGTCCCCATGCCGAAGCCACGCGCATCGAGCGTCAGGCCAAGAGCCTGCGCGTAGTCGCCGTTGCCATCGGCGAGCATCAGCACCTTGCCGGCGCTGCCGGAGGCCTTGCCCCAGGCGTTCATGACGAACACGTCGTTCACCGCCATGCAGGCGACGGTGTCCACGCCCTTGGCGCGCAGCTTCTCGGCCAGACCCACGTAGCCGGGCAGGTGCTTCGCGTCGCAGGTAGGCGTGAAGGCACCGGGCACGGCGAACAGCACCACGCGCTTGCCACCAAACAGCTCATCGGTGCCCAGTTCCCTGGGGCCGCTCTCGGCCATCACCTTGAACTTGCCCTCGGGCATGTGGTCGCCGACTTTGATGCTCATGGCTCCCCTCTCCTCGTGGACGCCGCCGGCGTCCACCGCGGCGCTGTCGCGCGTATCAGGCGGGGCTGCGGGCTGCGCCCTGCGAATGCAGCACCCACAGCCTGCCAAGCTGCGCATAGCCCTCATCGCTGGAATTGGCCAGCTTGTCGAAGGTGCGGTGCGCTTCGCTGGTGTTATGGGCCTTGAACTGCGCGACGCCAAGCAGCAGCGTCGCCTCCTCGGGGTACTTCAGGCCGCCCTTGGCGATGCCCTCGGAAATGGCGCTGGCCGCTTTATCGGCCTCGCCGTAGCTCAGATAGGCTGCGCCAACCGCCACCAGCGCATCGCCGCTGGCCGCCGACTCGGCCTTGCTCTGCTGCGCGGGCAGCGAGGCCTGATCCTCGCCCACCTTCTGCATGGCACCCGTCAGCAGGTGCTGGTAGCGCATGACATCGCGCTGATCGGTGAACGCGTGATCGTTGAACGCCTTCTGCAGGACCGCCACGGTCTCGCCGGGGAAGCCCGCGTCGAAGGTCAGTTCCGCCATTTCCCCGTACTGGTTCGCCTTCATGACGCCGACGTCAAACATCAGGCGATAGACGTCGAGTTGCAGGTGCGCGTCGCTGATGTTCATCTTCAGCAACGGCTGCAGCGCGTTCAGCCAGTAGTCGGGCTTGGGATAGTAGGTCACCAGCTTGTCGATGACCTTGCTGGCGTCCGCCTGATCGTTCGCCTTGGTGTAGGCGTCCCACTGGAACTGGAGGTATTTCTCCTCGGGCTTGCTCTCCTTGTCGACCAGATGCTGGACGGTCTGGGCGGCGTCCCTGTACTGGCCCATGTTGTTCTGGTCCACCGCGATCGTCACGTAGATGTTCGAATCGGTGATCCCCATCTTGATCGCGTTCTGGCCGGCGGCGATGGCCTTGGGATACTGGCGCAGCTGCGAGTAGATGCTGACCACGGCCGTCAGCATCGTCCTGCGCTGCGCGGCACTCGCGTACTGCGATTCGCCCGCCGCTTCCAGCGCCGTTGCGGCGTTCGCATAGTCCTTCGTGTTGACGTAGGCCACGCCGAGCCAGGAGTTGATCAGGTAATTGTCGTAGGCAGACCGCTGCTTTTTGACCGCCAGCGCCGCCTGCAGCTTCTGGATCTCCACGTCCCAGTTCTGCGCCTTCATGGCGTCCTGGGCCGCCTTCAGGTCCTTGAGCAGGAACGAGCTGGGCTGCGGGGCCTTGTCCTGCGCATAGCTGGCGGTCGTGCCGTAGCACAGGCCCAGCGCCGCCACTGCGCAGGCCGAGCCGAGAACGGAGATGCTTGTGGAGCGATTCATGTGTTTCCTCGAAAGCGCCGCACCATGGTGAGTGCCGTTGAACGTTCAGATCCTAGCATTACCGGCCCGGACCCCGACCCGTCACTACTCCGGTGCCCCGTCGCCGTGTGGGTCCATTCTGATCGGCGCGTCCCATCGGCGCCGCCCGCCGTGCGGCTCCGCAGGGACGTGAGACACGTAGCGGCCCGCGGGTCCGATGCCTTCATGGGCGTTGGACCGTGCGCGGGCCGGGCCGTGTGTTCCGCAGTCGCCGTCAGAACTGGACGAAATTTGCCGTGTTGACGAACCCTATCTTCTCCAAGTGGTTGCGCTGCGCGGACGCGAGCACCTGTGCCACGGTGTCGTACTTGGCGTGACCGTCGGGGTTCAGGTGCAGCTCCGGCTGCGGATTCTCCGCGGCCGCCTGCTTGAACTGTGCATCCAGGTCGTCGAAGCTCTTGACCGGCACGCCGTTCCAGGCGATTGCGCCGCCGTAATAGATGTCCAGGTTGATCACCTCGGGCTGCACCGTCGGTGGCGGCTGATTCGGATTGGGCGGTGGCATGTCCAGCTTCACCGCGTCCGTCATGCGCGGCAGCGTCACGATCAGCGTAATCAACAACACCAGCATGATATCGATCAGCGGCGTGGTGTTGATGTCACACATGCTGCCTTCGTTGCTGGAGCCTACACTCATCGACATGATGCAATATCCTCGTTGTTCGGTACTTGGGAGCGAGCCTGCTCAGAAGGCCGACAGTTTCATGTTCGCCGTGTTGGGCGGCTCCGGGAAGGTGATGAAGCCCACCTTCACGAGGCCGCCGCGGTTGATGGCCGCGATCACCTTGCCGATGTTCTCGTAGTCGGTGTCCTTGTCGCCGCGGATGTGGATCTCCGGCTGCGGCACCTTGACGGCCTCCTTCTCGACCTGGAGTACCAGCGCCGTCATGTTCGGCACCTTGAGGTCACCCCAGTACACATTGCCCTCCTTGTCGACGTAGACGGTGATGTTCTCCGGCTTCGTCTGGGTGGGTATGTTGGTGGCCGTCGGCACCGTGATCTTCGCCGGCTCCTTGAGGATCACCGGGATGGTGATCAGGAAGATGATCAGCAGCACGAGCATGATGTCGACCAGCGGAGTGGTGTTGATGTCCGCCATGACTCCGTGCTCTTCATCCCCGGATCCCAGACTGATGGCCATGATGACGCTCCGCCGATTCGCTGAAACTGGAAGGGTCGCTTGCCTGGCTCAGTTGCTCTGCACGCGTGAGCCGCTGATCAGATAGGCGTGCAGATCGCTGGCGAAGTTCCGCACGTCTTCCTGAATGTTGCGGTTACGGCGCAGCAGCCAGTTGTAGCCCCACACCGCCGGTACCGCGGCGAACAGGCCCAGCGCCGTCATGATCAGCGCCTCGCCCACGGGGCCGGCCACCTTGTCCAGGCTCGCCTGGCCGGCATAGCTGATCGCCACCAGCGCGTTCAGAATGCCGATCACGGTGCCGAACAGCCCGACGAACGGCGCACTCGAGCCGACCGTGGCCAGAAACGACAGGCCGCTGGAGCTGCGCTGGTTGACCGCATCCACGGCGCGCTGCAACGCCATCGTGATCCACTCATGCAGATCGACGCGGTCGGTCAGCCGTCCCTCGTGGTGAGAGGCAGCGCGCATGCCGGTCTCCGCGATGAAGCGGAAATCGTCGCTCTTCTTGAGTTTGTTCACACCGTCCTTGAGCGACGGGGCGGACCAGAACGTCTTTTCGACCTGTCTGGCGGACTTCCTCAGAATGTGCTGATCCCACAGCTTGGTGGCGATGATGAACCAGGAGCCGATCGACATCAGGCCCAGGATGACCAGAATGGAGCGGTCCAGAGCGCCTCCGGTCACCCACAGGTGCTGTATGCCGTATTGGGTTGCGGTATTGGCGGCGGCGGCGGCAGTTGCGGTATCCATTGAATTTCCTCGTTTAGATCAAAGCCGCCGCGCACGAGCATGGCGGATCAGGACAGGTTGTAGAAGTCGGTCTCTCATCAGTCGCTGGATAGTCTCTCGATGCATCGGCTCGCGTCGGCTCAGCCGGCCGTAAGCACGAATCTCACGGGCAGGGACGTGCAGACGGGCGTGGGCTTGCCTGCGCGCGTGGCCGGCTTGAAGCGGTACGCCTTGGCGATCTGGACCATGGCGGCGTCGAGCATGGGATGCCCGGTGCTCGAGCCCACATCCGCTGAGGCCACCCGCCCGCGCGTATCGATGCAGATTTTCGCCAGGCCACGGCCTTCCTCGCCATTGCGACGCGAGGCATCCGGGTAGTAATCATTGACGTCCGGTATGTAGGTCGGCCTCGCCATCACCAGCGGGGCGGGCGGCAGGTGGATGGGCGCCGGCGGCGCTGCCTTGGGCGGTGGCGGAGCGACGTGGATCGGCGCCGGAACGGGGATGTTGATGGTGACCTCCGGGGCGACCACGGTCACCGGCGGGGGCACCTTCAGGTCCACGTGCGGCGGCGGCGGCGGCAGTTCCTGCACCTTCTGCGTCTGGATGATATTGGTCTGCAGAATGGTCTGAATCAGGGCCTTGCCGCTACTGACCAGGCCGGTGGCGAACGCGTAGATGATCAACGCGTGAAAAGCGAGAATCGCGATGAAGATAAGCGTCCGCCTGGACGACTGGCCTGAGGAATTGCCCGGGTAGTAAGCG
>JASHSK010000242.1 GCA_030038755.1 Gammaproteobacteria bacterium
ACCGGCTCGGTGATCGCGATGGGTACCTTCCTGAGCGCCAGCACGCGCATCTACGACCGCAGCAGTGGGGTGACGCTGCAGGGATATGTCCCCCCGGGCTCGGTGGTCGTGCCCGGCGCACTGCCGGCGCGCGACGGCAGTCACAGCCTCTACTGCGCCGTGATCGTCAAGCGTGTGGATGCGCAGACGCGCGCCAAGACTTCGATCAACGAGCTGCTGCGCGAGGTCGCTCAGCCGTAGCGCCCCCGGCCCCCGTAGCGGCCCCCGGCCCCCCCGGGGCGGCACCGCGCCCAGCGGCGCTCAGCCGTAGCGGCCCGTGATGTAGTCTTCCGTGGCCTTCTTGCCGGGGTTGGTGAAGATCTTCGAGGTCTCGTCGAACTCGATCAGCTCGCCGAGGTACATGAAGGCGGTGTAGTCGGAGACGCGCGCGGCCTGCTGCATGTTGTGCGTCACGATCAGGACCGTGACCTGCTCGCGCAGCGAGGCGATCAGTTCCTCGATACGCGCGGTGCCGATCGGATCGAGCGCCGAGGTCGGCTCGTCGAACAGCAGGATCTCCGGGTTGGTGGCCAGCGCGCGTGCGATGCACAAGCGCTGCTGCTGGCCGCCCGACAGCGACAGCGCGGAGCTGCCGAGCCGGTCCTTGGCCTCATCCCAAAGTGCCGCGCCGCGCAACGCCTTCTCGACCTCCTCCTGCAGGCGCACCTGCGAGCGCACGCCGCGCAGGCGCAGCCCATAGGCGACGTTCTCGAAGATCGTCTTGGGAAAGGGGTTCGGTTTCTGGAACACCATGCCGATGCGCATGCGCACTTCGATCGGGTCGACCTCGTTCGACACCAGATTGAGGTCCTCGGGCCGCAACGTGATGCTGCCCTCGTAGCGCGTGCCGGGCGTCAGGTCGTGCATGCGGTTGAAGCAGCGCAGAAACGTGCTCTTGCCGCACCCGGAAGGCCCGATGAGCGCGGTGACCTGCTTGTCGCGGATCTCCATGCTCAGGTCCTTGAGCGCCTTGTACTCTCCATAAAAGAAGTTCAGCGAGCTCACGCTCGCCTTGACCGGCGCCGCGAGCGCCGCGGAGCGGCGCGTCTCGTCGACCGCGACCTGCAGACCCCGGCCGCTGGGGCGCACGGGGACCACCGGGACGTCCAGCTCGGCGATACGGCCGTCGGAGCCGCGGGCGTCGGAGCCCCGGGCGTCGGAGCCGCGGGCGTCGGAACCCCGGCCGTCGGAGCCTCGTGCCTCGGAGCCTCGAGGCTCGGGTGGGCGGGAGATGGTTCTCAGTTGCGGCTCCATGGTGGGATGGCACTCATTCAGCGGCCGCGCCCGGTCGCGCCGCCAGCACCGCCGGCGCCGCGGCCAGCGTTATGCCCGGCGGCTCGTCGCCGTGCGGCCAGTCGTGGGCCGGGTGCGGCTCGCCCAGCGCGGAGATCTCCCGCTCGATCTCGTCGATCTGTGTGTGTCGCACGTCGCGGCCGTGGATCAGGTAGATCAGGTACTCGCAGATGTTCTTCGAGTGATCACCGATGCGCTCGAGCGAGCGTACCACCCACATGATGTCGAGCGCCCGCCGGATGCTGCGCGGGTCTTCCATCATGAAGGTGATGCTCTGCCGATGAATGCTCTCGTACTCCTCGTCGACGATGCGATCGCGACGCAGCACACTGATCGCCAGCTCGGTGTCATGGCGCGCGAAGGCGTCGAGCGAATCGCGCAGCATCCCGATCACCAGATCGCCCAGCGTGCGCAGCTCGCGGTAGCGATTACGCGGCCGCTCGCGCGCCGCCAGACGCACGGCAATGGCCGCGATTTTCTCGCCCTCGTCCCCGATGCGCTCGAGGTCGGTGATCGTCTTGAGAATCGTCAGAATGAGCCGCAGATCCGAAGCCGCCGGGCTGCGCGTGGCGAGAATGCGGCTGCACTCCTCGTCGATCTCGCGTTCCATCTGGTTGACGCGCTGCTCGTCGCGCGCGACCCGCACGATGACTTCGTCGTCGGGCTCGCCGATACCGCCGATCGCCACCGACAGCTGCCGCTCGACCAGCCCGCCCATCCCCAGGACACTGCGCACCAGGCGCTGCAACTCCTCGTTGTAGCGGCTGGAGATATGGTGGGTGATGCCGTCCACGCTCATATTCGGGATCGTATCCGGTCGTTCATGACAGTTTCGTGTCAGTCCGGCCCGGTCGGGCCGCTGGCAGCGCCACAACCTGCTCGGCGACTCTTGCCGCCGTGGCCCCCGCACCGTATAAGGCGCCCAGCTTAACAGGAACTGCGCCCGATCACCGACGACCCGATGTCCGCCACCCTCGATCTGACGCGGGAGCTCATCGCCCGCCCCTCCGTGACCCCCACCGACGAGGGCTGCCAGGAATTGCTGGCGGCGAGGCTCGCCCCGCTGGGCTTCCAGGTCGAGCGGCTGCGTTATGGCAGTGTCGACAACCTGTGGGCGCGGCGCGGCGGCGGCGCTCCGGTTTTGTGCTTTGCGGGACACACCGACGTCGTGCCGACCGGCCCGCTGGAGGAGTGGCGCTCCGACCCCTTCCAGCCCATCGTTCGCGACGATCTGCTCTACGGCCGCGGCGCCGCCGACATGAAGAGCGGATTGGCGGCCATGCTGACGGCCACCGAGGCGTTCGTGAGCGAGCGGCCGCAGCACGCAGGCAGCCTGGTGTTCCTGATCACCAGCGATGAGGAAGGCCCCTCGGTCGACGGCACGCGCCGCGTCGTGGAGACGTTGCGCGAGCGCGGCGAGCGCATCGATTGGTGCGTGGTCGGCGAGCCCTCCAGCGAGGAGCGCATCGGGGACACCATCAAGATCGGCCGGCGCGGCTCATTGTCCGGCCGCCTGACCGTCCACGGCGTACAGGGTCACATCGCCTACCCGCAGTCGGCCGTCAACCCCGTCCACACGTTCGCACCGGCGCTTGCCGAGCTCGCCAGCCGCGTCTGGGACCAGGGCGACGAGCACTTCCAGCCGACCACCTTTCAGGTGTCCAACCTCAACGCCGGCACCGGGGCGCCGAACGTCATCCCCGGGGAGCTGCGCGCGCGTTTCAACCTGCGCTACTCGCCGGTCCAGAGCCTCGAGGGTCTCAAGCGCACCGTCGAGGAGATCCTGCGGCGGCACCAGGTGAATTACACGCTGGAATGGTATGTGTCCGGGGAGCCGTTCTTTACCCCGCCAGGTCCCCTGTCGGCGGCGGTGTGCGATGCGGTGCAGGCCGTCACGGGGCTTACGCCCCAGCTGTCCACCGGCGGCGGTACCTCCGACGGACGCTTCATCGCCCCGCTGGGCGCCCAGGTCGTCGAGCTCGGCGTGGTCAACGCCAGCATCCACAAGGTCAACGAATGCGTGCGCGTCAGCGACATCGACACGCTGCACGCCATCTACCTGCAGACGCTGCGCAATCTGCTGGCGTAGGGCGCGGTCAGACCGCCGCGTAGCGGCGCGGGAAGTTCGCGATCATGGCCAGCACGCCCAGGCACACGGCGGCGATCAGCACCCAGGCGGGCATGGTCAGGCCGAGCAGCCGCCAGGTGACCCTGGCGCATTCACCCGAGCCGGTGAGTACCTTCCGAATGACCTCTCCCGGGGGAAATATCTGCAGCATGTACGTGAGCGAGGCGCCGCAGCTCGCCACGGTGCCGGGCGGCTGGCTCTGAATCCAGACATGTCGCGCCGCCACGCCGATGGTGGCCAGCGCCGCCAGCACCAGCAACGTGCCGTAGACGCGACCGCCCCAGCGCCGCGGACCGTGCACGGCCGCGAGCACGAACAGCAGCCCCAGCACCCCGATGCCGATGCGCTGGAATATGCACAGCGGACAGGGCTCGAGCCCCAGGACGGCCTGCGCGTACCAGGCATAGGCCAGCAGCCCCAGGCAGACGAGAAATCCGAGCATATTCAGGCTACGCGGCATGGGGCGCTGACCTTCCGGGGGCGGTCGCGGCGAACGGGCGCCGCGACGACATTGTAAACGCAGTTATTGCCGGACAGGCCGCCAGCTGCGCTGGCCGACGCTAGCCGCGCTGGCTGGCGCGCTCGGCGAGCTCTCGT
>JASHSK010000004.1 GCA_030038755.1 Gammaproteobacteria bacterium
GTGCGCGAGGTGGTGGCCACGTCGCTCGCGCGCCGCGGGCTCGAGGTGGAATTCGACGTGGTCTCGAACCCCGAATTCCTCAAGGAGGGTGCCGCGATCGAGGACTTCATGCGGCCGGACCGCGTGGTCATCGGCACCGACAATCCACGCACCACCGAGCTGCTGCGCGCCCTGTACGAGCCCTTCACGCGCAATCATGATCGCCTGGTGGTCATGGACATCCGTTCGGCCGAGCTCACCAAGTACGCGGCCAACGCAATGCTGGCCACCAAGATCAGTTTCATGAACGAGCTGGCCGCGATGGCAGAACGGGTCGGGGCAGACATCGAAAAGGTGCGCGTGGGCATCGGCTCGGATCCGCGCATCGGCTACAGCTTCATTTACCCCGGTGTGGGCTACGGCGGCTCGTGCTTTCCGAAGGACGTGAAAGCGCTGATCCACGCGGCGCGGCGCGACGGGGTCGATGCGGAGCTGCTGCGCGCGGTGGAAGCGGTCAACGAGCGGCAGAAATCCGCGCTGATCGGCAAGCTGCGCGCGCACTACGGGGAGCGGCTCGCCGGGCTCACGTTCGCGCTGTGGGGCCTCGCCTTCAAGCCCAACACCGATGACCTGCGCGAGGCGCCGGCGCTGGTGATCATCGACGCGCTGCTGCGCCTGGGGGCGAGCGTACAGGCCTACGATCCGGTGGCGAGCGAGGCCGCGCGGCGGCGCTACGCTGGCCATCCGCACGAACAGCGGCTGAGCTTCTGCAAGGATGCCTACCAGGCCGCGCGCGGCGCCGATGCGCTGCTGATCGCCACGGAGTGGAAGGAGTTCCGCAGCCCCGATTTCGATCAGCTGCGCTCGCTGCTGCGCGCGCCGCTGATCTTCGACGGTCGCAATCTGTACGATCCGGGCCTCATGCGGCGCATGGGCATCGAATACTTCGCCATCGGTCGCGGGCAGGTGCCGCACGCCGTGGCCGCCGCGGAGGCGCAGGCGCAGCCCGGGTCCGGCGCGCGCGCGCGGGACTGATGCTAGTTCCCGTCATCCTCTCCGGCGGCGCAGGCACGCGGCTGTGGCCGCTGTCGCGCGAGCTCTACCCCAAGCAGCTGCTGCCGCTCGTGGGCCGGCACACGATGCTGCAGGCCACGGTGCTGCGGCTGCAGGGGCTGCAGGCCACCGCCCCGACCGTGGTGTGTAACGAGGCGCATCGCTTCCTGGTGGCCGAGCAGCTGCGCAGCATCGATCGTGCCGCGCGCGCCATCGTGCTCGAGCCCGCGGGGCGCAACACCGCTCCGGCGATCGCGCTGGCGGCGCATGCGGCGCTCGCCGCCGATGAGGGCGATTCGCTGCTGCTGGTGCTGCCGGCCGATCACGTGATCGCCGACGTCACCGCTTTCCAGCGCGCCGTGGAGGCGGCCGCGTCCGTGGCGCGTGAAGGGGCGCTCGCGACCTTCGGCATCGTGCCGACTTCCGCCGAGACCGGCTACGGCTACATCCGCCGCGGCAAGCTCGCCGGGGGGGCCTACCGTATCGCAGAGTTCGTCGAGAAGCCCGACGCGGGGCGCGCCGCGCAGTTCCTCGCCTCCGGGGAGTACTACTGGAACAGCGGCATGTTCCTGTTCCGTGCGCGCCGCTATCTCGAGGAGCTGGAGAAATTCGCGCCCGACATCGCATCCGTGTGCCGCGCCAGCTTCGCCTCGGCGACGCGCGACCTTGATTTCACGCGCATCGACACCGCCGCGTTCACAGCCTGCCGCAGCGAGTCGATCGACTACGCGGTCATGGAGAAGACCGCCGATGCGGTGGTGGTGCCGCTGGATGCGGGCTGGAGCGACGTGGGCTCCTGGGCCTCGCTGCACGCGGCCTGCGAGCGCGATGCCTCCGGCAACACGCTGTGCGGCGATGTCATCACCGAGGATACGCACGGCAGCTATATCTACTCGGAGAGCCGCCTGGTCGCCACCGTGGGCCTGACCGATCACGTCGTGGTGGAGACCAAGGATGCGGTGCTGGTGGTTCCCAAAGCGCGCGTACAGGACGTCAGAAAAGTGGTCGCACGGCTCAAGGCCGAGAGGCGCTACGAACACTCGCTTCACCGCGAGGTGTTTCGTCCGTGGGGCAGCTACGACAGTATCGACAATGGTGAGCGCTTCCAGGTCAAACGCCTGGTGGTGCGCCCCGGAGGCGTGCTGTCGCTGCAGCTGCATCACCACCGCGCCGAGCACTGGGTCGTGGTGTCCGGCACCGCCCGCATCACCCGCGGGGACGAGACCTTCCTGCTCGAGGAGAATCAGTCGACCTACATACCGATCGGTGTGCGCCACCGCATCGAGAACCCGGGTCGCATCGCCCTGCACATCATCGAGGTGCAGTCGGGCAGCTACCTCGGCGAGGACGACATCGTGCGCATCGAGGATCGCTATGGGCGGCAGGGCAGCAGTGAAACGCGGTAAAGGGCGCATATCCAGAAGAGGCTTCGGGTACTCCTGGAGTGCTTTGGGAGACAAAGCACTCCAGGAGTGCCCGAAACCTCCTGTGGAAATAAGCACTTCACGAGTTTCACCGACGCCCGTGGTTCACTGACGCCCATGTCAGGCCGGTAGACGAGATGCGCGAGCTGAGCTGCTTCAAAGCCTACGATGTGCGCGGGCGCATTCCCGACGAGCTCGACGAGGCGCTCGCGTATCAGATCGGGCAGGCCTATGCGGGGCTGGTCGCGCCGCGCCGCGTCGCCGTCGGGCGCGACATCCGACACTCGAGCACAGCGCTCGCCACGGCGCTGTGCGCGGGGCTGACCGACTCGGGCGTCGAGGTGGCCGATATCGGGCTGTGCGGCACCGAGGGTGTGTACTTCGCGACCTTCGCGCAGCAGCTGGACGGCGGCATCATGGTCACCGCGAGCCATAATCCCCCGGACTACAACGGCATGAAGTTCGTGCGCGAGGGCGCCCGCCCGATCAGCGCCGACACCGGGCTCGTGCAGATGCGCTCGCTGATCGAGCAGCAGCGTCTGCCCGCAAAGGCGGCGCACGCCGCGGCGGTCAGGCCGCTGGATTTCCAGCCCCGCTACCTCGAGCATCTGCTCGGCTATGTGAATGCCGCGGCGCTGCGGCCGCTGAAGGTGGTCGTGAACGCCGGCAACGGCGGAGCAGGGCTCATCATCGATCAGCTCGAGCCGCACCTGCCGCTGCAGTTCATCAAGATCCACCATGCCCCCGATGGCACGTTTCCGCACGGGGTGCCGAACCCCATGCTCGAGGAGAACCGCCGCGCCACCGTCGAGGCGATCCACAGCAGCGGCGCGGATCTGGGGCTGGCCTGGGACGGTGACTATGACCGCTGCTTCTTCTTCGATGAGCTCGGGGGCTTCATCGAGGGCTACTACCTGGTGGGTCTGCTCGCAGCGACATTCCTGCGTCGCCACCGCGGCGCGCGCATCGTGCACGACCCGCGCCTGACCTGGAACACCA
>JASHSK010000243.1 GCA_030038755.1 Gammaproteobacteria bacterium
GCCAAGCTGCCGCCGGTACCCGAGATCGCCGAGCTGCGCGAGCCGATCATCACGGCCAACATCCTGGTGCCCCCCGACTACGTCGGCGGCGTGCTCGGCCTGTGCAGCGAGAAGCGCGGCGTGCAGAAAAAAATGCTCTACCTGGGCACGCAGGTGTCGCTGCAGTACGACCTGCCGCTGGCCGAGGTGGTGCTGGATTTCTTCGATCGGCTCAAGTCCGCGAGCCGCGGCTACGCCTCGTTCGACTACGTTTTCAGCCATTTTCAGGCCGCCCCGCTCGTGAAGCTGGACATCCTGATCAATGGGGAGCGCGTGGATGCGCTCTCCATGATCGTGCACCGGGACGAGGCCTACGCGCACGGGCGCGACCTGGTCGACAAGATGCAGGAGCTGATTCCGCGGCAGATGTTCGAGGTCGCCGTGCAGGCGGCGATCGGCAGCCATATCATTGCGCGCGCGACGGTCAAGGCGCTGCGCAAGAATGTGCTCGCCAAGTGCTACGGCGGGGACGGGACGCGCAAGCGCAAGCTGCTTGAGAAGCAGAAAGAAGGCAAGCGGCGCATGAAGCAGCTCGGACAGGTCGAGATCCCGCAGGAGGCCTTTCTCGCCGTACTGAAGGTCGGGCGCAAGTGACGGGTCCGCGCTGACGATGAGGGTGGCATGCTGACGCAACTGATCACGATCCTGGCCTGGCTGGCCCTGCCGGCGCTGTTCATCGCGATCATCGACGACTGGTTCTACCGCCCGCGGCGGCGCCTGGGCGCGCCGGGGGGCATCCCGGGGGGTGCCGCGGCGGGCGCTCCGCGACCCGACCCCCCGCTGCTCGCGGTGATCTACTACCTGCTGCCGGTGCTGCTGGTGGCCGGGGTGCTGCGGCTGCTGCTGTCGGAACGGCTGGATTTCAGCCTGGTGCTGCTGGTCGTGGTGGTGCTCGCGGGGCTGATCTGGCTGGTGGATCACCTGCTGGTCGAGCCGGCCCGAAGGCAGCACGCCGCGCAGGCGCCGCGCGAGCCCGGTGCCCCGGCGGCGCCGGTGCCGGTGCCGGTCACCGTGGATTACGCGCGCAGCTTCTTCCCGGTGGCGCTGATCGTGCTGCTGATCCGCGCGTTCATTTTCGAGCCGTTTCGAATCCCCTCCGATTCCATGATGCCCACGCTCCTGGACGGGGACTTCATTATCGTGAACAAGTACGACTACGGGCTGCGCCTGCCGGTGCTGGACCGCAAAATCGTGCCGATCGGCGAGCCCCAGCGCGGAGATGTGGTGGTTTTTCGCTTTCCACCTGACCCGAGCGTGAACTACATCAAGCGTCTGGCCGGGCTGCCGGGCGATCATGTGCGGGTGTTCAACGACCAGCTGATCATCAATGGGCAGCCCATCCCGATGCGCCTGGACCGGCGCTACGACGACGGCTGTTACCACAATATGCGCCTGTCGACCGAGGTGCTTGGCCGTCACACGCACCAGATGCTCTCCTGTCTGACGCCTTATGAAATCTCGGCGCCGATCAGTCCCAGCTGTCATCGGCACATGGACCGCAACTATGTCTGCGCCGAGCCGGACATGGGCGAGGCCGACCATGGCGACTCGATGGAGATGGTGGTGCCGGCCGGCGAGTACCTGATGATCGGGGACAACCGCGATAACAGCTACGACGGGCGCTACTGGGGGTTCGTGCCGGAGGCCAACCTCGTGGGCAAGGCCACCTATATCTGGTTCAACTGGGACCTGGGGCGTACCGGCGGTCCGAATTGGAGCCGCATCGGCCGCCGCATCCAGTGAGCCGCCTGGAGTCGGAACATGCGACAGTCACCTGATCGAGCCCGGCGCGCGCCGCCGGCGGATCGCGTACCGGGCAGCGCACCGCGCAGCGTATCGAGCCGCGCACCGGGCCGCGGCCCGCGCGCATCGCGCGGCGCACCGCGCCGCACACAGCGCGGGGTCACCTTCCTCGGCTGGCTGATCCTGCTGGTACCGGTGGCCATCGTGGTGTACGCGGGCATCCGCCTGACACCGATGTACCTGAACTACATGCGCGTCGCGCGCTCGCTCGAGCGCCTCTCGGAGCAGAACCCCGACGCGCAGTCCATCACCGCCGATGCCCTGCGGCAGTCGCTCAACAAGAGCTTCGACATCGAGACCATCGAGTTTCCGACCACCAAGGACATCGACATCCACCGCGACGGGGAGGGCTGGGTCGCCATCGCCGACTACCAGGACGTGGCGCCGCTGTTCGGCGATCTGTCGCTGATGGTGCAGTTCCACAAAGAGGTCGATCTGCCCTAAGCTCGCAGCTTATGGATCGCACCGAGCGGCTGTGCGGGTGGCTGCGCGAGACGCTCGGCTATACGCCTCGCAACGGTGCACTGTTTGAGCGTGCGCTGACTCATCGCAGCGCCGGGACTCCTCACAACGAGCGGCTGGAATTCCTCGGCGACGCCGTACTCGGCCTGATCACCGCCCAGTACCTGTTCGAGCGCTTCGAGGACGCTGACGAGGGGCAGCTGAGCCGCCTGCGCGCACGCCTCGTCAGCGGCGAGTCGCTCGCGCAGCTGGCGGGGTCGCTGGGACTGAGCGAGTGGCTGGCACTCGGCCCCGGGGAGATCAAGACCGGCGGCGCGCAGCGCGAATCGATCCTCGCCGACGCGCTCGAGGCCCTGTGTGGAGCGCTGTACCTGGACGGAGGGCTGGCGGTCGCGCGCGGCGTGATGCTGCGGGTGCTCGCCCCGGCGCTGCCGCTGGATACGCCCACCGAGCTGAAGGATCCCAAGACGCGCCTGCAGGAGCTGCTGCAGGCACGGGGGCTCGCCCTGCCGCGCTACAGTGTCGAGAGCGTCGAAGGCGCATTGCATGCCCAGGTGTTTCGCGTAACCTGTGAGGTGCAGCCGCTGGCGGCTGCGGCGAGCGCGACCGGCTCGAGCCGCCGGCGCGCCGAGCAGGCGGCTGCGGCCCTGGTGCTCGCGCAGCTGGACGCGGCGCAGCCAATGGACGGCGCGTGAGTCGCCGAGCGAGCGATGTCTGAGCGATCGGTGAGCGAGTTTCGCAGCGGGTTCGTGGTGCTCGCCGGCCGGCCCAACGTCGGCAAGTCGACGCTGCTCAACGCACTCGTGGGGCACAAGCTCAGCATCGTCACCCCGCGGCCGCAGACCACCCGCCACCGCCTGATCGGACTGGCACACCTGCCGCAGGCGCAGATCGCATTCATCGACACGCCGGGGCTGCACCGCGGGCCGCGCCGTGGACTCAACCGGGCCATGAACCGCAGCGCCACCGCAGCGCTCGGCGATGCCGACGTGGTGTTGTTCGTGGTGGAGGCGTTGCGCTGGACCGATGAGGATTCGCTGGCGCTCGAGCGCATCGCCGCGGCCCGCCGGCCGGTGATCGCGGCCGTCAACAAGGTGGACCGTATCCGCCCGCGCGAGCTGCTGCTGCCCTATCTTTCAGAGTTGGGCACGCGCCACGCATTCGCCGAGGTCGTGCCGATCTCGGCGGCCAAGGGCGATAACCTCCCCGAGCTCACGCGCCTGCTGGTCCGTGCGCTGCCGCAGGGTGAGCCGATGTACCCGGCCGACCAGCTCACCGACCGCAGCGTCGCGTTTCGCATCGCCGAGACCATTCGTGAGAAGCTCAGCCTCGAGCTCGTCGAGGAGCTGCCCTACGGGATTGCCGTGGAGGTCGAGCGCATCGAGACCGAGGAGGACGGCCGTCAGGCCGTCAGTGCGGTGATCTGGGTGGACCGGCGCGGCCAGAAGCCGATCGTGATCGGTGCGCGCGGCGAGCGTCTGCGTCGCATCGGGCGCGCCGCGCGCCTCGAGCTGAACCGGCTGCTCGGTGGACGGTTTCATCTGCAGCTCTGGGTCAAGGTTCGCGCGGACTGGGCGGACGATGCACGCGCCCTGCGGCAGCTGGGAGTGGAGTGAGCCGTGGGTGGACTGCTTCGCGGTGCAATGACGCAGATGCCGATTTGGTTGAGAATGAGTCCGCCATGAACCGCTCGACCCTGCGTGTTGCGCTGGC
>JASHSK010000244.1 GCA_030038755.1 Gammaproteobacteria bacterium
CCATCCACCTGGACATCCAGTCCGAGCAGATACTGGCCGTCGTTGGCGTCCCAGTGATTGCGCCCCTCCCGTACGACGACGCGATCGCCGACGGCGCAGATCGACAGACCGGACAACGGCACCGCCTCCGGCAGATGCGCGCGCAGATCCTTCAATGAGCGTCGAATACGACGGCCGGGAACGTGCGCCTGCAGCAGCGCGCGCGCGGCGCGCAGCACGACCAGGTCCTGGAATGAAAAGCGCAGCTCGCGGCGCGCACCGCGCGTCGGCCTGACGAACCCCCCTTCGACGAGACTGCGGATGGTGCTACGCGACAGTTGCAGGACCCGCTCGACGTCCCGCACGCCATAAGACTGCATCGCGACCCTCAGCCCGCCGCGCGCCTAGCGCCGGCCGGCCTTGCGCGCCACCTTGGCGGGTTGCTCCACACGCCTGGGGCCCTTGCGCGGCTCCAGGCGCGTGGTCGAAGCGCGCGCCGCCTCGGTCTTCTCCAGGCTCGCGCGCAGTGCATCCATCAGGTCGATCACCTTGCCGCCGCCGACCTCGGGCGTGGCCGCCTCGGAAATGGAGATCTGCTGCCCCTCGACCTTCTTCTGGATCTGCGCCTCGATGCGCGCGCGCAGCTCGTCCGTATAGGCGCCGGGATCGTATTGATCGGCCGATTGCTGCTCGATCAGCTGACGGGCGAGCTTCAGCTCGGCGGGCTTCACCTCATGCCTGGGCACCTCCAGCTCACTCGTGGGGCGAACATCGGAAGCGAAGTACAGCTGCTGCATCGTCAGCACATCGCCGACTGCGCGCAGCGCGACGACGTAGGCCTTGCCGCGCGACGCCCAGTGACCCACGGCGCAGCGCCCCGTCTCCTTCAACGCCTCGGTCAGCAGCGCATAGGGTTTGGCCGCACCCTTGTCCGGCGCGAGGTAGTAGGTCTTGTCGTAGTACATGGGATCGATCGACTCGATCGGCACGAACTCGGAGATATCGACCGAATGCGTGCCGACCTCCTCGAGCGTCTTGATCTCCTCGGGCGTGAAGGTGACGTACTGGTCCTTGGCAAATTCATAGCCCTTGACCATCTCGTCGCGCCCGACGACCGTGCCGTGCTTCAGACACACGTATTGCTGCTTGAGCCGCGAGCCGCAGTCCTTGTGCAGCAGATTGAACGAGATCGAGCTTCCCGATTGCGTGGCTGAATACAGCTTCACCGGGATGGCAACCAATCCGAACGACAACGTGAGCGAGCCGATTGAGCGCGCGGCCATGAATGCCCCTCCATGCGGCGACTCCCCTCAGGGAGCCTAACCTCGATCGAGGCTCCGGCCAATACTTCCGTTTGTACTGCCGAAAGCCTGTGCAAGACTCTGTTTCTGTACGAGAGCATCATGCCACCGGTCACCGATTTTATCCAAGCGCTGCATCGCATTATGCAGCGTGAAGTCCGTCGGTTCGGCCGCCTCGAGCTCCTCCCAGCTCAGCGGCATCGACACCGGTGCCTCGGGCAGGCCGCGTGGCGAGTACGCGACATTCAGCGTCTTGCCCCGTACGTTCATGTTGTGGTCGATGAAGACCTTGCCGGTGCGCTTGGCCGTGGACCACTCCATCGTGATCTCACGCGGGTGCTCGCGCAGCAGATGCCTCCCCACCAACTGACAGATGTGTCGCGCCTGATCGAACGTCACGGTGCGCTCGATCGGCACGAACACGTGCAGTCCGGTCTTGCCGGAAGTCTTCACGAGAGCCTCCAGCGACATCTCCTTCAGCAGCGAGCGCAGCCAGAAGGCGACGCGACGCGTCATGGCGAAACCCTTGCGGTTGAGCTCCGGCTCGGCCCCGGGTGCCTCTTTTCCCGAGTAGACATACGGATCGAGGTCGAACACCAGGTAGTCGGGATAGTTGAGCACCGATGACTCCAGAGCCGCCAGCGAGCTCGCATAGTCGGTGCCGCGACTGACGGCATCGCCAGCCACGCAGGCTCTCGAGTGCCAGATGTGATATTCGAGCGTTCCGTTCTGCCCGAGCCACAGCAGCGTCGGCAGATCGTTGGCGAGAACGTAGGCCTGTCGCTCGCCGGTGTGCTCGGAGAATACCTCCAGCGTCTGCACGAACGGCGGCAGCGCCGCGTCCCAATGCTTCTGAAAGAAGCGCTGCCCGCCGATGCCGTCGGGCATGCGGATCATCGTCAGGGGCCGATCCCGAAGGTGCGGCAGCATGTAGGGCGACACGGCCACGAGGTAACGCAGCAGATCGCGCTTGGTGATCGCGCTGCGCGGCGCACCGCGGCGGGCGGGCCAGTAGACACGATCCAGATTCGTCACCCGCAGGCGCCACTCGCCCACGGAGAGCTCGAGCTGGTTCGTCTTCGCGGTCAGCTGTTCCACGACCGCGGCGATTTCGGCCGGCCCGGAAGGGCGTCGTGCGGCCGAGTCTCGTGCGTCCGACCGCTGGACAGCCCGTTGCTGGGCGGTAGGAGATGCGTCCGACGCCAGTGCGCCGGGCCCCCCGGTGTCCGCGAGCTCGCCGCGCACACTGTCGGGCGCGACGTCCTCGCGCAGGCGCAAAAACACCGGTGCACGCAGCAGGCCGTCGGGCGTACGCTCGGCAAAGCTCACTTCAGCGACCAGTCGCGGCTCGAGCCACACCGTGGGTCGGTGCAAGGGTGGTACCACCGCGAACGGCGAGCTCGCGCGCTGCAGCGCCCCCACCCGGTCGGACAGCTGCGCCACGGTGCGTTCATCGAGGCCGGAACCCACGTGACCACAGTAGACCAGCGCGTCGCCGCGCCAGTATCCGAGCAGTAGCGCCCCGAGGCGGGCACGCGCTCCCTTGCCGCGCGTGTAGCCGCCGATCACGAACTCGGTGCTATGCACGCGCTTGACCTTGCACCAGGCTGCCGATCGCTTCCCCGGCTCGTAGCGGCTGTCCTTGCGTTTGGCGATGATGCCTTCGAAGCCGGCCTGCAGCGCGGCCGCGTACAGGGAGCGGGCATCGGCTGCGGCATGCACGACCTGCAGCCGCGGCGTCGGCAGCAGGCACTGCTGCAGATAGCGCCGGCGATCCACGTACGGCGAGCCGCGCAGGTCCAGACCCGCGAAATGCAGCAGATCGAAAGCGAAGAAGACCACCGGCGTCTCGCGCTGCGCCCGCTCGGGCGTGCTCGTGGTGGTCAGTTGCACGCGATTCTGGAGAGCATTGAAGGATGGCCGGCCGTCGCTGCCCAGTGCAACCAGCTCGCCATCGACAATCATCGGGGCCACCTGTGCGGCAAGATCCGCGACGATCTCGGGAAAGGCCGCGCCCAGATCCAGGCCGCCGCGTGAAATCAGACGCACACCGCTGCGCGCCACGTGCGCAATCGCGCGATAGCCATCCAGCTTGGGCTCGGCCAGCCAGCGCGCGTCGAAGTCCGGCTCCCCACTCGCCTGCGCCATCATGGGCGCGAGTGTCGCGGGCAGCTTTTCGGACGGCCCGTGAGGGATCAGCCGCTCGGCATCGAGCCGCGAATCGGCCGCATCGGCCGCGATCTGCTCCACCGCCACGGCGGACAGTACCGACTCGCGACGCGCCAGCACGTCATCGGCGCCGGCAAATCGATCCCGGTGCTTGAGCAGCAGCCATTGGGAGGGCGTCGAGGTGCGCACCAGGGCGAAGGAACCCTTGAGTTTTTCGCCGCACAGAAAAACGCTGAGCTTGCCGCGCTCCAGTGCCGCACGCACGCGCCGCTGCGCCTCGGCCCGCTGGTCGAACCAGTGATGAGCATCGCGCGCGCCCTCCTCCTCGGGCGAATACGCACCGCAATCCCATACGATGACCTTGCCACCGCCATATTCGCCGGCCGCGATGACGCCTTCGAACGACGCGTAATCGAACGGATGGTCCTCGACCTGCACGGCGAGCCTGCGGGTACCCGTCATCAGGGAAGGTCCCTTGGGAACCGCCCATGACTTGAGGACTCCGTCGAGCTCGAGCCGCAGGTCGTAATGCAGGTGACTGGCGGCGTGCTTCTGCACGACGAACAGCAGCGGCCCGGTACGTCCGGCGGCCAGCTTCGGCGCCGGCTCGAGGGTGCGTGCGAACGCGCGCTTCGATGCGTAGCGTCGCAGAGCGGCGCTGTCCGCCGCGCGGCTCTTATGCTGGGTTTTGGCCTGCCTGCGTTGGGTTTCCGCAGCCACTTCTCATCCCGGCGTCGGCGATGGCTCGGCAGCTGCTGGCGGCCCGGGGATGGCCGAAACGCCGGATGCAGCCGGCGTCCCGGGATTGGCCGGCGGGCTGGCCGGCACGCCGGGAGTCAGCGCTGATGCGGCGGTCAGCGGTTCGATGAGCTCGCCGGAACGACCCATGACCTTGCGCAGTACGCGATTCCACCACATCAGAGCGCCGGTTACGATCAACGCGCCAGGGACGAGCCCCAGGATCACCCACAGCACCTTGGCCCACAGGCCAAAGGTGCGGCCAAAATGCAGCCGTACCAGCCAATCGATGAGCACATCGATCCTGTGCGAAGTGGCCCGGCCTGCACCGTGAGCCACCAGGAAATCCCCGACATCGTAGAAAGAGTTCGGATACGCCAGGTAGATGCCCGAAACCGCCCACATCAGGATCAGGGCGAACACCCAGAAGCCGAGCACGCTGTGCAGGTCCCAGGTGAAGCGCCGCCAGTGCACGTGTCGACGCAGCGTCATGCTTCGTCGCCAGCGTGAACTGCCCGGCCACCAGATCACCGCGCCGGTGACACACATCAGTGTGAGCAGGACAGCGCCGATACCATTGACTGCCAGGCCGGTCTCACCGCCCAGAAGGTTGTCGTGCAGATCGGCCAGATTGGCAACGAACGTCGGCTCGCACGCCACGGCATCCCCCAGATCCTTGCCGGTGTACGGGTCAAACAACCGTTCGGTCCGATCCCGCCGGGAGAGATACCAGACTTCGACGGCCGCGCCCGGTACGCGCGGCCCATGGACCTCGATCTGTATGCCGGCGCGAGGGAATCGGCGGAATTCCCGTCTCGCGACCGCGGCCAGCTGTGCGTCGCTCATGCGCGGTCCCGACGGCGTCACCATGATGATCTTCGGACAGAGCGCCCGGTCCATCTCGTGTCTGAACACGACGGCGCTACCGGACAGGCTGACCATGAGGATATAGAGACCGAAACCAAGCCCCGTCCACAGATGTACCTGGAACAGTGCGCGGCGCAACCATAACACCTGCGGCTGACGCGCGAGCTTGCTCTCGGCGAGGCTCATATCCTCACCGCGGCTGCCGGCAGCGGCTGGGTTGGCCGCGCGGTGCGGCTAGTACCCCACGGTGAAGCGCTTGCGGATGAAACGCGGATGCTCGGCCTCATCGACGGCTGCCACGGCAAGATCGGCGATATTGATCGCGCTCTTGCCTTGCGCGTCGCGCACGAATCCGGTGGTCGAGACGCGGTATTTGCCCGTGCGATGCGGATGCGGCGGCTCATGCAACTTCCAGCCTTGAATATTCTGCGGTGGTGTGAGTACCGTCCAGCGGATATGGCTTGCGCGGTAGGTCTGCAAAGCGAGCAGATGCCCGAGAATGGTGCCGTACATGAGACTTCCTGGCGGAACGTGCACGTGCGCGAGCACCGCTTCCCGGGTCTCATACATGGTCGGGGCGCCCCCGATCTGGATGACGTGGGGACTGCGGGGTAACCCGGTGTAGGCCTGGACCGCGATCTTCGCCGCCTGCGCCTCTACCGAATCCTCGGGCGCATTGTCCTTGCCGTCGCCCAGCACGGAGATGATCACGGCATCCGCACCCCGGGTAATGCGTTTGAAGCTGTCCAGGTTGGTGACATCCCCGGCGACCGCCGTGTAGTTGGGGTTGTCGATCTGCAGCTTGGTGGGATCGCGAGCGACGCCGACCACGGTGTCTCCGCGACTCAAGGCCTCCTGCGCGATCAGGCCACCGATGGCCCCCGTCGCCCCGTAAACCACGATGCGCTCGCCGCGCGCCAATGCGGACCCCATGCCCGCCACCAGCAGCAGCACCAGACTACCGCGGCACAGTACCTGACCGATCCGGTTCATGGCCCGACTCCATTATTCGTTAGCCGGAACCCGCGGATGTTGCGCCCCCGGCAACGGGTAGGCAACTCCCAGTCCCGCGGCCGGCAGGGCGCTTTGCAGCCGCTCCGAACCTACTGCCGGCCGATGTGGGGAACGCCGCGAATGTCCGCGGACCACGGCAGTGCGGAGCGATACCAGATCTGCTGCATCGGCGCCAGCTCGGCGCGTTGCCTCAGGGTGCCGACACGGATGCCGTATATGCGCGGCTCATCAGGCTCGGTGGCATAGATCGGTGTGCCGCAGTTGGGGCAGAAGGCCTGGGCGCGCTGGTTGCCGCTCTCGGCCGTCTTCACGTAGACCCTGGGGGATCCGGATCGCAGAACGAAACTGCCCGCAGGCGCCGGTACGGTGACCCGATAAGCGGAGCCGGTGAGGGTCTGGCAATCCGTGCAGTGACAGATCCGTACGGTTCCCGGGTCGATGTCGGCTTCGAAGGTAATCTGTCCGCAGTGACAACTTCCGTGGACCCTCATGGGGACGCTCCTCGCGTTCCGGGCGAAAAAATCGGCGGCGACACCACCGACAGGTCTTCACGCTAGCGCAGCTGATGTACCGCGGCGGCAAAGAAGGTCGCGATCTCTTCCCAGCTGCCGTCCTCGGGATCGGCGACCGGCCATGCGGACCACTGGACCATGACGACGTGCTCGACCGGATCGATGGCGATGATCTGTCCGTAGATGCCCTCCGCCCAGAACGAGTCGCGCGCGACCTCGAGCACTCCATCCGGATCGCCGGCGACGGCCTCTCCCGGGTTGTACCACCATTGGAAGCCGTACTGCCCATCGGGCGTCTCTGGCGTCACGGACCCACGGGCGTGAGTCCACGTCGTTGCCTCCTTCAGCCAGCCATCCGGCAACAGCTGCGTTCCATCCGGTAGCCGGCCGCCCCGCTCGACGAAAAGCCCGAAACGCCCCCAATCACGCAGCGTCGCATTGAAGCCGTGCCCGCCCATATCGGCCCGGCCTGGCACCAGCGCCTCCCATACGCCGCTGTGCTCCATGGGCTCGCGACTCCAGAGGCGTGTCTGCAGATACCGTGCGATCGACATCCCGGTTGCCCGCTCGAGTACACGCCCCACGAGCCAGGCTCCGCCGGTGTTGTACGACCACACCTCTCCAGGGGCAATTCCCGGACGGCGGGGGCGCGAGGAGACAAGGTGCATGATGCAGGGATAAGAGGCGCTGGCCGCCTCGCACTCGGTCAGCGCGGCGAAATCCGACTTGGGATCCTGATAGTTCTCGTTCCAGGCGATGCCCGAGGTGTGTGTGATCAGCTGCCGCAGCGTCACGCCATCCCAGGCCGTGCGCCTGAGCTCCGGCAGGTACCGCACGATGGGGTCGTCAATCGAATGAATCCTGCCCTCGCGAATCGCGATACCGACCAGCGTCGATACCACGGACTTCGCGACCGACCGCGACGTCCACAGCGTGCGCTGCGTATTGCCCAGGCCGTAATACTCCAGCGCGACGTGGCCGTCCTTGAGGATCAGCAGTCCTGCGACGCGCTGGTGCGTCCGATAGTAGGCCAGGTCCCGGACCTGTCCCTTGAAGTGGTAGTGGACGTCCCTCAGCGGACGATCCGCCGCGGGCAGGGGCGACGGACTGCCGCGTCCCGTGCGAAAGACATCCCCCGGATACATCCGCCAGGTATTGCGCA
>JASHSK010000245.1 GCA_030038755.1 Gammaproteobacteria bacterium
GGTGGTCGGATCGAACGAGGTCGAGATCCAGTTGCGAGCCCCGTCAGTGCTGGGGCATATGACGTAGTTCTGTCCGGGCTTGGGATTGTCGAACGCCGGATTGACGATCTTGGCGCCGGTCTTGGGGTCGATGCGCGCCACCAGATTCTGCAGGCCGGACTCCTGGGAGAACTCGTACCTGCCGTTGGCACGATCGAGCGCATCGAAGATGGCCAGCTTCCCGCCGGTGACCAGCAGTTTCGTGGGTCGACCGTTCACCGGCAGCGTGAGCAGCGACTGCTCGAACACCCAGTCCATGTCCCAGACGTCACGGTTCATGTGCTGGTAATACCAAACCAGCTTGCCCGTATCGGGATCGAGCGCCAATGTGGAGTCCGTATAGAGCGCGTCGTTGGAGCCCCCCGAGTGAGGCCGCGGCAGCAGCAGCGTTCCGGTGTCGTAGGTATTGCCGGTTCCAAAGTACACCAGGTTCAGGTCCGGATCGAAGCTTCCGACCGTCCAGACCCCCGCACCATAGCGTTGATCGACGGGGGCTCCATTCCAGCTGTCCCCGCCGGGCTGTCCCGGGCGGGCGACGGTATGGAAGCGCCACAGCTCCTGGCCGGTCTGCCCGTCCAAGCCGACGATGAAGTCACCGCCAGCGGCGTTGAGCGCAAGGCTCACGCCGATGATCACCTTGCCGTCCGCGACGATCGGCCCGCCCGAGAGGGTATAGGTATTCCCGCCGCCCCGGCCCTCGTGCGCGTCCCGCGGTGCCGTGCCGATCGGCGTATCCCAGATCAGGCTGCCGGTCCTGACGTCCAGCGCCACCACGTGGCCATCGGCGGTGGGCGCGTACAGCTTGTCCTGGTAGATCGCGAGGGCCTTCACGTGCGCCTGACGACCGTCGTGCAGCCTGGGCGGCAGCTGGCGCACGTACTGCCACAGCACGCTGCCGTCGGTGCCGTTGAGCGCCTCTACCGTGTTGGCACTCTCGACGAACAGCACCCCATCGTGCACCAGCGGCGTGATCTCGTTGCCGCTGGCCGGCAGTGTGATGGTCCAGGCTACCCCGAGGTCGCCGGCGTTGCGTGCGTTGATCTGGTCGAGTCGGCTGTAGCCGGTGGCAGCGTAGGTACCGTGCCACATCAGCCAGTCCGCCGCGGGCGGGTTGCGCAGCATCGTTGCGGTGACCGGCGTGAGCTTGTCCAGCAGGGCCTCGCGGCGCGCCATGGCCGCCTGGTAGGTCGCATCGTGATTGCCGAGGAATCCGTAGCCGCCGGCCGGGCGCGCCAGCGACGCCGCTTTCGCAAGCCCGGCAGCCGACAGTGCGCTCGTCCCCGCTGTTGCGCCGTTCTGCTGCAGGATGTAGGCCTCGATATCAGCGTAGGTCTGGCTGTCAAGGCCATCCGGAGATGTCGGTGGCATCGTCGTTGTCACGAGGCTGAACAATGCCGCGGCGCTCTGGTTGTGCCACTGCGCCTGGAAGGCCGGCCCCTTGACCGGCGGCCCGAACTGCCCGTCATCGAGATTGCTGCCATGGCAGGATGAGCAATTGTCGTTGTAGGCCGACTTGCCGCGCGTGGCCTGGGGGGCGGTGAAACCGACCGGGCCGCTGTCGAACAGGCCCTGCGCCTGCGCCGTCAAGGCGAAGGTGGGGAGCGCAGTCAGCGCTCCGACGCAACCGAGGCGAACCCAGCCCGAAGAATGAGGCCAAGCCATGCGCATGCTTCAACTCCGCGAATGCGACAGCGGCGTCGATGTCGTTGACGCTGGATTATTCAGATCATCATAGCGTGAGCGTTTCAATTGTAGCGTCAAGCGTTCACCCTGAGGAGTCTCCTTCAGGTCGGGATCGCGGCGACGCCAGCCCGAGCAATCTGGGCGTCCTGGTCAGGCTTGACGCCCGATACACCGATCGCGCCGATGCATTGCCCGTCGACCAGGATCGGGACGCCGCCTTCGAGCAGACCGCGACTGAATTCGGCGACTGCGAGAAAGGCGGTGCGGCCGGCGTTGATCATGTCTTCGTAGCCCTTGGTTTCGCGACGGCCGATGGCGGCACTGCGGGCCTTTTCCATTGCGACGTAGGCGCCGATCGGTGCGCAGCCGTCCATGCGGTGCAGAGCCAGCGGATGCCCCCCTTCGTCGGCGACGCCGATTGCGACGGTCCAGCCGTTGCGCGCGGCCTCGGCCTGAGCGGCGCCGACGATGCGATCGATTTCGAGGCTCGTGAGCACGGAACGGGTCAGCATGTAGCTTCTCTCGGCTATCGTTGGTGGGATGATCAGGCCCGCATCATCCGGTCGCTGCACGCAACCTTCGAGCATCGAGACCAGGCGTGCCGCGCAGTGCACGCAGCGCTCGATCCCGCAACAATCATGAAGACGCTCGCCGACCAGTACATGACCGGTCGTTCCATATCAGACGTCCAGGATCGCCATGCATTCGGCGATGTCCTGCACCGGGTCGGAGCCCGGGGTGGGGCGCCATTCGTGACACACGTAACCCTGGTAGCCGAGGTCGGCGATGGTCTGGGCGATCATGTGGAAGTTCAGCTCCTGGCGCGCATCGATCTCCTTGCGGGTCGGCACGCCGGCCACGTGGATGTGGCCGATGTGGCTGATGTCGCGCCTCAGGCGAAAGGTCACGTCGCCGTCCATGATCTGCAGGTGGTAGATGTCGCACAGGAGCTTGACGTTGGGCGAGGCGACGCGCTCCACCACCTCCAGGCCCCAGTCCCAATGGCCGAACACCATGTCCTGGCGCGCCAGGTCCGCGTCTGCGCCGCGCCGGTCGTTGACATTCTCGATGACCAGGGTCACGCCCGTGGCGACCAGCTTGGGCGCCAGGCGCTGGCAGATGGCCACGGCGTTGTCCGCCGCCGTGGCATAGTCCATGCCGCGCCTCTGCCCCGCCGACAGGCCGATGATGTGCACATTGTTGGCGGCGCACAGGTCCGCCTGGGCCGAGATGGCGGCCAGGGTCTGCGCGTGGATCTCCGGGTGGATCAGGCCGCCGAGGTAGTCGGTTCTCCCCGGTCCGACCATCAGCGGGTCGAGCCCATGCCTGCGCAGGGTCGGCCAGTCCCGCGGCGGGATCACGTCGAAGCCGTAGGCGCCCATGACCGCGGCCACCGTGCACATATCGTCGAACGGGACCTTGGAGCCCTGGCCCCAGTTGATCTTCCACAGGCCCTGCTTCAGCCGGCCCTTGCGCCGCGGGAACGGTGCGGCCGGGGTTTCGGTCTGTGCCGTCGCCGGCTCGGCCAGCGCGGCGCCGGCCACCAGGGCCGCTGCGCCCGCGAAAAACGTCCTGCGCCGCATCGCAATCCCCCTTCACGTTTGTGGTTGAGCGTGAGGATAGAGTGGACGCGAGCGTTCTACCAGTGGGAGCGCAGGTCCGATCTGGAACGCGTGCGCAGGGGCGAGCACTGGACCGTGACGGATGCGCCGCAGGCCATGCATCCCTATTGGCAGCAGCAGGGCGATCTGTTGCATACTAGCGCGCGTTGACCAGGTGTTGACAGCTAGCAATATTGATAAATTAGCTAGATAGACGGGGGCCCAATCAATCACGGTGCAGAAGCGGGCCTCTCGTATGAGCGACTTTACTCGCTGGGCCAGTGCCGCGGGCTGGTGTCCTGAGTCAGAGGTTCGCACGCGGAATCGCTCGATGCCTTCGAGGACCTGATCCGCGGTCCTGGTCCATACAAAGGGCCTTGGATTGCGGCTGTTGATATCGAGGTAGCTATGGATGGCCTGCTCGAGCTCGAAGGTGCTGCGATGATTGCCGAACTGGCCAATCAACGATGACGCGCCGGATTCCTGGTCAGATCAATCTGACGGATCGATCTGCTCAGCTGCGGCGCTATCCTTCCCGAGGGGGAGGGGCCATTTGGGGCTGATGGCCGATCTCAGGAATACAAGGTGATCTATACCCTTCTCAGAGAGCGGTAACTTTCATGACGGGTACCTCGAATCGCCTGGCTGAATGGTTTTACGAGTGGCGCCAGCCGCTGCGCCGGTTCCTGCTACGGCGGCGGGCCGGCTCGGCCGCGGATATCGAGGATATTGCGCAGGAGGTGTTCCTGCGACTGCTCAGATACGACCGGTCCGATCTGATCGATCACCCCCAGGCCTACCTCTACAAGATCGCGGCCAATGTGTCCGCCGAGTGGGCCGCCCGCTCCAGCCGCAGCCTGCCTCACAGCGCCGAATGGCTGGTGGAGCTGGTCGATGCGCTCAGTCCCGAGACTGTAGCCGGGCACGGGGCGGCCGAGGCGGAGCTGCAACGGGCCATCGCCGCACTTCCGTCCCGACAGCGCGAGATCGTGCGATTGCATTTCGGCGAAGGCATGACGCACGAGGACATCACCAAGCAGCTCGGCTTGACCAGAAGGATGGTGAAGCGCGACCTTGCGCGGGCCTACGCAGCGCTGCGCGCCTCGCTGGATCCGGACCTCGTGGAAGCCGGGCTGCCGTGGCCGAGCTCGGGGAGAGCCCTGTGAGCCGGTACAGTCGGAAGGAGCGACGGCTGGAAGCGGCCGAGGAGGCCGCTCATTGGCTGTTCACCTTGCAGTCCGAGGTGGCATCGAGGACCGAGCGCGCCGAATTCATCGACTGGCTGCGCGAGTCTCCGCTGCACGTGGCGGAGCTGCTGCGCGCCTGCCGCCTGCAGCGCGACCTGTCGGCGTTCAGCAAGTGGCATGAAATCCAGGCGTACGATCAGGAAGACAATTCCGTCGTCCGCCTGCTGTCGGTGGTCAACCGACAACGCACCCGCGCTGCGGTGGTCCGCAGCTTCCTCGGCCGCCACGTGGTCCTCGCAACCGTCGGTGGTCTGGCCATCGCCGCGCTGTGCGCAGGCGTCGCCATGCGCCTCGGGCAGACCGTGATCAGCACCCAGTGGGGCGAGCGGCGCGAGGTAACGCTTGCCGATGGCAGCATCGTCGATCTTGCCCCTAACAGTGACGTGCGCGTGCGCCTGCAGGCAAAACGCCGGCTCGTGTCGCTCGATCGCGGCGAGGCGCTGTTCCATGTCGCCAAGAATCCCAACCGCCCGTTCATCGTCTCGGCGGAGAACACGCGCGTCCGGGCCGTAGGGACAGCCTTCGACGTCGCGCGTCGCGCCGGTGGTGTCGCCGTGACCGTCGTCGAGGGCCGGGTCAGCGTGACCACGCAGACATCGCTCGCGGTCGGACTGAAGGCCGGCCGGGCCGAGACGCCTATCCGCCTGTCGCTCGGCGCCAATCAACAGGTTGTCGTGTTCTCGTCGACCGGAGATGCCACGCCTGTGCGCCAGGTCCAAGGCGAAGCGGAAGTCGCCTGGGCGACCGACCAGCTCGATTTTGACAACGAGTCGGTCGCCGAGGTCGCGGGCCGTTTCAACCTGTACAACCATACGCAGATCCGGGTGTGGGATCAGACGTTGGCTGCTCGCCGCGTCAGCGGGAGCTTCAAGGCGACCGACCCGGAATCCTTCGTGGCGTTCATCAAGTCCGTCGCCGGCGTCACCATCATGCGCCAAGGCGATGATGTCATCCTGCTGGGCACGCCACCCAAGGGGGCTTCCGCGCCCCCCACTCACCAACGATAGACAGCACAAATTCCGGGCGGCTGGTGTTGCGTGGGGCTTTTATCGTTGTAGGGGGGGCCATGTCGATCGCACACCCCGTCTTACGGAGGCCAGCGTATTCCAAACAAAAGCTGGCTACGGGGTGCCTGATGATCATCGCGATTTTCGGACTCGCGCCGGGGCTGATCCATCCGGCGGTCGCGTCCGAGTCGACGATGGAGACGGCTGAGGCCCAGCGTTATCGATTCGAGATCCCCAGGACGACGCTGAGTGCGGCTCTGCAGGATTTCGCCCGGCTGACCAGCCTGCAGTTTGCCCACTTTTCGGACGTCGCGCCGGATACCGTGATCGTCGGCCCGCTCTCGGGCTCGTATACGAGCACGCAGGCATTGGATCTGCTCCTGCGCGGTACCGGTCTGACGTTTCGGTTTGTCAACGAGCGCACCGTGGCGATAGTGGCGATAGCCGGCAATGCGCGCTCCTCCAGCAGTCATTCGACACTGCCGCCCCCCTTCATGAAGTCTGCGCCGCAATCGGCGGGTCCGTCAGTGGCTTCGGCGGCGCCTGAAAGCAACAGCAAGTTCAGGGAGCAGAAGAACGTGAGCAAGAAGAAAGGTTTGTTGAGGCGTATTGCCGGATTATTCGCCCTGTGCGGTCCGTTAATCGTGGCGGGACCGGCGTTCTGCCAAAGCGCAACTGCCCAGAGCGGCGCGGACCAGACCAGCGTGGACCAGACCACGACGGGACAGACGGGCGCGGCCACGGGTGGTGCGCTCCAGGAGGTCGTGGTCACCGCCGAGCGCCGCTCGACCGATATCATGACCGCACCGGTTTCAATAGTGGCAGTTTCGGGCGACCAGCTGCAGTCGTCGAAGATTGTCGACGTCAACAGCTTGGGCCAAATGGCGCCAAGTCTGCTGGTCGTCAACAGCGGCTTGAACAGTACGGCGGACATTCGCGGTGTTGGCAACTCAAACCAGGGTGGCAACGAGACACCGGGTGTCGCCATGGTTCGCGACGGGCTGCCCAACATGTCGGAGGGGGTCGGAGAAAATGTACCCTACTACGACATTGCGGATGTCGAGGTCCTGCGTGGCCCGCAAGGCACCTTCAACGAGGCCTCTTCGACCGGCGGGGCCATCAATATCAATTCGGCGGATCCCAACTTCAGGGGCGCGAATGGTTACGTGGATGCTACGGCGGCCACCTACACCGAGCAAAAACTCGACGGTGCCATCAACCTGCCGGTCAGCGACTCCCTCGCGCTGCGTCTGGCCTTCAACGAGGAGACGCGCGGCAGCTTTTTTCGCGACGAGGCTACGATTCTTGACGGCCCCTACGAAGCCGGGCCGATCATAGGTGAGTCCGGGCCCGCGCCGGGAGTGTCGGCAGGCAACACTCCCAACTCGAAGGATCTGGCGGCGTACGATCCAGGCAACGTCAATGACAGGGACATGCGCCTGGGCATCCTGTGGAAGCCGTCGGACAATTTCCAGTGGCTGACGAAGATCGAGTTCGACGACGAGGACAGCGAAGGTATACCGACGCAGCCGGATACTTATACCTTCTCCCCGCTCGCGCCCGGACTGCCTTGTCCCGGAGGCCATGTGACCACAGCCAATGGTCAATGCGAAGCCACCTGGGCTCAGGGCTACTCGGGGTCGCCCTATGAACTGAACAACTGGGCTTCTTCGATGCTGAAGGCCGACAATGACGAAGCCACCTATAACGAGGAGCTGCGATACACGTTACCGAGCGATATCACGTTGCGTCTCCAGGGCGGCTACCAGTCAATCTTCCAGACCTCGGTAACCGGCACCAGTGACGACAACCTGGATGTGGGTAGTTTCAGCCAGGGGATAACCGACGACAAGATCTACAGTGGGGAATTCGACGCAATTTCGCCCACGACCGGCCCGTTCAGCTGGATAGCCGGCACCATGCTGTCCGAACTGTTCTGGCACCCGGTTTCGTACTCTGTCAACGTCAATGCGCCGTACTCGGCAACAAATCCGGAATATAGCGGCATTTGGACCGACGGCGAGGTCATCCGCAATTATGCGCATGCCGTGTTCGGCCAGGTGAGCTGGCAATTCGAACCTACGCTGCAGGTTGTGGCCGGGGTACGTATGACCTGGGACGGCCAGCAATCCCTGTGCACCGGCTATAGCTGCATCAACGGCGTGCAGAACGAAGACATCACTTACGCGAGCGGCGCTGGAGGAGGCGAATTTACCTATATTTACGGGCATCCCGGCCCCCACGCTTCGGATCGAGTGCCGACCGGTAAGCTCGATTTCAACTGGACGCCGCTGGCGGGGCAGCTTTTCTATGCGTTCATTGCGCGCGGTTCCAAGCCGGGTGAATCGAATGCCGGGAGCGCGACGATAGAGCAGCCAGCCACCCATTACGAGTGGGTCACCGACTATGAGACGGGATGGAAGGGCAAGCTGCTCGCCAACCACCTGAACATCCAGCTCGACGGCTACTACATGCAGTACATGGACATGATCCACTCCATCTTCAATCCGGAGATACCTACGGGGACGGGGGAGGCTAATATCCCTGAGTCCATTCTCAAGGGAATCGAGTTCACCCTGGACGCGAATGTGGGTCATTTCAGTGTCAATCTGAATGCCGCCGATGATAAGTCGATACTCGGACCGCTGCGCACTGCCGCAACCTACAAGTTCCCGTCAGGCACAAATTTCGGGCAAACGCCTCAGTGCCCGCCCGGGGTTCCGCAAAACAACCTGTCGGTCAACGAGGGTGGCTGTTCCAACTACACGCCGTACGAAGTTAATCTGGACGGCGAAGAGCTGCCCTATGCGCCCCAATACACGCTCAATACGACTCTGCGATACAGCATTCCCCTGGGGGACACCTACCTGACGCCGCGCTTTCAGTACTCGTACAGGAGCAAGGCTTATTCAGACATCTTTCAATCCGACAACTACTACCTGCTGCCCGGGTATTCCCTGGTGAGTGCGTACCTGGACTGGGAAGTCGGTCCCTGGACGACGTCGATCTACGGAACCAATCTTGCAGACTCGGTATATCTGGAGGGCACCGGCCTATACGGGGATCCACGACAACTTGGTCTGGAGGTGAGCAGAAGCTTCTGAGGCGCTGGATAGCGCCCGCGGCGGCGAGGCGAAAGGCCCGCCGGCAAAGAGCAAGAGGCCGTCTGCCAAGATGCTTGGAGCGGAGGCCCGGGTCGGTCAAACGACCCGGGCCTTCGTCCTTCTGAGTCGAGGTGCGCGATGGAAAAGTACCATGTGCTCGTCGCCGTCTCCTGTTTCATGACATTGGGTGCAGTCTCGGCGAGAGCGCAGACGGCGGGCCACGAACCTGAGGTAATCAGGCTTGATCCGGCGATGGACGATGTCGTGTCTCCCGACGCCAGGCTGCAAGTGGTGAAGCGCGGCTTCGGATTCACCGAGGGATTGAATTGGGTGCACCAGGGGAAGACTGGTTACCTCGTGTTCAGCGACGTGCCGGCAAACGTCATCGATAAGCTGACGCCGGACGGCGCCGTGTCCGTGCTGGTGAATGAAAGCGGCTACAGTGGACCCTGGAACGGCTACATGGCATTGCGGGTAGGTCATAGACAGAGCAATGGCACGGACCGGAAAGACCCGCTGCACCAATTCATGATGCTCGGGTCGGACGGGCTTACCATAGACCCGCAGGGCAGACTCGTGATCTGCAATTATGGGGGCCGGTCCGTCTATCGCATTGACTGGTACGGCAAGCGCGTCGTCCTGGCCGATAGATACGCAGGAAAAAGACTGAATGGGCCGAACGACGTTGTCGTGAAGAAGGACGGAGCGATCTACTTTACGGATACATTCAACTGGGCGCTTGGCGAAAAAGACCCGACCACACAGTTGCATTCCCTGGGCATTTACGTGATCAAGGATGCCAGGGTCACGCTGGTCGTCAGCGATATACGCACCCCCAATGGACTCGCCCTGTCGCCCGATGAGAAATATCTGTATGCGAATACGTCTGCCTCGAATACGATCCGGCGCTATGCCGTGCAGCCCGACGATACGCTGACGAACAGCCAGTTGTTCATTGATTTGAAGAAGGAGAAGATTGCCCCGGGGGAAAGGCGGGGAATAACAGACGGCATGAGAGTGGACTCGAAAGGCAATGTCTATTCGTCGGGTCCCGTCGGCGTCTGGGTCATCTCGCCGCAGGGCAAGCACATAGGCACGATTCGGATCCCCGAAACATTTGCAAACTTTACGTTCGGCGACGCCGATGATAAGACTCTGTACGTTGGAGGGCTCACGACCATCTACAGGATTCGGTTGAAGGTTGCGGGGAAGCACACGGGGCACGCGGTCGGTGAATACTGACGGATCAAATCGGTCGATCGTGACGCGCTGTCGCGGTATGCGCAGGGGTTGGGCTCGTTCCCCGCGTCGGGTGCGTCTCGGCTATATCGGCGCGGTGGCCGCGCTCGCCGGCCTGTGCATGACGGCGCCGACACCGGCGCGGGCGCAGCAGCCGGCGCAGAGCCTGTTCGACAGCGGTCCAGTCAGCTACACCGATGCGCAGGCTGTGCGCGGCCGCTCGGCCTATGACGACAATTGCTCATCGTGTCATGGCGGCCACCTGGATGACGGCCAGTTCGGGCCGCCGATCAAGGGACCGATGTTCCGGGCGCGGTGGCATGACCAGTCGGCGGCGGCGCTGCTGAGCTACGTGGCGACCAAGATGCCGCCGGCCTCTCCGGACAGCCTGACGAGCCGGACCTACGCCGATATCGACGCCTACGTGCTGCAGCAGAACG
>JASHSK010000246.1 GCA_030038755.1 Gammaproteobacteria bacterium
CGCGACATGGTGGTGATCATCCGCGACACCATCGCGGACATGATGAGGCGGCACATGACGCTCGAGCAGATCGAGGCGGCGGATCCGGCGCAGGCTTACGAGCCGCGATTCGGGTCGAGCACCGGGCCGTGGACGACGAACATGTTCGTGGCAGCCGTCTATCACAGTCTGCAGGCTGCGAAAAAGAAGTAGGTAGGTATGATGCGGCGGCAGTCCTGGCCGGTGATCAATCCCTACACTACGGGCAGCCGGAAGGGCGACACGCTCCTAGGCCGGGGCCATGCCATGCCGACGCTTGGCAGGTGCGGTCCCGGGCGAATGCAGGTACGCAAGTAGGGTGCCGGCCGCCGCCGGTTGCTGCGACACCGAGCAGATCGCACCGCTGAACGTGGTTTCGATGGCGCACGCCGCGGGCAGAAGCCCGAGCACCTCGATGCCCGGCAGCGCCTGCAGCTCGCTGAGCTGCTGAAAGCCCAGCGCCACCTGGCCGCTGGCGACCAGGCTGCCGACAGGGATGCCCGGCCTGGCCTGCACCAGACGCGCGTGCACCTGCTCGCCGATCCCCCAGCGCTGCAGCAGCGCGAGCAGCCCTGAGCCGCTCGGGCCGGTGGAATAGCCGATGCTGGCGGCCGCCAGCACGGCCGCGCGCAGCGCCTGCTCGCTGTCGATGTCCGGATGGGGTGCCCCCGCGGGCACGGCGACGGCCACGCTCGAGCGCACCAGCTCCACGTCGCTGCCCGGCAGCAGACTGCCGCTGCCACGCAGGCGCTCGATCGCATCTGCTGCCAGCACTACGAGGTCGAAGGGCTCACCCTTCTGCACGCGTTTGAGGGCATCGACCCCACCGATCGATGTGAGCTCCGCGGTCTGACCGCCGTCGCGCTGCAAATCGCTGAGGAGTGCGCGCAGCAGCGGCGCGGTGGCCATCGAGGAGATGACGTGCAGAGCGGGTGCGTGCAGGGCCTCTGCGCCCATCAGCCGTTCCCTTGCGTCGCGGCCGCGGCCGGCGTGGTCGCTGGCGCCGTCGTAGTGGCGTCGCGTCCGGCCACCGAGTATTTGACCGCCGTGTTGCGGGTCTTCAGGAATTCCTCGGTGGGCTGGCCGCGCATGGCTGCGTAGATGTCCAGGTTGGAGATGCCCACCACGGCCCCGAGCTTCTCGAGGCCGAAGAAGATCGCCCCGTAATGTATCAGGCCACGCCAGTCGCGCCGGCGTAACAGGTCGCGTTCCCGCTCGGTGAGCCCGGCCTGCTCGAATGCGCCTTCCGGATCGCTGAGGAATCGCTGCCGGTGGGCCGGGATCACCAGATCGCGCAGAAACTTGTTGATGCGATAGGTCTGCTGACTCGCCGCGAGTGTGAACGGGTAGGTACCGGGAAGCTTCTCGACGCCGGCGAGCTGGTGGGCCACGCGCTGCAGATGCTCATGGCGCTCCGCTGCGGACATCTCGGCCGCCTCGTTCTCCAATAACAACGTGGCGATGCCGGTCATCGAGGGCAGGTAATAGGAGCTGTGCAGGCGGCGTACATTGGCCGAGAGCGCCCCACGCATGATGAGCCACATGATGACTTCCGAGCCCTCGAAGCCGCCGCGCTCGGCATACTCCGCCTGCGTCAGCCTGGTCAGCGCGATCGGGTCCTCGCAGATCAGGTCCAGGAATTTCGCGTCCCAATCCGGAGCATTGAAGCCGGCACGTTCGCCATGCACCTGATGGGATAGCCCCCCCGTGGCTACGACCGCGACCCGGATATCCTCCGGATAGCTTTCGATCGCGCGGCGCAGTGCCTGCCCGAGCTTGAAACAGCGGGCCGCGCTGGGTACCGGAAACTGCAGCACTCCGACCTGCAGCGGCACGATGGTGGTCGGCCAGCGCTGCTGCTCGCGGTCGAGCAGCACCGACATCGGCGAGAAGAAGCCATGGTCGAGCGGCTTGTTCTGGAAGAACGCCATGTCGAACTCGTCGCTCATCAGACTGGCACCGACATGGCGCGCCAGCTGCGGATGGCCTGGCATGGCGGGCAGGTCGCGGGCCTGGCCGCCTTCGTCCGCGACCGCGTAGCGTTCGTCGATACCGAGGGCGAATGCCGAGTAGTGATCGAAGAAGAACGAGGTGACGTGGTCGTTGAAGATGTACAGCAGCGCGTCCGGCCGCTGCTGCTTCAGCCACTGTCGCACCGGTTCGAAGCCCGCGAAGATCGGCGCCCATGCCGGATCCTGCTGCTTGTGGTGATCGTATGCGAAGCCGATCGTAGGCGTGTGCGACACGCCGATGCCGCCGAGAATGCGAGCCATGGTGAATTATCCTGTCCAGCCCGACGCACGGCTGGTGCACTGCTGTGTGATGAGGAACGACCTCGATTCTCTCAAAGGCCGAGTGACGGTGTTACCGCCCAAGGGAAGCCATGGCCTTCCTTCTCGGAAGGATCGAGGGCAGATGCAGCCAGGGGCCGCGGAAACGCCGGGCCACCGGCACGCCGCGATGGCTTCCACCCGGGTGGTGTGTGCTCTCAGGCGCTGGCGGGGGACTCCGAATGAAGCCCCCACAGCTTGCCGAGCTGCGCATAGGCCTGGTTATCGGAGTTGCTCACCTTATCGAAGGTACCGCGCGCCCCGGCGGTGTTGTGACTCTTCAGCTCCGCCACACCGAGCAGCAGGTTGGCCTCTTCCGGATACTTCAGGCCTCCCTTGGCGATGCCCTGGAAGATGACGCTGGCCGCCTTGTCAGCCTGCCCGTAGCTCAGGTACGCCGCGCCGACCGCGACCAGCAGATCGCCCGTCGCAGCCGTCCCGGCCTTGGCCTCCTGTGACGGCAACGACGCCTCATCTGCGGTCGCCTTCTGCATGGCGCTCATCAGCAGGTGCTGGTAGCGCATGACATCGCCCTGGTCGGTAAAGATATTATTTGCGAACGCCTTCTGCAGAACCGCTACGGTCTCACCCGGGTAGCCCGCGTCGAAGGAGAGCTCCGCCATCTGCGCATAGTCGCCCGGCATCTTGAGCGCACCCACATCATTCATGAGCCGATAGACCTCCAGCTGCAGATGCGCATCGTTGGCGTTCATCTTCAACAGCGGCTGCAGCGCGCTGAGCCAATAATCGGGCTTGGGATAGTAGGTCACCAGCTTGTCGATCACCTTGTTGGCGTCCGCCTGATCGCCGGCGTGGTTGTAGGCCTCCCACTGGAATTCGAGGTATTTCTCCTCGGGCTGGGACTCCTTGTCGAGCAGCGGCTGGAGCGTCGCGGCTGCTTGCGCGTACTGGCCGATGGTGTTCTGGGCCACCGCGACGCTCACATAGACGCTGGAGTCGGCGATGCCGAGCTTGATGGCGTTCTGGCCTGCGGCGATGGCCTTCGGGTACTGCTGCAGCTGCGAGTACAGGCCGACTACCGCCGGCAGCATCACTTTCTGCTGCGCGGCGGTGGCGTACTGCGACTCCGCGGCCGCTTCCAGCGCCGGTGCCGCCTCCGCGTAGTTCTTCAGTTGCACGTCGGCTATGCCCAGCCAGGAGTTGATGACGAAATCGTCGTACGGGGTCCGCTGGCCATGGGCGGCCAGGGCTTTGTGGAGCGCCTGCACCTCCACGTTCCAGTTCTGGGCCTTCTGTGCATCCTGGGCCGCCTTCATGTCCTTCCGCAGGAAGCCGCTGATTGTCGGCGGGCCGCTCTTCTGCTGCGGAGTGCCGTTGTTGCCGCAAAAGGGTCGGGCGGTAACGCTGCCACTGAAATCGCAGTCGGCGGCGTTCGAGTCCACCGTGGGTGTCTGCTGCGCATGGGTGATCGCGCCGGACAGGAACAGCGCCGCGACGGCGCACACCGAGCTGACCGCGAAGACGATTGTCGAGCGATTCATGTCTCCCCCCGAAGCCCTTGCAACTCGCTAAGCGCTTCACACCGGCGCGCTGCCGAAATTCTAGCATTTCCGGCGGCGCAGGCGGCCCTTGCCCACAGGGTCGGGGTCAAGCAGGTCACCGATTGGGTGTGGCTGGGAGGTCGGGGATCGGCAACTCGTATTACGTATGTTATAACTAATTCCCGCAGCTTCGAGGGCGACGACGTATGGCGGCGGTAGTCAAAGTACGCAGGGTCGGCAATTCGCTGGGCGTGATCCTGACGAAAGATATGGTCGAGTCGCTGGGGGTCGCGGAGGGCGACGATCTGTTCGCTATCCGGACACCGGATGGTATCCGGCTCACGCCCTACGATCCGGATTTCGCGGCAGCCATTGAATCCACGCGCGACTATATGCGGCGTCACCGTGACGCCCTGCACGAGCTGGCGAACAGGTGATCGCGCCGCGGTGGGTTACCGTGTCCATTGCGATCGCCATCCACGACGAGGCCATCTACGAGTTCGGTGGCCTGGCCGGAATGCGGGATCCGGGGTTGCTTGAGAGTGCACTTGACCGGCCCCGCAACCTGTTCGCATACAACCCAGGAAGCTCGATTTTCGAGCTGGCCGCCGCCCTGTGCGTAGGGATTGCCGGGAATTATCCCTTCCACGACGGAAACAAGCGTACCGCACTGCTTGTAACGCGAGCGTTTCTGTACCTGAACGGACAGGAGTTGGAGCCAACGCAAGCGGACGAGGTCACGACACTCGTCGCCGTAGCCGATCACTCGCCGAATGAAGACTGCCTTGCCGAATGGCTAAAGCGCAATTCAAGTCGGCGCGTTGAGCATTCGGGCTCATAGGTGAAATTGGTAGCGGGGGCCTGATTCCGATCCAGGCAATACCGCTTGTAGGTGGTGGGCGATATGTATAAACTTGTTTATACATCAGAGGATGAAATTATGGCGAAGACGGCCACGCTCACAGTTCAACAATGGGGCAATAGCCTGGCCGTGCGTATCCCGGCGGCGGTGGCCCGGTCGGCACGATTCGTGGTCGGGCAGCCAGTGGAACTGTCTGTTGGAGAGGATGGTGTGCTGGTGCGTCCAGCCGGAAGGCCCAAGCTGACGCTGGCTCAGAGACTCGCCGCTTTTGATCCCGCCCTTCATGGAGGCGAGGCCATGGCCACCGGGCCCGTGGGCAGGGAAGTGCTCTGATGGCGGGGCGCCGGTCCTGGGTCCCGGACCGGCGGGACATGATCTGGATCGACTGCAACCCCCAGGCAGGGCGCGAGATGCGAGACTTGCATCCGCTGCTGGTGCTGTCGCCACGAGAGTTCAACGAGCGCACCGGTATCGTGATCGGGCTGCCCATGACCACGGCGGCTTACAATGAAACCAATCCGTTCGCGATCCGCTTTACCGGTCCCAAAGGGGCAGTGAGTTACATCCTGGGCCATCAGCCCAAGTCGTTCGACTGGAGGGCGCGGGCAGCCAAGCCGCATCCCTGGAAGCAGGTGCCAGAGGAGACTTTTGCGCTGGCGTGCGAGACGCTGAACCAGATCATTGCCGTCGGTTGATACAGCAACCGCCGCCAGGGGCAGGTCAGTTTGACCGCTGACAGGTGGTGGGTATAATACCCACCGATGAAGAGCGATGACCTGATCCGCGAGCTCAAGAAAGCGGGTTGGGTCGAGGACCGGATTGTCGGTAGCCATCACATCTTCAAGCACCCCGCCCATCCGGGTCACTTGACGGTACCGCATCCGAAAAAGGACCTCGGGAAAGGATTAGTTCACAAGATACGCAAGCAGGCTGGACTGACTTGAAATTCACGATCGCAATTGAACCGGGAACAAAGAAGACGGCGTACGGAGTCGCCGTCCCTGACTTGCCTGGATGCTTCAGCGCCGGAGACACTATCGAGGAGGCATTCGATCACGCGCGGGAAGCGATCGAATCGCACTGCGAAGTGCTCGCTGAGCAGGGCAAGGAGATCCCGGCAACTAAGCCGATGAGCGAATGGCAGACCAATCGCGACTACCGGGGTTGGACCTGGGGTGTAATCGATGTCCCAATCGAGCGCTTCTTCGGTCCGGCTGAAAAGATCAACATCACCGTACCGGGTCGTCTGCTCAAGCAGATCGACGAGCATGCAAAGAAGCACGGGCAGACGCGCAGCGGGTTTCTCACCCAAGCGGCTCTGGACGCGATGCAAAGAGACCGCGTCTAAATTGGTAGCGGGGGCGTGCTTCTGGAATTTCAGACTGCCGCCAGGAGGTTGACGGGGCGTCCCTTCCTGCACCACGGACCGACACTTGCGGGCCCTACCGCGCGGCGGCAGATCTCTACCTAGTGTCCCGGACGAAACTCCAGCTCGGCTGAAATGAGCCTCACATCGCATCCATTGAGGCACTCATATCCGGGGCCGAGATAGAAGCGATGCGATAAACGGAACAACAACGTCGCGCCGGCATCGAGAGCCACGCCGTAGTTGCCCCGCGTGTAGCGCGCACCCGGCGCCAGTACTTCCTGCCGCGATTGATAGCCCAGTATGCCGAGGTGTGGTTCGAGCGCGAGCACGGAGCCCAGATCGAAGTGTCCTCCCAGGCCTAGCGTGATCCCGCGCCCCGCCGGCTCGAGGCGGTCCAGAACCTCCGCCGCGACAGGTGCAACGTCGGCGGTCGGGGCGGAGAGTCCGACGTGATAGATACCGAGGTCGGCGAATCCCAGCTCGAGCGATAGCCAGCGATAAAATGGCAACCCACCGTAAAGGACGCCGGCAAACTGACGCTGTTGCATCGAGGTCACCGACGCGTCATCGGCCGAGATCACGGCATTGAGGTCACCCGGATCCACTTCATAGGTACCCACGCCCGCGCGCAGCCCGACGTAGGCTCGTGAGAGGTCAAATCCGGCCTGTTGCGCGAACACCGGCGCACTGCCCAGGAGCAGCGCACAGGTGGCGGCATATCGGAAACGCCGCCGCAGGCGTGCCAGCACCAGCAGCCCCAGGCCGAGCAGGGTCCCGGGACCCATACCCCCGGCGCCGCCTGCCTTTCCGGAGAGTGTGGTCGTGATCGCGGTCACCTCGACCGTGGCACTCGCATCGGTCGCGCCGCCGGGACCTGAGCAGCTCAGCGTATAGACGACAGCTCCAATCGCCGTCGGTGTCTCCACCTGAGATCCCGAGATGCCAGGGCTGCCGCTCCAGGCATTGCTGGCGCTGCACGCGGTCGCATTGGTTGATGACCAGGTGAGTGTCGTGCTCTGCCCCAATGCGATGGTCGAGCTGCTGGCGCTCAGCGTCACCGTCGGCGCTGCAGCGGCCACGGAAACCTCAGCCGTCGCATTCGCGCTGCCGCCGGCCCCGCTACAGCTCAGCGTATAGGCGAGGCTACCGCTGCCGGTCGGCGTGACGACCTGCGATCCGCTCGTCGCCTGGCTGCCAGACCAGGCGCCGCCCGCGGTGCAGGCGCTGGCATTGGTCGACGACCAGGTGAGCGTCAGGCTCTGGCCCTGCGTGATGCTCGTCGGTGCGGCCGACAGTGTGACGGTGGGCATCGCCGCGCCGACGACACCGCTCAGCGTAAACACTCCGCCCGCCTCGGAGTCCGGACCCCCGGTGTTGAGCACGCCGTAGAGGTTGCCGCTGGAATCCTCGACCACGCCGCCGACCGGGCCGCTCGGATTGGGATCGGCAAACAGCGCCAGTACGCTATAGCTGCCCGACGGGGAGATGCTGAAGACGCTTCCGACGGTGTCGTCCGAATCCAGCTCGCCAGACGCGGTGCCGTAGAGGTTGCCGTCCGAGCCGACGAGCAGCGGCCCCGAGGGATAGCCGGGATCCGTGTCGGTTCCGCCGAAGCTGTACAGGCTGGTAAACGTACCCTCCGGGGTGATCCTGAAAATCGTGCCGCTCGAGCTCGAGCCGCCGGTCTCGGTCGTTCCGTAGAAGTTGCCGTCGGAGGCCTGTACCAGCGGCCCCCCGGGAATGTAGCCGCTGGTAAAGCTGTACAGCGTCGTGAACACGCCCGCGGGCGTCAGACTGAATATCGTCTCGCCCGGATCATATTGCCCCGTCGTGCCGTAAAAGTTGCCGTCGCTCCCCTGGATGAGCGAGTCCGGATCGGAGCTGTCGGCGCCGCCGGTGAAGCTGTACAGGACGGTCAGGACACCTGCCGGCGTCAGCTTGAAGACGATGCCGCATCCCGGCGGATCGCCGCCCGGATTGCAGGCGGCGTCACCGCCGGAAGATGTCGTACCGTAGAAATTGCCGTCGCTGCCTTGGATGAGGCTGTTGGGAGCGCTACCGAGGGTCGCATCGGCGAACTGGTACAGCACGCTCATCGTGCCGTCGAGCGTCATTTTGACGATCGCCCCGCAAAGAGTCACCGGTGCGCTGATCGAGCATTCCGGGCCGCCGCCCGCCGCCGCGCTGTACAGATTGCCGTCGCTGCCCAGGATGAATGTGCTCAGGGTGTCAAAGGTACTGGTGCTCAGCGCATCCAGCAGCGTAAACGTACCGGTCGGCGTGATTCGAAACACCGTACCTGCCGAATTGGCGCCATACTGGGAAGTGCTGCCGTAGAAATTGCCGTCGGGGCCCTGCACCAAGCCTACGAGCGGATTGCCACCGTCTGAAACGCCCGTGAAGGTATAGAGCACCGTCGGATCGCTTGCCGAAGCCACGCCCGTGCACGACAGGGCGCCAAGCAACCCCAGCCCAAACCCAATCCGGCGTAGCCACGCACGCCAGGCACGCTCGACCGGCACGGCTGCGGTCCCGAGACTCTCCGTCACACAGTCCATGCCGGCACTCATTGTTTCTCCCCGTCCGGTAACATCTGCTGGCGCCTCCACGCAGGCGCGCTCATAGGGACAGACGTAAACGGTTCTTGAAACCGGACATCGTGGCGGAGCCCGACCGAGCCTCGACCATCAGAACGGGGGCAGGGCCGCGCGCGATGGGTGGTCGGGCGGGCCGCGACCGGCGGGGCAAGGCAGCCCTGTAAAGTCCCGCTACTTCGGCTGCCTGGAATGTATATGATGGCTGTGGATGCGCGGCCCGCCACACCCGCAGAATGTCGGAATCAAATCAAGCATCTGGCGCAGACCTCGTCGAGCTCTGGACGCTGACCTTCGGCGAACTCAAGAAGCTCGCCCGCGCGCGCATACGCGCCAGCGGGCCATTGACGCTGCTCGACACGATCGGGCTCGTCAACGAGGCCTACGTGCGCATGGCCGCGATGCCCGCACTCAGGCTGCCGGAGCGCAGCCAGTTCTTCGTCTACTGCGCGCACGTCATGCGATCGGTGGTCATCGATGTAGTACGCGAGCGCCAGGCATCCCGGCGCGGCGGCGACCGCGAGCGGGTCACGCTGAGCACTGCCATCGGGCTGGAGGATTCGCAGGCGGAGCCGCTCGAGGTGCACGAGGCCCTCGAAGAGCTTTCGGCGGTCGAGCCCCGGCTGGCGCAGGTCGTCGAGATGCGCTACTTCGCCGGCTTCACCGAAGTCGAGATCGCGCAGATGCTGGGTGTCACCGAGCGCACCGTACGGCGCGACTGGGATAAAGCCCGCGTATTGCTGCACTCGATGCTGAGCGAGTGAATCGCCACCGGAGCACCGGGCCGTGTCCAGACTACCCTGCCCTCGCGATCTTTGGCCGATGTTCTCGGCACTGCTCGATGCCGCGCTCGAGCTGGCACCGGAGAGCCGAAGCGCATGGCTCGATTCTCTCGGCGTCGAATACGACACCGTAAAACCGAGCCTCGCGAGGATTCTCGGACGGGCGGCGAGCATCGATCCGCAAGCGTTCGAAGCCGGATCGGTGGCCGTGCTCGGCGAGCTCGAGTTCCGCGCCGGCCAGCAGGTCGGACCCTACGTGCTGGTGCGGCCGCTGGGACAAGGGGGCATGGGGGAGGTCTGGCTCGCCGTGCGCGGCGACGGC
>JASHSK010000247.1 GCA_030038755.1 Gammaproteobacteria bacterium
GAAGACGCCGCGGCCCACCTACCTGCTGTACCGCGGGGAATGGGACTCGCGTCGCGAGCAGGTGCCGTTGCAGGCCCCCACGCAGCTGTTTGCCTGGTCGGACAAGTACCCGCGCACCCGGCTGGGACTGATGCAGTGGGTGTTTGACCCGAAGAACCCGCTGACGGCGCGGGTGTTCGTCAACCGGCTCTGGCTGATGAATTTCGGCACGGGGCTCGTGCCGACCCAGGATGACTTCGGCTCACAGGGAATCATGCCGACTTATCTGCATCTGGTGGACTACCTGGCGCTGAAGTTCATCGACTCGGGCTGGAACATCAAGCAGATGCAGAAGATGATCGTGATGTCGGCGACGTACCGGCAGAGCTCGCTGGCGACGCCCGCCCAGCGGGTAGCCGACCCGAAGAACGACTGGCTGGCGCGCGGTCCGCGCTTCCGCATGTCCTATCGGCAGATCCGCGACAGCGCGCTGTTCGATGCGGGGATACTCGATACCACGATCGGCGGATCGAGCACTTACCCGTACCAGCCGGCGGGAATAGTGCGATTTTACCCGCAACCCAGCATAATGCCCGACTGGGAGCAGCATCGGCGTACGCTCTACTCGTTCATCAAGCGCAATGGAATGAATCCACAGCTGCAGTTGCTGGATGCGGCCGATCCGACCGTGAGCATCGGCAAGTTGGGGATCTCCAACACGCCGATGCAGGCACTGCTGCTGCTGAATGGGCCGCAGTATCAGGAAGCCTATCGGATGATGGCGACGGAGGCATTGCATTACAGCAGTGACCCGGCGAAGCAGCTGACGCACGTGTTTCGCCTGGCGCGCAGACACTATCCGGACGCCGCGCAGATGGCGGTGATGACCTCGTTCTACAACCAGCAGCTGCAGCGATATCAGTCCGATCCCCGGGCGGCCGGGCAGCTCGTGAACGTGGGAGTGGAGCCGGTCGACACCAGCGTCAGCGTGGCCAGGCTGGCGGCTCTGACCAACGTCGCCACGGTGATCATGAATGCCCCTGACTCGTACTTCATTCAGTAGGAGAGTAGCCCATGAAGCGTAGCAGCAAGCGCGATGGCGCGATATCCATCGGGGGCTCGGACCTCAAGGATGTCATTGACGGTGCTCGCCGCTCCTTCCTGATGAAGGCGGGATTGGGCTTGGGGGTGGGTGCGGTGGCCGCGGCGGATGTCCTGGGAATTACGCCGGCGAACGCCACGATCGGGCAACCCGGCCAGGTGGGCCGCAACGCCCCGAATCTCGGCACCAAGGGCACAGGGGTATATCCGGCCCGCGCCAAGCGTGTGATTTATATACACATGCTCGGTGCGAACTCCACGGTGGATCTGTGGGACAACAAGCCGACCTTGTGGAAGCTGAACGGTCAGCCGATGCCCCAGTCGGAGCTCGGCACGCAGAAGCTCTCCTCGATGTCGAGCGGCCAGACAGCCTTCCTGTGTGCCGCGCCCATGGCGCCGATGCATCAGTACGGCCAGTCGGGCGTCTGGGTGAGCGACCTGTTGCCTCACATGTCCGGTATCGTCGATGACCTGTGTTTCATCAGATCGATGTACACCGTGCAGCTGAATCACGATCCCGCCGGGGTGCTGATGCACACGGGTTTCCAGCTGCCGGGAAGACCATCGGACGGCGCCTGGATAAGCTACGCGCTGGGCAACGACAACACGAATCTGCCGAGCTTCATCGTCATGACCTCGGGCGTCGGGCAGGGCGTGCCGCTCGATACGGCCGACTGGAGTGCGGGCTTCCTGCCGTCGGAGTTTCAGGGCGCCGAGCTGAGATCCGGGGTGGACCCTGTGCTCTATCTGAACAACCTCGGGGGAGTGACCTCGCAGGAGCGCCGCAAGCTGCTGGATTCGCTCAGTGATATGGCCAAGGCCGATTACCGGTCGTCACAGGACCCGGATATCTTTTCGCGCATACGCCAGTACGAGATGGCCTACCGGATGCAGCACTCGGTTCCGGAAATCGTCGACTTTTCGGATGAGCCCAAGAGCGTCATGGACATGTATGGGCCGGATGTCATTCAGCCCGGTACCTTTGCGCGCAACTGCCTGATTGCACGTCGGCTATCCGAGCGTGGCGTGAAGTTCATCACCCTGTATGCGATGGGCTGGGACCATCACTTCCAGCTCACCACGCTGCTGCCGGCGCGCTGCAAAGAGTTCGACCAGCCCGCTGCCGCCCTGATCCGGGATCTCAAACAGCGTGGAATGCTGGAGGATACGTTGGTGGTCTGTGGCAGCGAATTCGGGCGCACGCCCTTTGCCCAGGGATCGATAGCGGGGGCATGGGGTCGGGATCATCACGGCGGAAACTACACATGGTGGATGGCGGGGGGCGGAACCCGCGCGGGCTATACACATGGGGAGACGGATGATTTCAGTTACAACGTTGTCGGCAAGCCGACGACGACTTACGATCTCAATGCGACGATGCTGCGCCTGCTCGGCATTGATCATGAGCGGTTGACCTACTTGTATCTGGGTCGCAACTACCGGCTCACTGACCAGTTCGGGGACGTCGTCAATGAGGTGATCGACAGTTCGGGGTCGTCACTGAGCTGATTGTGTAGCGCCGCGCCCGTTCGCATGGCCTGACCCCGCGTCAGTTCCTTCGCGGGGGTAGGGGTGGCGGTAGCCGGAGCAATGGGCCAAATCGCCGGTCATTCAGTTTAGGGGTCTTTGGGGGGGCGCTGCCATCGCGGCAGCGCCTGCGGATTCAGTCGACTTGGTGATCTTAATGCACTTTATCTATTTTCTAGGCCGCTTCCACGTCCTGGCAGTTCATCTGCCGATCACACTGATTCTTGTCGTCGCTGCTCTGGAGTGGCTGACCCGACAGGGAAGACGTCCCGATCTGGAGCCGGCGCTCGGGCTCGCATGGGCCGCCACGGCCATCACGGCGATCGGTACCGTCATTCTCGGGTACATGCACTTCGCGGAAGGCGGCTTCCAGGGGGCGACGGTGGAAGCGCATCGGGCCCTTGGCACCACCATCGCGGTGGTGTCAACGGTCGGCTGGATCATGCGCTCGCAGGCAGCGATCCTGTTCCAGAAGGCACGCACGGCCATCGTGGTGCTGCTGGTAGCCCTGGTCGTAGTGACCGGTCACCTGGGGGGAAATCTGACCCACGGCAGTGGCTACCTGGTGCAATACGCGCCCAACTTCATTCGTGAGATGGCCGGTCTTGCGCCCATCGGGCCGCGGGCAACCACGCTTGCCGCAGCGGACCCGTATACGGACGTCATCGCCCCGGTGCTGGAGCAGCGGTGCTCGCAATGCCATAGCAGCAGTCAGCAGAAGGGCGGATTGGACATGTCCACCTACGCGGGCCTGATGAAGGGAGGCGGGGAGGGGCCCGTCATCGTCAAGGGTAACGCCAAGGGCAGTGATCTGATCCGTCGGGTCTCGTTGCCGGAAACTGACGATGACTACATGCCCAAGGAGCATCCGCCGCTGACCGCTGATCAGATCGCGGTGTTCACCTGGTGGGTGGACGCCGGCGCCAAGACCGGGGTCAAAGTGGCGGCCCTCGACCCGCCGCAGAACATCCAGACCATCATTCAGAACGAGCTCAACCCGGCTCCGGGCGGCGGTGCCGCGGGCGAGGTCGCTCAGCAGTCCAACGGGGTCAACAACAAAGACATCGAAGCAGCCGCAAAGAAAATCGCTCAGGAGGCCGAGCTGTCCGAGGCGCAGACGCCCAAGCAGGCGGACCCCAGCGTGATCGCGCATCTGGTCGCCGTGGGTTTCATGGCGCGGCAGGTTTCTCAGGGCGATACGCATCTGGTCGTCAGTCCCGCTCTGCCGGGATCAGGGTTCTCCGCCGGCGATATCCAGACCCTGGTATCGGCTTCGAACGATCAGGTCATCGATTTGAACCTGGCAGATTCGGCGCTTTCGGATTCGGACATCGCACCGATCGCTCGTTTGACTGCACTGACGCACCTGCGTCTCGATGACAACAAGTTGACGGATAAGTCCCTCCAGGTGCTGGGCTCGCTGCCAAAGCTCGTAGAGGTCAATCTGTACGACAATCCAGGGATCACCGATGCCGGCATCCAGGCTCTGGCAGCGATGAAGTCGCTGCGGCGGGTGTACCTGTTTCAGACCGGCGTCACCAAGGCTGGGATCGCAAAGTTGCACAAGCTGCGTCCGGACCTGGAGATCGACGCGGGAGATATGAGTGTCGGCGCGGGGGGAGCGGCTCAAAATCCCGATCCCCCCGGGCATCAGGAACAGGACCATTAAGTCCGGCCATCCCCTGATGTAGTGTCCATATAGACCGGGCTTCGATATGCTGCAGACGCTGGGGGCGCGTCCAGCATCTGCCTGCATCAGCCCGGCCTGAAGGACACACCGGCCATGTGCTTCATCATCGTGTTGTACGCCATCTCGATGGCCAGCGCCGACATGCCGCACGCTGCGTGGGTGGGCGGGCCATACCCCGCGCAGACGTGCAAGACTCCCGCCGCCCTCTCATCGGTCGCGCTGCCGCGCCTTACAGCCCTGCAAATGGTCTCGCGCAGCTACGGAGACGCCGCGCCCGTCAGAGCACTGCTCGATGAGCTGGGCTGCACGCCTCTCGCGGCGCATCAGCCGAAGCAGGATCTGGGCGGTGTCTACACGTGCACCCCGCCGATAAGATGACCGCAGACTGGAGTGAGGCAGTCGGATGTTGCGGGCCCGCTGCTTCCGTGGCAATCCAGATACAGGTATGATTCCCGCCCGTCGGGTGGTTGAAAAACTGATAGGGGGAAGGCCCGCATGAGTAATCGCACGCTGCCTTGCTTGGTGGCACTGGGTATTGCCGGACTCGCCGGCGCTGGCTCGCAAGTCTTCGCCGCCGATTACACGACCATCGTGCTCAGCACGGACGTTGCGCGGCCTGCAGCCGAAGTTTGGAAGAAGGTCGGGGGATTCTGCGATATCGGCGCTTTCATGAAGATGAAGTGCGCCTACACTTCAGGCACCGGAGGCCTGGGCACGGTGCGGACTCTGGCCGGTCGTGTCAACGAGGTCATGGTAGGCGAGACCCCCCATTCGTATACGTACACTCAGCAGCCCGTCCTGAAGGACATGTATCACGCTACGGTCGATGTGGAGCCGGCAGGCCCGGGCGAGTCCAAGATCTTCTACCGCATCGTTTACGACCAGTCGAATCTCCTTCCGGGTCAGACGAAAGAGAAGTACCGCGCGCAGCATATCCGGATGTTCACGGGCGCCCTCGCGCAGATGAAGAAACGCGCTGAAGGCGCTGCCGACGCCGCCGGCGATCAGTGATCGGCCGCGGCGAGACCGGCAGCTGCCTAGATCGGGCTGGGCGGCGGTAACCGCGACAGGGTCAGATCGATCGCGTAGCCGCGTCCTGCGGCTTCCCCGCTGACGCCGATGGTCGCCTGAGTGGGTTGTAGAGACGTATTCAACGTGCCGAGACCAATGAACTCTATGCCGTTCAGTTCGGCATCCGCCCCTGCGCACGCGGAATAACTGAATTGGACCTCGTATAGATCGTAGTGGCTGTCGATGAGGCTGACGGTGCCGTTCGCCAGGCAGCCGTTGCTCGAGTCGCGCCAGAAGATGTTGCCGCCCTCGGTCACGGTAATGGAGTTGCCGCTGACGCTGTCCATGTAGTCACCGGCAAACATGCCGAGCGAGGAAGGATTGTCATAGAGGGGATTGAACTGCAGCGTCATCGTATCGGGAGCGAAAGGTCCAGCCGCCCCGGCGGATACGATGCGCAGCGTCATGGATTGACGCTCCTGCAACTTTCCGGTCATGGAAGCCGCTTCATCCTCGGAGCCTTCCGATCCGCCGGGTCTGGTCAGACGCCTGGCTTTCGCCGAGACCGCATCACCGCTGATGGTGGCAGTCCCGACATATTGCGTTCCGTCCTCACGCACGATGTTGAATTCGCCCGCTTCATCCGCCAGCGCGATGATCGACTGACCGCTGCTATCCGACCCGTTCCAGATTCCGGCAATCGACTGGGTCTGGACATCGTCTCCGGTGCTGCCGGTGGCCTGCGCCCCGCCCCGGTGATTACACCCTGCCAGGGCGATGCAGGCGCAGATACCGAGCGCGTCGTATCGAAGCGACCGGAGCACTGCGCTCACGCCGCGGCTGCGCCGAGCGCTGCCGCGTGAAAGCGCAGATGGTCCTCGATGAAGCTCGCGATGAAATAGTAGTCGTGGCCGTAGCCGTCCTGCCGTCGCAGGCGCAGCGGCTGTCCGGAAGTGCGGCATGCTTCCTCCAGCAGCTCCGGGAGGAGCTGGCCCTGCAGCAGAAACTTGTCCGACAGGCCCTGGTCGACGAGGATCTCCGGCAAAATCGGCCCTCCGGCCGAGCGAATCAGCTCTACGGCGTCGTACGAGCGCCAGCTCGCGCGGTCCTCGCCCAGGTAACGGGGAAACGCCTTGAGCCCCCACGGACAACGGGAGGGGGAACAAATCGGCGCAAAGGCCGACACCGATCGGAACAGCCGTGGATTGCGCAGCCCGATCACGAGCGCTCCGTGTCCACCCATGGAGTGACCGCAGAGGCTGAATCGATCCGAGCGGGCCGGGAAGTGCTCCAGAACCAGCGCGGTCAGCTCGTCACGCACGTAGTCGTACATCCGAAAGTGCCGTTCCCAGGGCGCCTGCGTCGCGTTCAGGTAGAAGCCGGCCCCGCTGCCGAATTCCCAATCGTCAGCCTCGCCCGGGATGCCCGTGGATCGCGGACTGGTATCGCAGCTGACGAGCATCAGGCCGAGCTGCGCGGCCAGCCGCTGCGCACCAGCCTTGATGAAGAACGTCTCCTCGGTGCAGGTCAGACCGGCCAGGTAGAACAGCACGGGGACCGGGCCGTGGCTCGCCTGTGCGGGACGGTAGACGCCAAGGCGCATCGGCAATCCCACCGTGGTCGAGATGTGCCGATAGAAGCCCTGGATGCCACCGAAGCAGCGATATTCAGCTAGCGTCTCCAGCGCGGGCATGGCTGTCCCGGAAGCTGTCGGGATCAATACACCACGACACTGCGGATCGACTCGCCGCGCTCCATCAGGTCGAATCCTTCGTTGATTCGCTCCAGCGGCAGCCGGTGCGTGATGAGGTCGTCGATATTGATGCTCTTCTCCATATACCAGTCGACGATGCGCGGCACATCCGTGCGACCTCGCGCTCCACCGAAGGCCGTGCCTTTCCAGACGCGCCCGGTGACCAGCTGGAAGGGACGCGTGCTGATCTCCTGACCCGCTCCGGCAACCCCGATGATGATGCTCTGGCCCCAGCCCCGGTGGCAGCACTCGAGCGCCTGGCGCATCACCTTGACGTTGCCGATGCACTCGAAGCTGTAGTCGGCCCCGCCCCCGGTCAGCTCGACCAGATGCGCCACCAGGTCCCCCTTGACCTCCTGGGGATTGACGAAGTGCGTCATACCGAACTGTCTGGCGAGCTTCTCGCGGCGGGGGTTGAGATCCACACCGACGATCTGGCGCGCACCGACGAGCCTGGCCCCCTGGATCACGTTCAGACCGATGCCACCCAGGCCGAACACCACCACACTGGCACCGGGCTCGACCTTGGCCGTGAAGATGACTGCGCCGATGCCGGTCGTGACACCACAGCCGATGTAGCACACCTTGTCGAACGGGGCATCCTCGCGGATCTTCGCGACCGCAATCTCCGGAAGGACTGTGTAGTTGGCGAATGTCGAACAGCCCATGTAATGCAGCACCGGCTTGCCCTGCCACGAGAAACGGCTGGTACCATCGGGCATCAGTCCCTTGCCCTGCGTCGCGCGAATCGCGGTGCACAGATTGGTCTTGCGGGACAGGCAGCTCTTGCACTCCCGGCACTCGGGGGTGTAGAGCAGAATCACGTGGTCGCCCTTCTTGACCGATCGAACGCCGGGTCCGACATCGACCACGACGCCCGCGCCTTCGTGTCCCAGGATGGCGGGAAACAGTCCTTCCGGGTCCGCTCCCGACAGCGTGAAATGATCGGTGTGACAGATGCCGGTAGCCTTCAGCTCCACGAGGACCTCGCCGGCTTTGGGGCCCTCCAGTTGCACTGTCTCGATGCTCAGGGGCTTGCCGGCCTGAACGGCGACGGCGGCACGTACATCCATTTCGCTATGGCTCCACGGTTATGGAAATACGCCCCGGGTGCTACCCGAGGCGCATTCAGTCAGCTTGGGCTTTACGCGCTCAGGCGGCCGCCGCGTGCGCCGCCTTGTAGCTATGGGCGGCGATGAGGTCCATCAACGGCGGCGAGAGGCAGTCGTATGGCTCGAGCCCGAGCTCCTTCAGCCGCGCGCGCACCTGGCCCATCTTGGCGGGATCAAATCCCGACTCGATGATCGAGGAGACGAATGCCGCGAATGCAGGTGCCGACCACCCGCTCTGCGGCGACAGCTCCGTGTGTATGAAATCCAGGCCATAAAAAGGGTGCTTGGTGTTTTCGATGCGGCCGTACATGTGCACGCCGCAGCCCTGGCATGCGTAGCGCTGGATGGTCGCCTTGGGGTCGACGACCGCGAGCTTGTGGCCGTTGCGGGTGACCGTCAGACTGTCTCGTGGGACGACTGCCACCACGGAGAACGACGCACCCTGTGGTTTCCAGCACTTCGTGCAGCCACAGGCGTGATTATGAGCTGACTGGGACTTGACCGACACCTCTACCGGATCGGTGGCGCACTTGCACACGAGCGTCCCACCCGCGAAATTGGCGGCGGCCGGTCGAATGCCGTGATCGATCACTGGATGAATTGATATTGCAGGCATGTTGCAGCACCCCACGTATTTTCTGACTGGCCTAATTGCATCCCATCCGGGAATTTACAGCAAGGCCGCCCCGCGATCACCCTGAAACTGCGGATCAAAGGCGAAGCCATGGAGCGGCCCTGGAAAACAAATTCGTGCACTTGTGCGGACTGCCACCGCCCGCGGCCTCAGGTGCCCGATCCCGCCCTGGGCCGGCCCTTGGCCGCAGCGCCCTTCGGCGGCTGCGGTATGTTCCCCACGGCCTGTCCGAAGCGGAAATTCGTGCAGTACTGTGTGCACTGCTTGGGGAAGGTGGGATAGAGCTTGAGGTACTGCGCCTTCAGCCTCTCGCGGAATGCCGGATACATGGTATCCGCGCCGCCCTCCGAAGCGTATTCGGGGACATGGAAGAGGTCCATCATCTGACTGAGCAGGGGGTTCTTGCCCGGCGGAAAAAACGGTACGCTGCCTTCGTTGGTACCTTCGTAATTGACGATGCACGGCGGAAAATTCGTAGCGATGGGGCGGTCCACGGTCCTGTCGTAGGCGCGCGAGTAGACGTAGGGCTGCGTCATGTAAACGGGGTCGTGCAGGACATAAACGATGGTCAGCATGTCGTCGTGGGGGATGAACGTACTGGTCATCGTCGACTCATCGCTGTGAAAGGCACCGTTGTCGCGGGCGGGAGCCCGCTTCATGCCCGTGGTATAGGCGATGAGCATATCGCCCTTCCAGTGGCCGGTCGTGAATGCGCCCCGAAGGTGATCTGCGTATTCTGAAGGCGGCGTCTGGCCGTTCATCCAGATCGTCATGCCTCCATTGTCCTCCGTGGGCTGGAGCCTCCAGGCCTGGATCTGATCGGTGGATCCACCCGTCACGGGCCAGATTCTTATATTGAAGACCGAGTTGGAGTAATGCCACTGGTCGTACAACTGGCAGACGCGCTCCGGTTCAGCAAGCATATCGGCCGAATACGACTGCGCCAGGGCCTTGCCGGCCGCGTTGAGAGGCATCCCGACGAAATCGTCGGTGAACGGGCCTTCGTCGCGCTCCAGGACGTCATCGGTGGCCGGGGAGATCCACGATCCGGACAGGTCGGCCACCTCGGGCGATGTCACCACCTGTGCCCGCACAGACAGGGCAGCGGAGGCGAGAATGAGCGCAACAGCGCAGCTCATTGCGCGCGCGATCAGCGCACGCGCCGAGGGGTGTGCCGCCCAAAACCGCGATTGATTACTGGCCATGATCGTTCCTTACCACATCGCCGAGCAGGCTGAAGGTGTCCAGCCCGCGTCGCTCGTCAGCTTCAGAAAATTGTCGTCGGTGACAAACGGCGTAGACAGATAGACGGGGTCGGTGACGACGCTGGTCACCACCATCAGCGACCCGCCATCGCTTTCCTGGGGGTGCTGGGGGTCCTGAAGTTCCTGAGAATCCTGAGGGTCCGCAGGACCCTGAATCAGATCGAAGTATTCCAGGACCCTGGCGTTCTCGCTGTAGGGGACGCCGTTCTTACGCAGGTATCCGGCCTTGAGATCCGTGGTCGTGACCTTCAGGGCCCCCCAGGCCGGCTTGCCGCCGCCGAAGAAGCCGCCTCCCACGCGCTGCAGCTGCCACTGCGCCACGGAGTATCCCTGCCAGCTCCTCGGGCCCTGATCGGCGTCCGATCTGGCGAAGTGCAGCAGGCGGGTCTGCTGGCCCGCGTCCGTCTCGATCTTCAGCGTCTGCTCGTCCTGCCACGTGACGTGCAGGTGCTCGGGGACGCGCATGATGGCGGGCGCCCCGTAGGACTTGCACTGCTCCCCCGCCGCCGTGTCCCTGGCCGGATCCCAGGCGGCCATGATCTGCATCCCGGCCGCCGTCAGGGGAACGCCTGCATAATCGCCCGGCCGGGGCGTGACCATGCGATATACCCAGTCCTCGTCCTGCACGACCGATTCCCAATAACCGGTGAAATCCACCGGCGCGGTCGCTTCCGCGCTCGGCGGGGGGCCGCCCGGTCCGCGTCGGCCCTGCGCGTGCGCGACCGTCTGCGCCCCCAGCGACACGAGCACGGCCAGCGCGACCTGCGCCGTGCAGTTCGATATGCGAGTTCTCATCATGCCTACCTACTTCTTTTTCGCAGCCTGCAGACTGTGATAGACGGCTGCCACGAACATGTTCGTCGTCCACGGCCCGGTGCTCGACCCGAATCGCGGCTCGTAAGCCTGCGCCGGATCCGCCGCCTCGATCTGCTCGAGCGTCATGTGCCGCCTCATCATGTCCGCGATGGTGTCGCGGATGATCACCACCATGTCGCG
>JASHSK010000248.1 GCA_030038755.1 Gammaproteobacteria bacterium
TACGTGTTGATGATCATCTTCATCATCATGACGACGGCGACGGTACAGGGCATCAAGGTCAATCTGCCCAAGGCCAGCGCAACGCCGACGCTCGCCAAGCCTCAGACCAAGGCGATCACCATCACGGCGGACGGCACCATCTACCTGGATACCTTCCCCGTGACGATGAGCGAGCTGGAAAATCTGCTGCGCCAGTACAAGGCGGTCAACCCGAGCCTGCCCGTCATCGTGAAGGGAGATGCGACCGTGCAGTACCAGAAGGTGATCGATGTCCTGGATCTGCTCGGGCGGCTGGATATCACGCAACTGGGATTGGTGACGCAGCGGGTCGTGAAGTAGGCGGCAGGCACCCTATGGATCGCCGGCACCGATGGTTGAAGCGCGCGCCTGTCCTCGGCGGCCTGCTGCTGGTGCTGCTGCTGGTGTCGGTGCTGGTGTGGTTCATCCACGGGTTCATGGCCTATAAGACCCAGAATCCGGAGCGCGTCCAGGAAGTCACGCTCATCCGGCCGCCGCCGCCCCCACCGCCGCCCGAGACCCCGCCGCCGCCGCCGCCGCCGGAGAAGATCCAGCAGCCCATCGAGCAGAAGCAACCCGAGCCGACGCCGGACAAGACGCCTGCGCCGCCGCAGCAGCAGCTCGGTCTGGATGCCACGGGTACTGCCGGAGGCGATTCGTTCGGGCTGGTCGCGCGAGCGGGCGGCAGCGATCTGATCGGATCGGGTGGGTCGGCGTTTGCGTGGTACACGGGCAAGATCAAGGACGCAGTCAGTGACCGGCTGACCTCGGATCCGAGACTGCACGCTCAAAAGTTCACCGTGAACGTGCGTCTGTGGATCGCCGCGGACGGCCACATCAAACAAGTACGCCTGACGAGCAGCTCGGGTAATCGCGCCCTCGACGGGGAGATCTCTGCGGCGCTGAGCTCGATGGGGAGCATCGATGAAGCGCCGCCCCTCGAGATGCCCCAGCCAGTCACCCTGCAAATCGTCGGGCGCACGTAACGTAAAAATCGGACTGGGAGATTCTCTCGAATGTGGTTTCGACATCGACTGGGAGTGGTCGGCGCCCTGCTGCTGGCCTGCGCCGTCCCCTGCGTACAGGCGGCCGACGACAGCGTCGCCGAACAGCAATCGCTCGATGAGCTGCGCAATACGCTGGTCAATCTGCTACAGGCCCTGGTTGACAAGGGCCTGATGACGCGCGAGCAGGCGCAGCAGCTGGTCAAGCAGGCGCAGGATAAAGCCGCGGCGGACGCTGCGATCAACGCCGCCAAGTCCGCGGCGCAGGCCAAGGCTGAGCAGGGCGCCGTGCGCGTGCCCTACGTGCCGCAGATCATCCAGGACCAGATCGCCAAGCAGGTCGAGCAGCAGGTGCAGCCGGCCGTGGTGTCGAGCGTTCTGCAGCAGGCCAAGACCGAGAAGTGGGGCGTTCCGGGGGCGCTGCCGGATTGGATCACGCGCATGCACGTGTTCGGTGATATTACCGTCCGTGAGCAGAACGACATGTACGCGCGTGACAACTCCGTCGACGAGCTGCTCGACTACGAGGCGATCAACGAGGCCGGCAGCATCGCCGCGACGACCTATCCGTTCATCGACACGACCGACAATCGCGATCGCCTGCGCGAGCGCGCGCGCCTGGGGGTCGAGGACGACCTGACGCCGAACTGGACCGCCACCATCCGCCTGGCCACCGGAGAGCTTACGGTCCCGGTCTCCGAGAGCCAGAACGAAGGCACTTACGGAGAGCGTTACGCGGTCGGCCTCGACGAGGCTGCGATCCGCTGGGATTCCCAGGCGCCCGGTCGGGTCTCCTGGATGACCGCCGAGGGCGGCCGGCTGCTCAATCCATGGTTTGCGCCCACCGAGCTCGTGTTCGCGCGCGACCTGACGTTCGAGGGTGTCGCCGGTACCCTGCGGCTGCCCTTCGGCCACGACGGCGGCAGCGACCGCTCGCTGATGTATCTGACGGTGGCGGGCGATCAGATGCTCGAGGTGCCGCTGGACAACCCGGACAACAAATGGTTCCTCGGCGCGCAGCTGGGCACCAATCTGCGCTTCGCGGGCGGTCTGCAGCACCTGCGCATCGCTGCCGCCTACTACGATTTCCTGCACGTCACCGGCATCAAGAACCCGCCGGATTCGACCTACTACAACTTCACGGCGCCGGCGTACATCCAGTACGGCAATTCCTACTATGACATCGCCAACAGCACCACGAACCCGGAAGGAGTCAATCTGTTCGCGCTCGCGGCGCACTTTCGAATCGCGGACATCTCTGCGGAGTACCAGCTGGCCGTCGGCTCGCACATGTTCAATCTCGAAGGCGAGGCGGTACGCAATATCGGCTACAACATGGCCTCGGTCGAAGCATTGACCGGGCAGACCATGCCCCAGCCGGAGGATATCGGTTACGTCGGGGAAATCGGGTATGGCGATCCGGAAGTCAACGACCGCTGGGACTGGCGGAGCCGCATCGGCTATCGCTATGTGCGGCGCGATGCGGTGCTCGATGCCTGGACGGACGCGGACTTTCACGGTGGCGGCACGAACGCCCAGGGCTACTATTTCTGGACGGAGCTCGGCCTGGCGAAGAACGTCTGGGTGCGCGCGCGCTACATGAGCGCCAACGAAATCGATGGACCGCGCTTCGGCTTGGACATCCTGCAGCTCGATCTGAACGCCCGCTTCTGAGGAGCATCCCCATGGCCACCCGAATGAGTACACCTCGGCGTTTCACGCAGCAGCGTCGCGTGTGGCTCGCGCTGGGCCTCGGGTCGTTACTGGCGATTCAGATGGCAGGCCCGGCCTTCTCCCAGGTCGAGCGCAGCGGCGGCGGCAGTGTCAATCAGAAGCTCTACGATGATTATCAACAGGCGATCTCCGAGCGCACGCAACTGCGGGCCGATAACGCCAAGCTGAAGGGTGATCTCGCCGAGGCGCAGAAGCAGCTGGCGGCCGTGAAGCAGCAACTCGCGGCTGCCAGGAGCGGCACCGCCAGCGATCAGGCGGCACTGACGGCCGCGCAGGCGGCACAGACCGCGACGGCAAAGAACCTGGCAACCCTCCGGGGACAGGCCGACGAGTTGGTCGCGCGCTTCCGCGAGACGATTTCGCAGCTGCAGGACGTGGAGACGGACCGCACGCAACTGCGAGCGCAGCTCGCGCAGAGCAAGGCGGAGTTCGATCAGTGCGCCGTCACCAACTATCAGCTCTACCAGGTCGACGACGAGGTGCTGCGGCGATACGCGCATCAGGGTGCCTTCAGCTACATGGCACGCGCGGAGCCGTTCACGCGCATCGAGCGCACGCGCATCGACAACCTGGTGCTC
>JASHSK010000249.1 GCA_030038755.1 Gammaproteobacteria bacterium
GGCGGTGCTGGCGGCGCGAGTGGCGCGGCCGGTGGCGCGGGCGCGGCCGGGGCACGCCCGGGTGCGCCGGAAGCAGGCGGCCAGTCGCAGTCCAAGCCCGAGGATAACGTGGTCGATGCAGAGTTCGAGGAGGTCCGCGATAAGGGCCGGCGCGCCTCCTGAGGTGGCGCGCGCGGAGTGTCACCGCGCCCGGGCGCGGTGTGCGCGCAGGCGCGGGCGCCCGCCCAACCCACTGCTGCATGCAATGCGGATGCTGCATGTCCGCACCTGGTACCGCTGCGCGGTGCCGGGTGCGCGGCTGTGAGATGATCGAACGGCGGCGCTCGACGGCATAAGCATCAAGACAGGTATCCGTTCCGACTCATGGCCAAACGCGACTACTACAAAGTGCTCGACCTGCCTCGCAACTCCGGCGAGGCCGAGATCAAGAAGGCCTATCGCCGTCTGGCGATGAAGTACCACCCGGACCGCAATCCCGGCGACCACGAGGCCGAAGAGCGCTTCAAGGAGGCCAAGGAGGCCTACGAGGTGCTCTCCGACGCAGGCAAGCGTGCGGTGTACGACCAGTACGGCCATCAGGGCGTGGAGGCCAGCCGCAACGCCTCGGCCGCCGGCGCCGGTGGCTTCCATGGCGCGGAGGCCTTCAGCGACATCTTCGGCGATGTGTTTGGCGACATCTTCGGCGGTGCGCGGCGCGGTGGTGGCCCGGCGGTATTTCGCGGCGCGGACCTGCGCTACGAGATCGGCCTGGACCTCGCCGAGGCGGTGTTCGGGCGCACGGTGGAGATCGACGTCAACAAATTCGTCGAATGCGAGCTGTGCCACGGCTCGGGCGCGGCACGCGGCAGCAACCCGGTGACCTGCGATACCTGTGCCGGCACGGGTCAGGTGCGCGTGTCACAGGGCTTCTTCACGCTGCAGCAGACCTGCCCGCACTGTCGCGGCGCCGGCCGCATCGTGCGCAATCCCTGCGATCACTGTCTCGGACAGGGCCGCATCCGCCGCGGCAAAAAACTCTCGGTGAAGATTCCGGCCGGCGTGGATAGCGGGGATCGCGTGCGGCTCGCCGGCGAAGGGGAGGCGGGCCGCAACGGCGGGCCGCCCGGAGATCTGTACGTCGAGGTGCAGGTGCGCGAGCACGCGATCTTCGAGCGCGACGGCACGAACCTGTCCTGCGAGGTGCCGATCAGCCTGGCCACGGCGGCGCTCGGCGGCAGCGTCGAGGTTCCGACGCTCGACGGTCAGGTGGTACTGAAGATTCCCGCGGAGACGCAATCGGGGCGCGTGTTTCGGCTGCGCGATAAGGGCGTGAAATCCGTGCGCGGCACCAGCCGCGGCGATCTGTTCTGCCACGTGGTGGTGGAAACGCCGGTCAACCTGTCGCACGAGCAGCGCGAGTTGCTGCGCTCGCTGGATGAATCCCTGCGCAGCGACGGGCATCGGCATGCGCCGCGCCAAAAGAGCTTCTTCGAGGGCGTCAAGCGGTTCTTCTCCGGTAGCTCCTCGTGAGCAGCCCTGCGTGAGCGTCGAGCAGGACGGCCAGAGCATTCGCCTGGTGCTCGTCGGGGCGAGCGGGCGCATGGGTGGGCAGATTCTGCGGCTGCTGCACGAGATGCCGCGCTATCGCCTGGTGGGCGCGGTGGCGTCAGCGCACAACGCCGCGCTCGGTCAGGACGCCGCCCGGCACGCCGGCGCCGCCCAGTGTGGAGTGTCGCTCTCCAGCGCGCTCGCGCCGCTGCTGGGAGAGGCTGACCTGGTGATCGACTTTTCCAGCGGCACGGCGGTCGGTGCGCATCTGGCGGCCTGCGTGGCGGCGCGCGTGCCGCTGCTGATCGGCACCACGGGTCTGCCGCAGGAGCTGCAGGCGCCGCTCGCGGCCGCTGCGGCGCGCATCGCGCTGCTGGTGGCCGCCAACACCAGCCTGGGTGTGTGTGTGCTCGAGGAGCTGGTGCGTCGCGCGGCGGCGGCCTTGCCCGCGCAGTTCGAGGTGGAGATCCTCGATGTGCATCATCGCCACAAGGTCGACGCGCCCTCCGGCACGGCGCTCGCGCTCGGGGAGGCGGTCGCCGCCGCCCGCGGGCAGCGTCTGGCCGAGCACGCGCGCAGCGGGCGCCACGGTGCCGCCGGTCCGCGCTCGCCGGGGGAAATCGGCTTCGCGGCGCTGCGCGGCGGGGACGCGGTCGGGGAGCACGAGGTACGCTTCCTGGGGCCCGGGGAGGCACTGAGCCTGACGCACCGCGCCACCGACCGCGCGATCTTCGCGCGCGGCGCGCTGCAGGCGGGCAGCTGGCTGGTCTCCCAGCCCCCGGGACGCTATTCGATGAGGGACGTTTTATCTATCTGATCAATGGCTTGCAGGCACACTCCCTGGTCGGGCGCCGTGGTCGCCCGGCCCCCGGCCTGTGCGCCGCAACATCCACCCGCTGCCGCGGTGCGGGCGGGCCTTTTGGGGCTGCTCGCGGCCGATATTCGCGTGGACAGGGGCGGTGGGGGTCTTTAAACTTTCCCTGTAATCCGAGTATCGGGTTAGTCCGCACAAGGCGGGAGGATGTTCCAAAAGAACTCCTCCCGCTTTGTGCATGTGCGCATCAAAAATTCACAAGGAGAAGGATGCGGTGACGGTTCCGGCGGTGCTGGCGCTTGGCGATGGGTCGATCTTCAGAGGCCAATCCGTTGGAGCTGCCGGCAATACCACCGGCGAGGTCGTGTTCAACACCGCGATCACCGGTTATCAGGAGATCCTGACCGACCCTTCCTACGCGCGCCAGATCGTCACGCTGACCTATCCGCACATCGGCAACACCGGCGCGACCCCCGAGGACATGGAGTCCGCGCGCATCTACGCCGCGGGTCTCGTGATCCGCGACCTGTCGATGATCAGCAGCAGCTGGCGCGCCGCCGGCGATCTCGCGGAATTCCTGCGGCGCGGCCAGGTGGTGGCCATCGCGGGCATCGATACGCGGCGACTCACGCGATTGCTGCGCGAGAAGGGAGCGCAGTCGGGTTGCATCATGACCGGCGATCGCATCGATGAGGCGGCAGCGGTGCAGCTGGCGCGCGCGTTCCCGGGGCTCAAGGGCATGGATCTCGCCAAGGTGGTCAGCACGCACGATGCCTATCAGTGGAACGAGGGCAGCATCGGACAGGCGTGCGCGGTGCCGCTGCGCGCCGCGCAGCGCCTGCACGTGGTAGCCTACGATTACGGGGTGAAGCGCAACATCCTGCGGCTCATCGCCGATCAGGGCTGCAGGCTCACCGTGGTGCCCGCCACGACCGGCGCACAGCAGGTGCTTGCGCTCAGGCCCGACGGGGTGCTGCTGTCCAACGGGCCGGGAGACCCCGAGCCCTGCACGTATGCGATCGAGGCGGTGCGCGAGCTGGTGGCCGCAGACGTGCCGATCTTCGGCGTCTGTCTCGGCCACCAGCTGCTCGGTCTGGCCACCGGCGCCAGGACAGTGAAGATGAAGTTCGGACACCATGGCGCCAATCATCCGGTGCAGGATCTGGCCACCGGACGGGTGATCATTACCAGCCAGAACCACGGCTTCGCGGTCGATGAGTCGACGCTGCCAGGCAATGTAGTGCCTACACATCGCTCGCTGTTCGACGGCAGTCTGCAGGGGGTGTCGCTGACCGATCATCCGGCGTTCGGTTTTCAGGGACACCCGGAGGCGAGCCCGGGGCCGCATGATCTCGCGCCACTGTTCGAGGGCTTCATCCAGGCGATGGTGCGCCGGCTGAAGGGCCAGCTGCGTGAGCTCTCGGCGGCGCGCTGAGTGGCAGCCTGCGAGCGCCTGAGCCATCGGGGAGCCGTCCGGGAAGCAACCAGGGAGCCGCCAAGCGCATGCCCAAACGAACCGATCTGTCGAGCATCCTGATCATCGGCGCCGGGCCGATCGTGATCGGTCAGGCGTGCGAGTTCGACTATTCGGGCACGCAGGCATGCAAGGCGCTGCGCGAGGAGGGCTACCGCGTCATCCTGGTCAACTCCAACCCGGCCACGATCATGACCGACCCGGAGAGCGCCGACGCGGTCTACATCGAGCCGATCAACTGGCGAACCGTGGCGCGCATCATCGAGCGCGAGCGGCCCGACGCGCTGCTGCCGACCATGGGTGGGCAGACGGCGCTGAACACGGCACTCGATCTGGTGCGCGAGGGCGTGCTCAAGCAGTACGGCGTCGAGCTGATCGCCGCCTCGCGCGAGGCCATCGACATGGCCGAGGATCGCGAGCGCTTCCGTAACGCCATGCGCGAGATCGGACTCGGCGTGCCGCACTCGCAGCTGGCGCGCTCGCTCACCGAAGCGCTCGCGGTGCAGAGTGGTATCGGCTATCCGATCGTCATCCGCCCCTCCTTCACGCTCGGCGGCAGCGGCGGGGGTATCGCCTACAACCGCGAGGAGTTCGAGGAGATCGTGCAGCGCGGCCTGGATGCCTCGCCGACGCGCGAGCTGCTGATCGAGGAGGCGGTGCTCGGCTGGAAGGAATTCGAGATGGAGGTGGTGCGCGACCGCAAGGACAACTGCATCATCATCTGCTCGATCGAGAACCTGGATCCGATGGGCGTGCACACGGGCGACTCGATCACCGTGGCGCCGGCACAGACCCTGACGGACAAGGAGTACCAGCGCATGCGCGACGCCTCGATCGCCGTGCTGCGCAAGATCGGCGTGGAGTGCGGCGGCTCGAACGTGCAGTTCGCGCTCAATCCCGCCGATGGACGCATGCTGGTGATCGAGATGAATCCGCGCGTCTCGCGCTCCTCGGCGCTGGCCTCCAAGGCCACCGGCTTTCCGATCGCCAAGGTGGCCGCAAAGCTCGCGGTCGGCTACACGCTCGATGAGCTGAGGAACGAGATCACCGGCGGGGCGACGCCCGCATCGTTCGAGCCGACGATCGACTACGTGGTGACCAAGATCCCGCGCTTCACGTTCGAGAAATTCCCCGCGGCCAACGATCGGCTGACGACGCAGATGAAGTCGGTCGGGGAAGTGATGGCGATCGGCCGCACCTTCCAGGAGTCGCTGCAGAAGGCGCTGCGCGGGCTGGAGACCGGGCTGGATGGGCTCGACCCGGTGCTCGCGCCGTTCATCTCCAGCGCACCGCCGATCGCGTCCGCCGCGACGGCCGGCGCGGGCGGACAGCTGGGCGAGGAGGCGGTGCGTGCGCTCAGCTACGAGCTGCGCTCGCCGGGGCCGGCGCGGCTGTTGTACGTGGCCGATGCGTTTCGCGCCGGCTGGAGTGTGGAGCGGGTCGCGGAGCTGTCGGCGATCGACCCGTGGTTCCTGGCGCAGATCGCCGAGCTGGTCTCCGAGGAGACGCGCGTGCGGCGCGAGGGCGAGGGGGCGCTCGGGCGCGAACGACTGCGCGCGCTGAAGCGCAAGGGCTTTTCGGATCGACGGCTGGCGACGCTGACGCGCTCCAGTGAGGCGGTGATCCGCGGCAAGCGGCGCGAGTTCGGCGTCGCCCCGGTGTACAAGCGGGTCGACACATGCGCTGCGGAGTTCGCGACCTCCACCGCCTACCTGTACTCGACTTATGAGGAGGAGTGCGAGGCGGCACCGAGCCGCCGGCGCAAGATCATGATCCTCGGCGGCGGCCCCAACCGCATCGGCCAGGGGATCGAATTCGATTACTGCTGCGTGCAGGCGGCGATGGCACTGCGCGACGACGGCTTCGAGACCATCATGGTCAACTGCAATCCGGAGACCGTCTCGACCGACTACGACATCTCCGATCGGCTGTACTTCGAGCCTCTCACGCTCGAGGATGTGCTCGAAGTGATCGCCAAGGAGCGGCCCGAAGGGGTGATCGTGCAGTTCGGCGGGCAGACCCCGCTGAAGCTGTCGCGCGCGCTGGAAGAGGCCGGAGCCCCCATCATCGGCACTACACCCGACTCGATCGATATCGCGGAAGACCGCGAGCGTTTCCAGCAGCTGGTCAGGCGGCTGGGCCTGCGCCAACCGGCCAACGCGACCGCGCGCGATGAGGAGCAGGCGGTACAGCTGGCGCGCGAGGTCGGCTACCCGCTGGTGGTGCGCCCCTCCTACGTGCTCGGCGGCCGCGCCATGGAGATCGTGTTCACCGAGGAGGATCTGCGCGCCTACATGGGTCATGCCGTGCAGGTGTCGAACGACAGTCCGGTGCTGCTCGACCGCTTCCTCGACGTGGCCATCGAGGTCGACGTGGACGCGGTGTGTGACGGCGAGCAGGTGCTGATCGGCGGCATCATGGAGCACGTCGAGCAGGCGGGGGTGCACTCGGGAGACTCGAGCTGCTCGCTGCCCCCCAACAGCCTGTCGAACGAGCTGCAGGCGGAGCTGCGCGTGCAGACGCGCAAGCTCGCGCGCGCCCTCAATGTCGTGGGACTGATGAACGTGCAGTTCGCCATCCAGGCCGGCACGATCTACGTGCTCGAGGTGAACCCGCGCGCCTCGCGGACCGTCCCGTTCGTGTCGAAGGCCACGGGGATGCCGCTCGCCAGGATCGCCGCCCGGGTCATGACGGGACGCCGGCTCTCGGAGCTCGGGGCGCTGAGCGAGCGCGTGCCGCGCTTCTACAGCGTCAAGGAAGCGGTGTTCCCGTTCGTCAAATTTCCCGAGGCCGACCCGATTCTGGGTCCCGAGATGAAGTCCACCGGAGAGGTGATGGGCACGGGTCGCACCTTCGGGGAGGCCTATGCCAAGTCGCAGGCGGCCTCCGGGGTCGTGCTGCCGCGGCGGGGCTGCTGCCTGATCAGCGTGCGCGATCGCGACAAGCCCGGCGCGGTGCCGCTCGCGCGGCGGCTGATCGCCCACGGCTTCGATATCGTGGCCACGAGCGGCACCGCGACGACGCTCGCGGCCGGCGGCGTCGAGTGCCGGCGTGTCAACAAGGTGCGCGAGGGTCGCCCGCACATCGTGGACATGATCAAGAACGACGAGATCGATCTGATCATCAACACCACCGAGGGCAAGCAGGCCACGCTCGAGTCGCGCTCCATCCGCCGCGAGGCCGTGCACCGGCACGTGACCTACTACACAACGCTGGCCGCGGCGCTGGCGACCTGCGAGGCGCTCGATCACCTCGATGAGGTCGAGGTCAACCGCCTGCAGGACCTGCATCGCGAAGTGGTCTCGCAGGCTGCCGACGAGGCGACCAATGCCCGCGACACCGGCGTCCGCGAGACCCGTGACACCGGCGCCCGTGACACCGGTGCCCGCGATGCCGGCGTCCGCGACACCGGCGTGCGGCGCGAGGTCGGCACATGAAGCGCTCGCCGATGACCTCGCGTGGAGCGGAGCTGCTGCGTACCGAGCTCAAGCGGCTGAAGAGCGAGGAGCGCCCGCGCATCATCAAGTCCATTGCCGAGGCGCGCGGTCACGGGGATCTGTCCGAAAATGCGGAGTATCACGCCGCGCGTGAGCAGCAGGGGTTCATCGAAGGACGCATCCATGAGATCGAGCAGCGGCTGGCAGGCGCCGAAATCATCGATGTGTCCAGGCTGCCCGCCAACGGGCTGGTGGTCTTCGGGGTCACGGTCGAGCTCGAGGATCAGGACGCGGGCGCGTCCGTGAGCTATCAGATCGTCGGCGAGGACGAGGCCGACATCCGTGCCGGCCGCATCTCGATCGGCTCGCCGATCGCCCGCGCGCTGATCGGGCGGCGGGAGGGTGACGTCGTGGACGTGGCGGCGCCGGGCCGTACCATCAGCTACGAGATCGTCGCGGTGCGCTACGAATAAGGGGCGCTCGACC
>JASHSK010000250.1 GCA_030038755.1 Gammaproteobacteria bacterium
TGTCCGACAGTGCCGCCTCGGCCGGATCGGCATAGTCCAGGCGCAGTCCGGCCTTGCGCATATTGGCGTCGGGCCCGTGGCAGGCGAAGCAGCCCGAGGACAGGATGGGACGGATCTGCTCGTTGAAATCGATCGGCCCGGTGATCGGCTTCAGCCCCGCGGTCTCCCTGGCCAGCCGCGCGGCCACTTCCGCGGCGCTGGGCGCCTGCGAGCCGCTCGAGGCGACTGCACTACCGCATCCGCTCAGCAGCGCGAAGGTCAGGCAGCACGACGCCACCGCCAGACCCGACAGCACTGGCCCGACGGCCGGCCTGCCTGACGGTGCCCCCCGAACAGCCTGCTCTCTCACGGTTTCGTCACCCAAATAACTACCCTCCGGTAGGGCGCCTCCGGCCGTCTGCCCCCTGATGGGGCAAGTGTATTTTTACCACCAATATCTTCTGCACCCCAAATACCTTAATGATATTTTAATCACCCGATCGAGCGTCACCGGCACCGGGTCTCGAGCTTGACTGCGATACCGGGACTGGCTCGAATTCTCCTGTTAAAACAAATATATGCCCATCCTGACGTGTGCTGGCCGTCCGCGCTGCATTCCGTCAATGGCAGCACCGGCGTCGCAGGTTTACCTTCACCACCTCAAAGACGTTGACAATAGTTCAGGGATCTTGTGAAGCCTCACGGATGCTGAATCCCACGCCTCACTTTGACGCCAGCCGGAGACACAGGTTCGGCCCGCCTCGATTTCAGTAGTGGGAACATGGCATTGCGGCCAGCGTACGCCGCCCGCCCCCGCGGTCGCGGTGCACACGCCAATAAAGAAAAGGCCCGGGTCGGTTGATCGGGCGTGATCAACCCCCCGGGCCTGGCCCTGGCGCCTTTGGCTCTGGCGCCTCCGGAGGCGGCGTTATCGAGCCGTTGCGCCCTGCCGCTCCGGTGCTGCTGTGCAGCGCCTCAGAAGCTTCGGTGCAGCTCTACACCGTACTGTCTCGGGTTCCCGTAATAGACCTCGGCACCCGAAATTCCTTGTATATATACCTTGTTCGCGACATTGGTTGCCCACAGCGTCGTCGTCCAGGGACCGGCGTCCCAATCCAGGTACGCATTCACCAGGGAATGTTCGGGCAACCGGAAGTAGCTGTTCTGGAACAGGCTCGAATAACTGGTGCCCTGGAACGAATACACCGCGCGCGGCACCACGGACGTGCTCCCCACGGGAATGCTGTACTGGACTGTTGCATGACCGGAGAACAAGGGCGCAAACGGTAGCGCCTCGCCACTGACCGGCGCGTAGTACGGCGTGTAGTTGGTGCAGGTCTTCGTGGGGTTCGGAGTTTCACCGGGCGCGCACTGGTTCGTTATCTCGTAACCCGGGGGGAATGCGTAGGTTGAATACTCCACGATCTGCCCCAGCACCGACTTATTGAGGGCCGCACCCAGATCGAAGCCCAGGCGTCCCCAGTTCGACTGCATCGAGTATTCGAGTCCCTTGACCGTGGAGTAAGGAATATTCCCCTCCGACGTCGCAGCCGCGTCCTCGGGATCGAAGATGGGCTCTATCATGCCGTAGTACTGCATGTAGTAGCCACCGAGTGACATCTGCACGTGCCCGCGGGCCAGCGTGCCCTTCCATCCGGCCTCATAGTCGTTGACGGTCTCGCGGTTGGCAGGCGGCTCGCTGCCCAGGTTCTCTTCACCCGGCTTGTAACCGCGCGCATAGAACGCATAAAAGAACTGGCCCGCCACCGGCGTCCAGTTCAGCCCGACCTTACCGGTAGGAGTGGTCCCGGTATAGGGCTGCGTGTTACCCAGGGTGAGCAGCAAGCCAATCCCCGGCGCGTTGATCTGGATCTTGCCGACGCCGGTGTCCGCGTCATGGGTCACACGCGCCCCGGCGTAAGCCTGCAGCGTCGGAGTGGCCTGCCAGGTAATCTGACCGAATGCGGCTTCGTTTTTGTCGTAGATGGTTTCGCCGTCGACCCAGTAGGAATATTCCGGATCTGTCGGGGAGAACGGCGTGTATTCGTTCGCGCTGAAAGAGGAATACATGCTCGCCACGTAGTACCAATTCGCGCCGGCTATCCAGCTGATCGGGCGATCGGTGGGCGAAATCGCGTCGAATTCCTCGGAGTAGATGTGCGTCGTGGTGTCACCGGTGCTGTAACCAGTCCATATCGAATCGTAGTTGCCTCCCGTCGAGACATTGAAGAGCTCCTGATCGCCGCTCATCGAGCGCAACACGACACCGTCGGGTAACGTGAATCGCAGCTCCTCGCTGAAATAGTCCGTGTTCATATCCCAGACGCCGGCTTCAGCCTGCGTTTGAGTCAGCGTATAGGGCGATCCCGAGTAGCCCTCGTAGTACACGCTGTGGCACACGGGCCCGGCTGCCCCGTTGGGGCACAGCTGTCCGGCCGGCTCCGTGAAGGTACCGGCATTGGGCTGCCCCGCCTGGCCATCGGTGTCCTGCGCGTCGATCTCGATCTTCGTCAGGGCCTGGAAATTGTCGGTCGGCTTCCACAGCACGCCCAGACGTCCATCCTTCTCATTCAGATCACCCGGATCGTTGGATGTCTTGGGCGAGTCGGCATAGGCGCCGTCGGCCAACAACGGCCCGGCTCCATTGGAGCCGTAATAGGCCGATCCTTCGTCGTTATAGAAGCTGTTGCGCGTCTCTTCGTTGAAGGCAAAACGCAGCGCAAGGGTGTCGTCCACGGGCAGGTTCACAGCACCCTGGAATCTGGTATCGCTGTACGTACCGGCCAGAGCATCTACGTAGCCATCGATGCCGCGGAAATTTGGGCTCTGCGAATTGACGTTGACGGATCCGGCGGTCGAATTGTCGCCCGCGAAGGTGCCTTGCGGGCCCCGCAGGACCTCGACATCGGCAATGTCATAGTAGGGTGCATTCAGCCCGAAGCCGCCCAGGCCGGTGGGCAGTCCGTCACGAACGACGAGGACGCCCGATTGGTCGGGCGCACCCGCATTTTCTTCCAGTCCGATACCGCGGATGTTTACGACGAAGGAGCCGCCGAGGTTCTGGACCGTCAGATTTGGCACCGATCCCTGCAGCGCATTGAGGTCGGTCACTGACGACGTCGCCAACTGATCGCCGGAAATTGCCACGATTGAAATCGGCGTGGTCTGGATATTGGCCTCGCGGCGCTCGGCGGTGACCACCACCTCCTGGAGCGCACCCGTCGCGGTCTGGTCGCTCGTGTTCTGAGCGGTCTGGTCGCCTGTGTTCTGGGCCGTCTGGTCAGTTGCGCCCTGGGCGGTCTGCGCCGTTGCGCTCTGGCAAAATACTACTGTTGTCGCGATCAAGGAACATAGGGCCACAGGGCCTGCTGTCCGTCCGAGCAATGCTCTTTTCATCTGCCGTGCCTCCAGACGATTAACTAGATTTAACAATGCGTTAATGTGAGGTTTGCGCGGCCATGACACGGTGGATCCGCGCCTGGCCCGCAGCGTTCGACTGGCGATGAGATCGCCAGAAGTTGCTATAGGGCAACGCCTATCAGGTGTATGAATTATGCTACGTAGAGCGAACTGTTGGTAATAACAATTTTCATAAGGCTATAGGCAGATCCATGGGCCGGCGTCTCGCCGCCGACGTGGGCCGTGCACGGCACTGCGGCCGCTGCGGCGTCAGGAGCAGACCGTCAGTACCCCAATAAGTCCGCAGGCAGTGCGGCCTGTGCAGATGGCTGCGTGCCCGTCAGTGCCTACACGAGCCAACGCTGCACGATGGCTCACAGACCGCATCCGAAGTTGCAGCGGAAAACTCGATCACGTGCAGTCGCGCCGGCACTGATCGCGACGCGCCGCTGTCACGAGTTCAGCAGGCAGGTCGTGCGACCGCGCTCGTGATGGCTGATGCTACTGGCCGGCCGCATCTAAAAAAGAATCGACGTCGTGCCGCGCTTGCTTGTACTGCAAGCGCGCGGCCGTGGCCCGTGGACGATTATCCGGCACGAGGGTTATGATGCGCCCCCTCGTCAGTGAGAGCACCGCAACGGTGGACAGGCAGCGCGCGACGCGCCGAGCCTCGCAACAACCACCATTACACAAGGGAATTCGGAGCATGAATGAGCAGAGCCTGCAGAACCTGTTGGACCGCGTGGGTAACCCGGTCAAGCTCCTGCGAAATTCGCAGATCGGAGCTTACGTTTATCCGGTAGTCCCTGGTGAATACACCAATTGGCGCGACGAGCAGCTCGCTTGGCGGGAAACGGCGGTGCTTTTCGATCAGAGTCACCATATGGCGGAACTGGTCGTGCGGGGACCGGACTCCAAAAAAATGCTGTCCGATCTCACGATCAACAGCTTTGCTACCTTCGCACCGAACAAAGCGAAGCAGTACGTGCCCTGCAATTACGATGGTTATGTGATCGGGGACGGCATCCTCTTCTATCTCGGGGACAACGAGTTCGATTTCGTGGGGCGCGCCCCCACGGTGAATTGGCTGCAGTTTCACGCGCAGACCGGTGGCTACAAGGTCGAGATCGACCGCGACGATCGCTCCCCCTCGAACCCCCGTGGCAAGGCCGTTGTTCGCCGGCGTTATCGCTATCAGGTCCAGGGGCCCAACGCGAATAAGATCCTGGAAAAGCTGAACGGCGGGCCGCTGCCCGAGGTCAAGTTCTTCAACATGGACGTGATCAATATCGCCGGGCGCAAGGTGCGTTGCCTGCGTCACGGCATGGCCGGCGCTCCCGGGCTGGAGATCTGGGGTCCCTACGAGGAACGAGAGGAGATCCGTGAAGCCATCATCAAGGCCGGCGCGGACTTCGGGCTGGTGCAGGTTGGCGCACGCGCCTACGCCAGCAACACGCTCGAGTCCGGGTGGATTCCCTCACCCTTGCCGGCGGTCTACACCGGCGAAAAAATGCGCAAATACCGCGAGTGGCTCCCGGCGAGCGGCTACGAAGGCACCGGCTCGCTCGGTGGCAGCTTCGTCTCCGATAACATAGAGGATTACTACGTCACCCCATACGAGCTGGGCTACGGATCGTTTGTGAAGTTCGACCACGATTTCGTCGGCCGTGAGGCCCTCGAACGCATGGCCAAGGACCAGCAGCACCCGCAGCGCAAGAAGGTGACGTTCGCGTGGAACCCGGACGACGTCGCCAGGATTTTCGCGTCACTGCTGAGGCCGGGCACGGAAAATTACAAGCACTTCGAGATGCCGCTGGCGAACTACGCCTCCGCCTCTTACGACAAGGTGACACGAGGAAACAAGGTGGTCGGCCTCTCGATGTTCACCGGCTACAGCTACGGCGAGCGCACGGCCCTCTCGTTGGGTGTCGTGGACTCGGATATCGATATCGGCGACGTGCTCACGCTGACCTGGGGCGAGGAAGGCGGAGGCACGCGCAAGACAACGGTGGAGCGCCATAAGCAGATCGAGATCCGCGTACAGGTGTCGCCGGTCCCCTATTCCCGCCAGGCACGCGAGGCGTACCACCAGGGCTGGCGGACCGACGTGAAGGCAGGCTCCTGAGGTTAACCGCCGCGGGCCGTCAGGCGCCCGAGGCAGCGGACAGTGCGTCGCTGGCGCGACGCACCGTCCGACGCTGAGGGCGCGCGACTGATTCCAGCGGCGGCGTATACCGGCCGGCCAGTCGCAACAGATCCAGCACCACCTGCTGGGCCTCGGTGGGCCGCCAGCCGACACGCAGCGTCAGGCCGATGGTGCGCACCACCCGGCCCAGTGGGTGAGGCAGTATCGCCAGCAGTCCGGCTGTCACGTCCGCCATCACCTGGCGCTCGGACAGCAGCATGACATGATCACTGGACTGCAGAATGGCGTTCGCGGCCACCTGCGAGTTGCATTCGACCGTGCCGGTAGGGCATGGAACGCCCAGGCCCTCGAACAGTGCCTCGAAGTGCCGGCGCAGCGGGGTCCCCAGACGCGGAGCGATCCACGGAAACTGCCGCAGCTGTGACACATCGAGAGTGGCGCAGCGAGTCAACGGATGCCCGGCGCGTACCACGAGCGTAAGCGGATCGTCGAACAGCGGCTCTTCGACCACATCGTTGGCGGGCGCCGGCTGGCGCAGCGCGCCGATCAGCACATCGGCCGAGCCATCACGCAACGCGCGCAGCAGAGTCTCATAGGGACCGTTGAGCAGTTCGACGGTATGCAACGGATAGCGGGCCATGAACTGCAGCACCGCGCTGGGCACAAGTCCGCTGAGCGACAACGGCATCGCCCCGATGACGGTACGGCCGCGCTCGTCGCCGTGTAGTGCGCCGAGCTCGTCGCGCGCCTGCTGCAGCTCGGAGAGGGCCCGGCCCGCATGGCGCGCAAAACGCTCACCATTGCGATTGAGGCCCAGACCGAAGCTGGTGCGCTCGAGCAGGATGGTACCGCTGACCTGCTCCAGGGCGCGGGCAGCCTGATGAAGCGTCGGCACGGCGATCCCGAGCGCCTTCGCAGCGGCACGGAAGCTGCCGTGCTTGACGAGCGCGATCAGCGCCTCGAGCTGACCAAGGTTTAGCGCACGCTCGGTGCGGCCCGCGGATGAAGGCAGCAGCTCCCCCATCGCAGTGCCCAGCTCGGCGAGCGCCCGCTCGATGCGCTCGAGGCAGCGCCGACCCATGAGCGTCGGCGTCATCCCGGCGCTGGTACGGTCGAACAGTCGCTCGCCGAAGTAACGCTCCACGGCGGCGACTGCCTGCGTGGCGGCAGGCTGCGACAGATAGAGGCTACGGGCAGCGGCATTGACAGCCCCGCTGTGGGCAACCTCCCGAAATACCACCAGGTGGCGCAGACTCAGGTGTCCATGGAGTGCACGCATGGCGCGGATCAGCCCCCCCAGGTCATCAGATTAACATTTCCCTACATCGTCATTTAAATGGGGTCTTGGTGATTTTGTAAGGATGAATTTCACGGGACTCACACGCCGGCGAGGCCCGATTCCCAGGGTTCGTGCGCTGCCACAGCCTTGACCAGAAATGAGCGGTCTTCGCCCAGGAAAACCCACGCTCGAGCAGTATAGCGCGATCCGCCGCCGCGGCCTCGTCCTCAAGGGGCGTACGGCCGAGTCAGCGCGTCGAGCAGGATTGTGCGGTTGTCGCGATAGCGCAGACTCAGCGGCGCTCGCGGTCGAGCGCACGCTGTGAAATATTAGCATTTCCTTATATCGTTATTTTAATTTCAATTAGTACAGCGCGTTTCCTGCCGCTTAAATTAAGCTTACCGCGCTATTACCCCCTATCCGGATCTATTCATTACCGTACCGCAGACTGACCGCGGGGAGATACAGGGGGGCGCAACGGGGATCCTGCGGGAATGGGGCAACGCATGAACGTCGTCATTCGTAATATCCACCGGCCACGCGCGCAACTGAGCGAGGCGTTCTCCCAATACGGAGTGGCTACCGCTCACGAGGCGCAGGGCCGAACGGGTCTGCTCGCACCCTGCGTCCGGCCGATCTACGCGGGGGCGCGCATCAGCGGACCCGCCGTTACGGTCAGCCTGCCTCCCTGCGACAATTGGATGATTCATGTGGCCGTCGAGCAATGCCAGGCGGGGGATATCCTGGTGGTGGCACCCACCTCTCTTTCCGAGGCCGGTTACTTCGGCGAGCTGCTGGCCAGCTCGCTGCGCTCGCGTGGCGTGCGGGGCCTGGTCATCGATGCGGGCGTGCGCGATGTCGCTGAGCTGACCGCCATGTCGTTTCCTGTCTGGTCGCGCTGCGTCAGCGCACAGGGCACGGTCAAGGAGACCCTCGGCAGCGTGAACGTGCCCGTGGTGTGCGCCGGTGCGCTGATCCATCCCGGCGATGTGGTGATCGCCGATGATGATGGCGTATGCGTCATCCCGCGGCGGAGCGCGGCAGCCACACTCGAGCAGTGTGCGGCGCGTACGCGCAAGGAGGCCGCGGTGCGCGCGCGGCTCGAAGCCGGTGAGCTGGGCCTGGACATCTACGGCATGCGTGCGCGGCTTGCGGAGCGCGGCCTCGTCTATCAGGATGCGCCACCGGAGCCGGAGTCCACGGACGGCGCCTCGGGGGAGTCCGCGGGGTGATGCGCGCGATCTCCTGCAGGCAGCGCGGCGAGCTCTACGCGCCCTCCCGCACGTGGGAGAGTACGTGAGATCGGCGAGCCGTATCGCGCTGATCGGCTTCGGCGAGGTCGGCCGGACGCTGGCGGAGGGTCTGCGCCATCGCGCACTCCTCGAGCTGCGCGCCTGGGACATTCAATTCGTCGACCCGACGAGCTCTCCATACGGTCGAGCCCGCGAGGCCCGGGTGCAGACCGCCGGTTGCGCCGCCGAGGCGGTGGCCGGGGCCGCGCTGGTCATTTCGGCCGTCACCGCGGCCAACAGCCTGGCCGTCGCCGAAGGCGTCGCCCCGGCGCTGATGGAGAACGCCGCGTTCCTGGACCTGAACTCGGTCGCCCCATCGGTGAAGCAACAGACCGCCCGCGTGATCGATGCGCACGACGGCCGCTACATCGAGGCGGCGGTCATGGCGCCCATCACTCCGCGCGGGCTCGCCACCTCCATGCTGCTCGGCGGACCGCACGCCGAGGGATTCCTGCCGGTGGCGCGCAGCCTCGGTTTCAGCGCCGCGCAGCTCTACAGCCCGACCGTCGGGCCGGCGTCCGCGGCGAAGATGTGCCGCAGCGTGATCATCAAGGGGCTCGAGGCACTGCTCGCCGAGTCGCTGCTCGCCGCGCGGCATTACGGCGTGGAGGGCACCGTGCTCGCCTCGCTCAGCGACCTGCTGCCGAGCGCCGATTGGCACGCGCTGGCGCGCTA
>JASHSK010000030.1 GCA_030038755.1 Gammaproteobacteria bacterium
CTCGATCCGGCCGCCAATGCGCTCGACCCGGTACTGGTGCAGCGGCTGGTCACGGAGCTGAGCGGCCTGTGCCGCACGCAGCTCATCGGTCCGTGCGCCTCGGTGAGCCTGGTCGGCAGAAACATCCGCGCCATCCTGCACCGCCTCGGCGAGGCCTTCGAGCTGTTCGCGGATCAGCGCATCTATCTGGTCAGCCAGGCCGCCAACGATCTGAACTTCACCTTCGTGGTGGACGAGGATCAGGGTGACCGCCTGGTCGAGGAGCTGCACGAGCGGCTCATTCAGGGCGTGCGCGGCGATGAGGTGCTGGGGCCCAGCTGGCAGCAGCTGTTCGCCCCGCCACCGGCCGCGGCCCCGGTCCCCGTCTGGTGGCGCACGCGCCGCGACGAGCTGCTGGCGCTCGCCGCCGGGCACGAGTGCGCTTACGTCTACGATCGCGACACGGTACGCGCCGCGGCCGGACAGCTGCGCGCCCTGCAGTCGGTGGACCAGGTGCTGTACGCGCTGAAAGCCAATCCGCACGCTGAGCTGCTGCGGCTGCTGGCCGCCGAGGGCCTGGGCTTCGAGTGCGTGTCGCGCGGCGAGGTCGAGCACGTGCTCTCGAGCGTGCCGCAGCTGCCGCGGGAGCGCATCCTGTTCACGCCGAACTTCGCCGCCCGCGAGGAGTACGCCTGGGCGCTCGAGCAGCGTATCCCGCTCACGATCGACAACCTGTTCGTGCTGTCGCAGTGGGGCGAGCTGTTGCGCGGCCGCGAAGTGTTCGTGCGCATCGATACCGGCACCGGTCGCGGGCATCACCATCACGTGCGCACCGCCGGTGCGCACGCCAAGTTCGGCATACCGATCGAGGAGGCGGAGTCGATCGCGGAGCTCGCCGCCTGCCATGCGATCCGCATCGTCGGCCTGCACGCGCACGCCGGCAGCGGCGTGATGGACGTGGACAACTGGGCGGACATCGCCACGCGGCTGCTCGCCCTGGCGCAGCGCTTCCCGGACCTGCGCGTCATCGACGTGGGCGGCGGACTGGGCGTGCCCGACGGCCACGGCCAGCACGGATTGGAGCTCGGCGAGCTCGACACGGTGCTGTCGGCGAGTCGCCAGAGCGCCGGCGGGCGGCGCGCGCGCATCGCGCTGTGGCTCGAGCCCGGGCGCTTCCTGGTGGCGGCGGCAGGCGTGCTGCTCGCGCGCGTCACGCAGATCAAGGTCAAGGACGACGTGCACTACGTCGGCATCGCGACCGGGATGAACTCGCTCATCCGTCCGGCGCTCTATGGGGCGTGGCACGAGATCGTCAATCTGACGCGGCTCGATGAGCCGGCCACTCACACGACCAACGTCGTCGGTCCAATCTGTGAGAGCGCGGACTTTCTCGGCCACGATCGCCTGCTGCCGGCGACGCACCCCGGCGATGTACTGCTGATCGCCAACGCCGGTGCCTACGGACATGCCATGAGCTCGCGCTACAACCTGCGCGAGCCGGCGCCGGAATTGCTGCTCTGAGACGGTGCCGGCGCCGGCTGACGCGTGCCGGTCCCGGCTGACGCGTACCGGTCCCAGCTGACGCGTGCCGGTCCCGGCTGACGCGTACCGGTCCCGGCTAACGCGTGCCGGTCCCGGCCTGGCTGACGGCCGCGGCATGCCGTCGCCGCAACGTCTCCACGACAGCCGCCAGATCCAGCGATCGCTCCCGCAGCAGCACCAGCAGGTGATAGATCAGGTCGGCGCACTCGCCGAGCAGTGCCTGATCGCTTTCCGCAATGGCCGCGAGCGCCACCTCGACGCCTTCCTCGCCGATTTTCTGCGCCACGCGACGCATGCCGGCCGCGTGCAGGCGTGCCGTATAGCTGCTCTCGGGAGCCGCGGCGATGCGCTCCGCAATGATTGCCTCGAGCGCGCTCAGGAACCCGAGCCGCTGCGCGTCGCTCAGCGGCGCATCCCCGAAGCAGGTCGCCGTGCCGGTGTGACACACCGGGCCCGCGGGCACCGCGGTGACGAGCAGCGTATCGGCGTCGCAGTCCAGGTGCATGCCCGCCACCGTCAGCGTGTGCCCGGATGTTTCACCTTTTTCCCAGAGCCGCCCGCGGCTGCGGCTGAAGAACACGACGCGGCCGCGCTCGAGCGTCGCGGCGAGCGCCTCGCGGTTCATATACCCGAGCATCAGCACCGCGCCGTCGACCGCATGCTGCACGATCACCGGCAGCAGCCCTCCAACCTTCTCCCAGGCGACGCGCTCGGACAGCGGCAGCGCGGACGACGGCGAGTCCGCCGGCGAGGGGCCGGGTGCGGGCGGATCATTCATCGGCGCACCTCGATGCCCGCCGTGGCGAGCGATTGTTTGAGCGAGGGGATGGTGATCGCGCCGCTGTGGAACACGCTCGCCGCGAGCGCCGCGTCCACCTGCGCATCGCGGAACACCGCCTCGAAGTGCGCCGGACTGCCGGCGCCCCCCGAAGCCACGAGCGGCACCGCACACAGTGCGCGCGCGCGGCGCAACTGCTCGATGTCGTAGCCGTGGCGCGTGCCGTCGGAGGCCATGCAGTTGAGCACGATCTCCCCGGCGCCGCGCTGCTGCACCTCGCGCACCCAGGCGAGCGTATCGCGGCGGCTGTCGCGGGTGCGCGCCGGATCTCCGGTGAATTGATACACCCGATAGCCCTCGGGAGTCGTCTGGCTGTCGATGCCGACCACCACGCACTGTGCGCCGAAGCGCTCGGCGAGCCGGTCGATCAGCTCCGGATCGGCGAGCGCCGGCGAATTCACGGAGATCTTCTCCGCCCCGGCGTTGAGGATCTCCTCGGCGTCCTGCACCGAGCCGATGCCCCCGGCCACGCAGAAGGGGATGTCCAGCAGCCGCGCGACGCGCGCCACCCAGCTGCGGTCCACGGAGCGACCCTCGGGACTTGCGGTGATGTCGTAGAACACCAGCTCGTCGGCGCCCTCGTCGCGATAGCGCGCGGCCAGATCGAGGATGTCGCCGACCACGCGGTGCTCGCGGAAGCGCACCCCCTTGACGACCTGACCGTCGCGCACGTCGAGGCAGGGAATTATGCGTTTGGCAAGTATGGCTTGAGCTCCTCGCGTGTGATGCGCTCCTCGAGCAGGGCCTTGCCGCTGATCGCCGCCGGCACTCCACAGGCCGCGAGTGCCGCCAGATCCGCGCCACTGGCGATGCCGCCGGAAGCCTGCCACTGGATCTGCGGGAAGCGCGCCAGTGCTTCGCGGTAGAGCGCGACATTGGGACCGGCCAGGGCGCCGTCACGCTCGATGTCCGTGCACAGGACGTGTTTGAGTCCGCGCGTTTCGAAGGCGGCGACGGCCTCCCACAGCGACAGCGCGCTCGCGCTCTGCCAGCCACGCGTGCGCACTCTTGGAGTACCGTGCTCGTCGTGGCGCACGTCGAAGGCCAGGCACACGCGCTCGACACCGTAGTGCTCGAGCCAGCCCGCCACCAGCTCGGGCTGCTCCACCGCCGCGCTGCCGACTACGACGCGCGCCACGCCGCCGCGCGCCGCGCCACCGCGCAGCAGCTGCTCGATCGCCGCCGCGTCACGCACGCCGCCTCCGACCTGCAGCTGCACGGCGCGCTGCGTGGCGAGGCGGTGAATGAGACTGCGGTTGATCGGCGTGCCGTCGCGGGCGGCGTCCAGGTCGACCACGTGCAGCCAGCTCGCGCCGAGCTGCCGATAGCGCGCCAGCAGCTCGTGCGGCTCGAGCTCATAGCGGGTTTCCGCCGCGAAGTCCCCTTGCAGCAGCCGCACGCTGCGGCCTCCGCGCAGATCGATCGAGGGGATCAGCAGCATGGTGGCGAGGCGCCCACGGATGGATGCGAGGCACTCACGCGCTGCCGGCGACCGGCAGCGCCAGGAAATTGCGCAGCACCTGCGCGCCGGCCTTTGCGGAGCGCTCGGGATGAAATTGCACGCCCCAGAAGTTGTCGCGCCGGACCACGGCACTGAACGGCCGGCCGTACTGCACGCCAGCGATCGTCGCCGCGCCCACCGGGGCGGCGTAGCCGTGCACGAAATAGACGTAGGCCGCGGCGGGCAGCTCCGCGAGCAGCGGATCCGCAACCAGCGGCTCGAGGGTGTTCCAGCCCATGTGCGGCACCGGTAGGCCCGGGGAGGTCGTGAGGCGCTCGATGCGGCCCGGCAGAACGCCCAGGCAGGGCGTGTCCCCCTCGGCGGAGTGCTCGAACAGCAGCTGCATCCCGAGACACACGCCGAGCAGCGGCACGCGCAGGCGTGGAATCACGGTATCCAGTCCCGTGCCGCGCAGCCGGCGCATGGCATCGGCCGCCGCGCCGACGCCCGGCAGCACCACCCGCGGTGCGGCGCCGATCGCCTCGGGGTCGCGGCTGACGTGCGTGCGGGCCCCGAGCCGCTCGAGGGCGTAGCGTAGGGAAGCGAGGTTGGCCCCGCCGCTGTCGATGATGGCGACGTCCAGGGGTGCGCTCACAACACTCCCTTGGTGCTGGGCAGGTCGCTGCCCTCGCGGCGCAGCGCCGGTCGCAATGCGCGTCCTACGCTCTTGAAGCACGCCTCGATCATGTGATGCGTGTTCTCGCCGCGCACCGACAGATGCAGCGCCGCCCCGAGGCTGTCGGCGAGCGAGCGGAAAAAATGCGGCACCAGCTCGGTGGGCAGCGCGCCGATCTGCTCGCGGCCGAAGCGGCCTTCGAACTGAAAATACGCGCGGCCCGACAGGTCGAGCGCCACCTGGGCTTCGCTCTCGTCCATCGCCAGCAGAAAGCCATAGCGGCCGATCCCGGACTTGTCGCCGAGCGCCCGGCGCAGCGCCTCTCCGAGCGCGAGCGCGCAGTCCTCGACCGTGTGATGCTCGTCGATGTGCAGGTCGCCGCGACAGTGCAGCGATAGCTGAAAGCCGGCGTGCCGGGCGAGCTGCTCGAGCATGTGGTCGAAGAAGCCGATGCCGGAGTGAATGTCGCAGGCCGCGCCGCTGTCGAGCTCGACCGCAACGGCGATGTCGGTCTCGCGTGTGCGCCGCTCGACGCGCGCGCGCCGCGCCAGCAGCGTGTGCGCGATCTGCTCCCAGCCCGCGTCAGGGCCAAGGCGCAGGCCGCGCACGCCGAGGTTGTGCGCGAACTGCAGGTCGCTGTCGCGATCGCCGATCACGGCGCTGCGCGCGGCATCCATCGGGTGCGCGGCCAGGTATTCAGTGACCAGCCCGGTCAGCGGCTTGCGGCAGCTGCACTGCTCGTGAGCGAAGTGCGGACAGATGAAGACCGCATCGAAGGTCACGCCCTGGGAGGCCAGCAGCTCGAGCAGGAAGCCCTGAACCTGCTCGAAGTGCTCGCGTGGATAGGAGGCGGTGCCGAGCCCGTCCTGATTGCTCACCATGAGCAGCCGGTAGCCGGCGGCGCGCAGCCGTGCGAGTGCGCCGAGCACGCCCGGCAGCAGCCGCAGCTTGTCCAGGCGGTCCACCTGTTCATCGGGCGGCTCCTCGACCAGCGTGCCGTCGCGATCGACGAACAGCGTCGGCGCCGCGGCGGGTAGCGCGCCGCTCACGCCGCACCCTTCAGGGCTGCGAGCAGCCGATCGTTCTGCTCGGGGCTGCCCACGCTGATGCGCAGCGCCTGGCCGAGGGTGCCGCTGCCGCGCAGGTCGCGCAGCAGCAGCCCGGCGGCGCGCGCGCGCTCGAGCGCCGCGCCGGCGTCGGCGAACTGCACCAGCAGGAAGTTGGCATCGCTCGGCCAGACGCGCTGCACGCCGGGCAGCGTCTGCAGGGCCGCCGCCACGCGCGTGCGCTCCCGCTGCAGCGTCGCGATGCGCTGCGCGGCGCGCGCGCGCGCCTCGGGCTGCAGCGCCGCGAATACCGCCTCGATGGTCAGTTGCGTGATCGCATACGGCTGGATGACCTTGCGCAGCAGGGCGATCACCTCGGGATGCGCGATGGCGACCCCGCAGCGCGCACCGGCCAGGCCATGCGCCTTGGACAGCGTGCGCAGTACGACCAGGCCGGGTCGCTCGGCGAGCTGCGCCACCAGCGAGGGTGCCTGCGCGAATTCGACATACGCTTCATCCACCACGAGCAGTGCGCGTCCCTCGAGTGCGCGCGCCAGCGCGAGGATGACCGCGGAGTCGAGGCGGTTGCCCGTCGGGTTGTTCGGGGAGCACAGAAATACGAGCTTGAGGGTACCCGCTGCCGCGGGCGCGTCACCGGCCAGCGCCTGCAGCGCCGCGGCGTCCAGCTGGAAGCCGGCCTGCGGCAACAGCGGCGCCTCGCGCACGATCGCTCCCTGGATGCGCGCCGCGACCGAGTACATGCCGAAGGTCGGCGGACACACCACCACGGCATCCTGCCCCGCGCGGCAGTAGCAGCGGATCAGCAGATCGATCGCCTCATCGCTGCCGCGGCCGGCCAGCACCCTGTCGGCCGGCACGCCGTACAGCTCGGCCAGCGCCGCGGTGAGCTGATGCGGATGCGGCTCGGGATAGCGGTTCAACCCTTCCAGTGAAGGATCGGCATGCGAGCGCCAGGGAGATTCATTCGCATGCAGGCGCACGAGGCCGGGCTCCCACACGGCGTGTTCGTAGGCTCGCAGGGCGCGGATCTCGGGCCGCGCGATCTCGGTCAGCCAGCTCATCGGCGTGGCGCAGCCGGGTCGGTCGCGAGCGCCGCGAGACGCCGCTCGACGGCGGCGGCGTGGGCGTCGAGCCCTTCGAGCCGCGCAAGGCGGCTCGCGATCGGGCCGAGGGCGCACAGGCCCTGCTCATCGAGCTCCTGCACGGTCATGCGGCGCGTGAAGTCGGCGACCGACAGGCCGCTGTAGGCGCGCGCATAACCATAGGTCGGCAGCACGTGGTTGGGTCCGGAGCAGTAGTCCCCGGTGGTTTCGGGCGACCAGCGGCCGAGGAACACCGAGCCGGCGCTGTGCACCTGCGCCAGCAGCGCGCGCGGCGCACGTGTCTGGATGATGAGGTGCTCGGGAGCATAGGCCTCGCTGATCGCGACCGCGGCGGCGAGGTCGGCCACGACCAGGATGCGCGCACTGGCGATGGCCTGCTGCAGAATCGCCTGCCGGGACAACTCGCGCATCTGTTCCTGCACGGCCGCGGCGACCGCTTCGGCCAGCGCGGCGCTGCTGGTCACCAGAATGGCCTGCGCCTGCGGGTCGTGCTCGGCCTGCGCCAGCAGGTCCGCGGCAACGAATTCCGCCCGCGCGCTCTCATCGGCGATGACCAGCACCTCGGAGGGGCCCGCCGGCATGTCGAGTGCTGCGCCGTGCGGGTCGGCCGCCACCAGCTGCTTGGCGGCGGTCACCCAGGCGTTGCCCGGCCCGAAGATCTTGGTCACCTTCGGCACGCTGCCGGTGCCGTAGGCCATCGCGGCGATGGCCTGCGCGCCGCCGATCTTGAAGACCCGATCCACGCCGCACAGCTGCGCGGCGACCAGCACCGCCGGGTTTGCGCTGCCGGCGCGCTGTGCGCTGCCCGCGCGGTGCGCGTCGCCGGCGCGCTGCGGCGGGGTGCACAGCACGCGCAGGGGGCAACCGGCGATGCGAGCCGGCACCGCGAGCATCACGACCGTGGAAGGCAGCGGTGCGGAGCCCGCGGGCACGTACAACCCGACCGCGCCGATCGCCCGTGTGAGCCGCTCACAGTGCACGCCGGGCTGCATCTGCAGCGACAGATCGGCGGGCAGGCCGGCGCGATGGAAGCGTTCGACGTTGCCGATCGCCCGCTCGATCGCGCTGATGTCCTCGGCAGCGACGGCGGCGCGCGCCGCGGCGAACTCCTGTGGCGTGACCTGCAACTCGGACAGCTCGCTGCCGTCGAGCTCGCGCGCCAGGCGGCGGATCGCCGCGTCACCCTCGGCACGCACTGCGTCGATGATCGCCTGCGCGCGCGCCAGCGTATCCGACTGCAGCGCGAACGCCGGGCGTGCCAGCGCGCGGCGGCGACTCGCCTCATCGAGGGTCTGCCAGTACAGGATCTGCATATCAGGCCAGCATCTTCGTCAGGCCAGCATCTTCTCGATGGGCAATACCAGCATGGCGCTGGCCCCGGCACCCTTGAGCGCCTCGAGCGTCTCCCAGAAGACGTTCTCGCGGCACACCGCGTGCACCGCGACGCGATCGGGAAAGCCATCGAGTGCGATGACCGTGGGTGATTCTGAGCCAGGCAGCAGCCGGCGGATCGCCGCGAGCGCCGAGCGCGGCGCATGCAGCATGATGTACTTGCTCTCCTTGACCTGCTCGACGCCCTCCACACGCAGCAGCAGCCGCTCGACCCAGTCGCGTTTTTCCGCGGGCAGCTCGACGGGCGTGCGGATCAGTACCGCATGGCTTTCAAACACCGTCTCGACCTCGCGCAGGTGGTTGGCCTGCAGCGTGGAGCCGGTGGACACCAGATCGCAGATCAGGTCCGCGCGCCCGAGCCTGGGAGCGATCTCCACCGCGCCCGACAGCGTCACGATCTCGGCCGCGACGCCCCGCTGCTCGAGGAAGCGGCCCAGCAGGAACGGATAGGTCGTGGCGATGCGCCGGCCGTGCAGGGAGCGCACGCCGTCATACGACTGCTCGGCGGGCACCGCGAGCGACAGGCGGCAGTGACCGAAATCCAGCGTGCGCACCGTCTCGAACCGCGCGCGCGTGCCGCGCGCGGCGAGCTCCAGGCGCTTCTCCTCCAGCACGTTCAGGCCGATCAGTCCCAGGTCGCACACGTCTTCCTGGACGAGGTCCGGGATGTCGTCGTCGCGCACGAACAGCACATCGAGCGGCATGTTCTCCCCGAAGCCCATCAGCTGGTCCTTGCCGCGCGACAGCTTCAGTCCGCAGCGCGTGAGCAGGTCCAGCGACGGATCGGTGAGCCTGCCCGACTTCTGTACCGCGAGCTTCAGGCGTGTGTGCTTATCCATGGTTGCCGCTGCGCTCCTCGGCGCGCCGTGTGTCCGCGCGCCGTGCGCCGTCCATGCGCTGCGCGGCGAGCTGGTAGCCGCCATTGCCCTGCGCGAGGTAGCGCGCCACGCGACCGATGGTGGTCAGACTGACGCCCGTCTGCTCATGGATGCGCCGATAGGGCAGGCCACGCCGCAGGCAGTCCACCACCGCCCAGCGATCGGCCATCGCCTGTATCTCGGCGGGCGTGCACAGATCGCGCAGGAACGCACGGCATTCCTCCACGCTGCGCAGCGTCAGCAGCGCCGCGATCAGGTTGCGCTCGGTCTGCGCCTCCTGGCGGGCCGAGAGCTGGCGGTGCAGTTTCATGACGTACCGCCGTGCCTGCGCACCACTGTGCCGCGCCTTCGTACCACTGTATTAACCAATTAGTACACTAACACGACAGGGTAGCACGAGGGGAAGCCCCGGGCAAGGCGCGCTCAGGGCGCTGGCGCCGCGCGGCAGGGGCGCGGCGCGGCGGCGCCGGCCATGGAGCGATGGCGCCGTCGCGAGGCCTGGTCATGGCCGCGATGCGCCCGGTGGCGGCTGCGCCGCGCTACGGCGAGGCTTGACCCCCCGGGGGGGCCCCTCTAGACTTTGCGCCACTCATCGAGACCGGCTGAGGGAAAAGGCCCTTCGACGCCGGGGCAACCGCCGGATTACCGGTATGGTGCCAAGTCCTGCGGCCGGCAGATCCCGGTCGAGAGATGAGGGCCACAGACCCGCGCTGCAGCCCTTGAATCTTAGGACTCGCTGGCGCGCGGATGGCGCCGGCGATCGGTCCGCAGAACTACTCGATGCACGAGGAACTGCGGAGCGGCTTTGGACCAGGCGATACGTCCTTCTTCTTCATCGGTGCACGGCGACGCGGATCCGCAGGTCGAAGCGTCCTGCGGCGTGCTCGCCCTGCCGCAACCCCTGCCCCTGCATCACGGCGGGCAGCTCGCCGAGCCGCGCCTGGCGTGGCGTCTGGCCGGCCGCGCGGGCGCGCCCGTCGTGGCAGCGCTCGGCGGTATCTCCGCGCACCGGCGCGTGTTCGACAGCGTGCAGCCGCGCAGCGGCTGGTGGTGCGAGGTGGTCGGGCCCGGGCATGCGCTCGACAGCGAGCGGCTGCGCGTGCTCGGCATCGACTACCTCGGCGGCAGCGGCGAATCGAGCGGACCTGCGGCCGGCGAGCCCTTCCCGAGCCTCTCCAGCTACGATCAGGCCGAGGCGCTGTGCCGGCTGCTCGATCATCTGGGCATCGGGCAGCTGCACGCCTTCGTCGGCGCCTCCTACGGCGGCATGGTGGCGCTGGCGTTCGCCGAGCGCTACCCGGCGCGCGTCGCGCGGCTGGTGGTGATCAGCGCGGCCGATCGTACGCATCCCATGTCGACCGCCTGGCGCACCGTGCAGCGGCGCATCGTGCGCTTCGCCGCCTCGCTGGGACGAGCCCGCGAGGGGCTGGAGCTGGCGCGCGCGCTGGCGATGGCCACCTATCGAACGCCGGCGGAGTTCGCGGCGCGCTTTGGTCATTCGCCGCGCCGGCTCGACGGCGGGTTCGTGTTTCCGGTCGAGGAATACCTGTTCGCACGCGGCCGCGACTACGCGGGCCGCTACCAGCCGGAATCGTTCCTGTGTCTGTCCGAGTCGATCGACCTGCACAGCGTCGATGCGACGCGGATCAGCGCGCCGACCACGGTGGTGGCGGTGCGCGAGGACCAGCTGGTGCCGCTCGACGATCTGCGTGCGCTGGCCGCGCGAGTGCCGCAGGGTGTGCTGCACGAATTGTCCTCGCCGCACGGTCACGACGCCTTCCTGAAGGAGGCGGAGGCTCTGCGGCCCATTTTTCAGTCGCTGTATGGAGTAGTTTGAGTGGCGGAAAAATCCGATGCGGTGACCCGCGCCGTGCGTGCCGGGCTGGAGACCGACGATGTCACGGGCGCCGTGGTGCCGCCGATTCACCTCAGTGCGACCTATGCGTTCCGCAGCTACGGCGAGAAGCGCGCCTATGATTATTCGCGCTCGGGCAATCCGACGCGCGATCTGCTCGCCGCCGCGCTCGCGGACCTCGAGGGCGGCGTGGGAGCGGTCATCACCGGCTCGGGGATGGCGGCCGTGGCGCTGTGCGCGCAGATCCTGCCGGTGGGCGCCCGGGTGGTCGCGCCGCACGACTGCTACGGCGGCACTTACCGGCTGTTCGACGCGCTGCGCAAGCGCGGGGATCTGACGGTCGACTGGGTCGACTTCGGCGACGATGCCGCGCTGCGCGCCGCGCTCGCGCGTCCCGCCGCGCTGCTGTGGGTCGAGACACCGAGCAATCCGCTGCTGCGCCTGACGGACATCGCCGCCGTGGCGCTGCTCGGCAAGGCCGCCGGCGCACTGGTGGCGGTCGACAACACCTTCCTGTCGCCGGGCTGGCAGCAGCCGATCGCCTATGGCGCGGATCTGGTCGTGCACTCGACCACCAAGTACATCAACGGTCACAGCGACGTGGTCGGCGGCGCCGTGATCGCCGCGCGCGAGGATCTGCACGCGCAGCTGTCCTGGTGGGCGAACTGCGTGGGCTGCACCGCCGCGGCCTTCGACAGCTTCCTGGCGCTGCGCGGACTGCGCACGCTGCACGCGCGGCTGGCGGTGCACGGGCGCAATGCTCTGGAGATCGCCGCCTGGCTCGCGCGAGCGCCACAGGTGCGGCGCGTGTACTTCCCGGGCCTGCCCACGCACCCCGGTCATGAAATCGCGTTGCGCCAGCAGTCCGGGTTCGGCGCCATCGTGACCTTCGAGCTGGCCGGCGGCATTCCGGCCGTCAAGGCGTTCCTGTCCGGTCTGCACTATTTCTCGCTGGCCGAATCGCTCGGCGGTGTGGAGAGTCTGGTAGCGCATCCGGCCTCCATGACCCACGCGGCCATGGACGAGACGGCCCGCCGCGCCGCCGGTCTGACCGACGGGTTGCTGCGGCTGTCGATCGGTATCGAGGCGTTGGAGGATCTGCGCGCCGACCTGGCCGCTGGGCTCGCGCGCGCGAACCCCTTGGCTGCAGGTCGGTCATAATGGGTGCCGGCGGGTCGCCGCCGATCTCGTCGGGGCGTCCCAGCCGGGGCGGCAAGCAGCGGCGCGGTCAACGGTGCGCGCCCCTGGCACGTTGGAATTAACGTGGCGGATTGCTGCATTGCGCGACTGAGTGCGCAGCGGCGCGGGAGGTGCTTCATGAACGCATGGCATCGGCGATCTTCCCTCTGGAACGCAATCTACGTCGCGGCAGCGGCAGGCTGCCTGGGCGTGGCGGCTCTGCTGCCCGCGACGGTATCGGCGCAAGGGGCCGATCAGTCTGCCGCCGAGGCGGGCAGCTGGCAGTCGCACAAGATGGAGTTCAACTACCTCGGCATCACGCCCACCTATTCGTGCATCGGATTGCGGGACGATCTCGAATTCCTGCTGCAGCAGTCCGGGGCGCGGCTGGACAGTCCGGTCCTGACCTACGCGTGCTTCAACGGCGGTGGCGCGCCGTCCAAGCTGATTTCCGCGCAGCTGCGCTTCTCGACGCTGCAGCCGGTGGCTGCCGGGGATGAGGCAACCTCTGGGGCATCCGGTGGTGCCGCCGAGGGCACCTGGCGGCACGTGGAGTTCTCCAATACCCGCTCCGCTCCGCAGCTGACCGGAGGGGACTGTGAGCTGGTGCTGGAGTTCAGGGATCAGGTCCTGAAGGCGTTCAATACGCGTAACGTCCAGAGCGTCCTGCCGTGCGTGCCCTACCAGACCACCGGCCACCAGTTCTCCCTGAGCTTCGACGTGTTCGTGCCGAGCACGGCGCCGGCCAGGACGGTTGGCGGCGCCGACTGAGGCGGGACAGCGCCGCTGTGCGCCGCGCCTCAGGGCCGCGTCGGCGGCGCCGGCTGCGGCGTGCGCCTGCGGCAGCCGGTCGGCGGCTCACAGCAGCTGCTGCCACAGGCGCCAGAACTGCTCGTCGACCTTGTTGAAGAATGGGCGCTGGCGCCACTGCTTCAGGCTCACCGCGCGCGCGTGCTGCAGGTCCTGTAGAAAGTATTGCTCGAGCTGGCCGCCGGTTTTGTCGCCGATCACCACGGCGTCCACCTCGTCGTTGAACAGCACGCTGCGGTGGTCGAAGTTGGACGAGCCCACGATGGACCAGACTCCGTCCATGACGGCCGTCTTGGAGTGCAGAATGCCATCCTCGCGCTCGTAGATCCTGATCCCCGCACGCAGCAGACCGCTGTAGTACGACTGCGCGACGGCCAATGCCGCCTTCGAGTCAGTGTGTGCGGGCACCAGCAGTCGCACGTCCACGCCGCGCCGGGCGGCGCGGTCGAGGGCCTGGCGTTCCTGGAAGGTCGGCACGAAGTAGGCCGCCTCGATCCAGATGCGTGAGGTGGCGCTGCGGATTGCCGACAGCAACGTGGCGTAGTAGCGCGGCAGCAATTGTCCTCCCTGACTGCCGATGACGCGGACCACCTGGTCGCCGCGCGGCCCGGGCGCATCGGGGCCGCTGGCGAGCGCGTCGGTCGAGCCGCCTGCCTCGCGCCAGTGCTGCTCGAAGAGGTGCTCGAGCTCCACGACGGCAGGTCCGTCGATCTGCAGGTCCGTGTCGTGCCAGCGTGCATCGTTCGCGCCGCCGCCGTTGGCCGCGGCGCTGCTGCCCGGAGCAGAGCCCGCCGAGGCAGAGCCGCCGGAGGGCGCATAGCCGTTCTCGTAGTCGGTGCTGAGATTGACGCCGCCGATGATCGCGGTCGTGCCGTCGGCAATGAGGACCTTGCGGTGATCGCGGTCGTTGAGGGAGAACAGCGAGCGGATCGGATTGAACTGGCGCACCTGGATGCCCGCGTCGCGCAGGCGGTCGAAGAACTCCGGCGGCGTAGACAGCGAGCCGATGCTGTCGTAGATGATGTCGATCGTGACGCCGGCTCTGCGACGCGTGATCAGCAGGTCGCTGAGCTGCTGGCCGTCGATGGTCACATCCTCGAGGATGTAGTACTCCAGATACAGATACCGACGCGCGTTGCGGATCGCCGCGAACATGGCCTCGAAGGTCTGCGGCCCATCACGCAGGATGGTGACGCTGTTGCCGGTGTAGAGAGGCGCGCCGGCGACGAACTGCTCGATGGCCAGGTGGCGCTCGAAGTTGCTCGCGTTGGGCGCCTCGGCGCTCAGGCGCGCCAGCACGCGCCGGGTCTCGCGCTGCGATAGCGGGCCCTGAGGCCCGCGGATGCGAATAGGTTGGATCGCGGCGCCGCTTTGCAGCGCGGGCGTGGGAATGACCGGCACCGCAGCGCAGCCGCACAGCAGCAGCAGCGCAACCGTCAGAAAAGCCGCGTTCAGGCGGCGCAGCAAATGGCCTCCCGGCGCATCAGGCGTGCGCAAATTCTGCTGGGGCAGCGGCCTGATGGAAGAATCAAGCTCGCCTGAGCGGCATTCTACGTCGGACGCGGCTGATCCCGCCGCGACGCAGGCGTTTAAAGGAGACACGTTTACAGAAGACACGGTGCAGGTATCATCCGCTCAACCTCCGATAGACGATGTAGGGGAGGCGCAGCATGATGGAACCGCGCTCGACGCGAGATGCTCGGGGCCTGCCGCTCTCGGAAGGTGCCCTGCAGATCGTCGTGGGAGAAAACAACGAAGACCTCGCCACGACGCTCTGTCTGCTGCTGGAGACCGAGCCCGATATGCGCTGCGTGGCCAACGTGAGCTCCAACAGCGCGGTGCTGCGCGCCGTCGAGGAGCATGCGCCCAACGCCTTCGTGCTCGACCTGTCGCTCGATGACGGCTCGAGCCTGCCGTTGATCTCCACGCTGCGCGAGCGCTTGCCGCGTGCGGCGATCGTCGTGTTCACGGGGCACAAGAACGAGCTGCTCAACGAGCAGTGCATGCGCGCCGGCGCCAACGCGGTGGTGGTGAAGACCGGAGAGATCGAAGAGCTCACCGGCGCGCTGCGTCGCGCGGTGCGCGAATGTGGCACCCAGGGCGAGGTGCCGGCCGCGTCCTGACTGCCGGCGCGCGCGGTAGTGCGCGGTGTGCCCGCGCTCGGACGCGCAGGCGGTTGAATTTCCTGGATCCGTAGCACTAGAATCGCCTCGCCGGTGGAGGGTTTGGCCTCCGCCGAGCTTTGGTTTAGCCGCATGTTTCGCGGCCAAGTGTTTGAATTATAAGCCCCAAACGGGGCTTTTCTTTTTTGTGTGGCTGGCGGGAGTCAGGCACGCGCTATGCCGATGGCCTTACGCGAGCAGCTGATGGCGCTGGCCGAGCCGCTGCTCGGGCAGCTGGGCTACGAGCTGGTCGAGCTGGAGTACGCGCCGGGGCGCACGCGCTCGCTGGTGCGCGTGTTCATCGACAAGCCGGGCGGCGTGACGGTCGATGACTGCGAGCGGGTCAGTCACGAGCTGTCGGCGCTGCTGGACGTCGAGGACCCGGTGCCCACGGCGTACACGCTGGAGGTGTCCTCGCCGGGGCTGGATCGGGTGCTGCGTACGCCCGAGCACTTTCGGCGCTTTCTGGGCGACCGCATCCGCCTGGAGCTGAAGGAAGCGCGCGAGGGGCGGCGCCGCTATACGGGGCGGCTCGAGTCGCTCGATGAGCAGGGCGTTGAATTGGAAGTGGATGGCGCCATTGTCAGGGTGCCATTCGGGCAGATCGGCCGTGCGCGCCTGGCGCCGCTGTGGCCGGGAGCAGAGGAACGCGACAGATGAATAAAGAGATTCTGATGGTGGTCGATGCCGTCTCCAACGAAAAGGGCGTCGACAAGGAGATCATCTTCGAGGCGCTGGAAGCGGCGCTCGCCTCGGCTACGCGCAAGAAACACGGCGAGGATTGGGACGTGCGCGTGGCGATCAACCGCAAGACCGGGGACTACGAGACCTTCCGGCGCTGGAAGGTGTTCGCCGATGACTCCAAGGAGCTCGAGAATCCGTCCGCGGAGCTGCGTCTGGAGGATGCGCACGAGCTCAACGCCGAGATCGAGCCCGGCGGCTACGTCGAGGAGCCGATGGAGTCGGTCGCCTTCGGGCGCATCGCCGCGCAGCAGGCCAAGCAGGTCATCGTGCAGAAGGTGCGCGAGGCCGAGCGCGCGCAGGTCGTGGAGGCCTACAAGGACCGTATCAACACGCTGGTCAGCGGCGTCATCAAGCGCATCGACCGCAACGGTATCTACGTCGACCTGGGCGGCAACGCCGAAGGCTTCGTCTCGCGCAGTGACATGATCCCGCGCGAGCAGCTCAAGCCGCAGGACCGTGTGAAGGCATACCTGCGCGAGGTGCGCGCCGAGCAGCGCGGCCCACAGCTGTTCCTGACGCGCACCGCGCCGGAGTTTCTCATCGAGCTGTTCAAGCTCGAGGTGCCCGAGGTCGGGCAGGGGCTGATCCACATCCTGGGCGCCGCGCGCGATCCGGGCGTGCGCGCCAAGATCGCGGTGCGCAGTCAGGATCCGCGCATCGATCCGGTCGGCGCCTGCGTCGGCATGCGCGGCTCGCGCGTGCAGGCGGTGTCCAACGAGATCGCCGGCGAGCGCGTCGACATCATTCCCTACGACGAGAACTCCGCGCAGTTCGTGATCAACGCCATGTCCCCGGCGGAGGTGCAGTCCATCGTGGTGGACGAGGATGCGCACAGCATGGATATCGCGGTCGCCGAGGAAAAGCTCTCGCAGGCGATCGGCCGCGGCGGGCAGAACATCCGTCTCGCCAGCCAGCTGACCGGGTGGGAGCTCAACGTCATGACCGAGTCGGACGCCGAGGCCAAGAGCGAATCGGAGACGCGCGCCCTGGTGGAGATGTTCATGAAGCAGCTGGACGTCGACGAGAACGTCGCCAGCATCCTGGTACAGGAGGGCTTCTCGACCGTCGAGGAGGTGGCATACGTGCCGGCCGGCGAGCTCGCGGCGATCGAGGAGTTCGACGAGGACATCGTCAAGGAGCTGCGCAACCGCGCGCGCGACGTACTGCTCACGCAGGCGATCGTCAGCGAGGAGTCGCTCGAGCAATCGATGCCCGCCGAGGATCTGCTGACCCTCGACGGCATGCGGCCGGATCTGGCGCTCGCGCTGGCCCGCCGCGGCGTGCGTACACGCGATGAGCTGGCCGAGCAGGCCATCGACGACATCAGCGACATCGACGGGCTGAGCGCCGATGAGGCCGGCAGCCTCATCATGAAGGCGCGCGCCCACTGGTTCGAGGCGCAGCACTGAGGCAGCACTGAGTTGGAGTGAGCATGGCTGAAGTAACGATCGCCCAGTTTGCCGACGTCCTGAAGGTCCCGGTGGACCGTCTGATCGCACAGCTCGATCAGGCGGGCATCAGCGTTTCCGGGCCGCAGGACCGCATCAGCGAGGAAGCCAAGCTCGAGCTGCTCACGCACCTGCGCCGCAGCCACGGCCACGACTCCGGCTCCGCGCCGAGCCGCATCACTCTCAGGCGCAAGACCCAGCAGGAGCTCAAGCTCGCGAGCAATCAGGGACGGGCGCGCACCGTCAACGTCGAGGTCCGCCGCCAGCGCACCTACATCAAGCGCGATGTGCTCGAAGGCCAGGCGCGCGCCCAGCAGGAGCAGCTGGACGTGCAGCGGCGCGAGGCCGAGGAGGCGCAGCGCGCGCAGACCGAGCGGGCGGAGGCCGAGCGGCGCGAGCGCGAGCGTATCGAAGCCGAGAACCGCCGCCGCATCGAGGAAGAACAGGCACGCAAGCGCGAGCAGGAGGAGGCTCGCCGGCTGGCCGAGCAGCGCGCGGCCGAGGCCGCCGAGCGCGAGCGGCAGCGACGAGCCGCTGAAGCGGCCACGCGCGAGAACCCGCCGCATCCGCCGGCCCCGGCAACGCGCGAGGAGCACGACGCCAAGCAGCAGCGCACCCGCTATGGGCGCGAGGAGCTGCACATTGCCGGCGACGTCAGTGCGCGCCACAAGAAAAAGAAGAAGCTGCGCGCGCGCACCGTGCCGGTGGGTACCGAGGCCAAGCATGGCTTCGAGATGCCGACCGCCCCGGTCAAGCGCGAGGTGGCGCTTGGCGAGACCATTACCGTCGCCGAGCTCGCGCAGAAGATGGCGGTCAAGGCCACCGAGGTCATCACGGTGCTGATGAACCTCGGCGTCATGGCCACGATCAATCAGCCGATCGAGCGCGACACCGCCGTGCTGGTGATCGAGGAGTTCGGCCATACGGCCAAGCTGCTGAAGGAAAACCAGATCGAGGAGGGGTTGCAGGGCGAGGAGGCCGACGCGGAGCAGCTGGAGATGCGCCCGCCGGTGGTGACCGTCATGGGCCACGTCGATCACGGCAAGACCTCGCTGCTCGACTACATCCGCCGCACCAAGGTGGCGGCGGGGGAGGCCGGCGGCATCACGCAGCACATCGGCGCCTACCACGTGGAGGTGCCGCGCGGTGCCGTCACCTTCCTGGACACTCCCGGCCACGCGGCCTTCACGGCGATGCGCGCCCGCGGCGCCAAGGCGACCGACGTGGTCGTGCTGGTGGTGGCGGCCGACGACGGGGTCATGCCGCAGACCATCGAGGCCATCCAGCACGCGCGTGCCGCCAACGTGCCGATCGTGGTGGCGGTCAACAAGATCGATAAATCCGACGCCGACCCCGAGCGCGTACGCACCGAGCTGGCCAAGCACGAGGTCATCCCCGAGGAGTGGGGCGGACAGAACATGTTCGTGAACGTCTCGGCACGGACCGGCGCGGGCATCGACCAGCTGCTCGAGGCGGTGCTGCTGCAGGCCGAGGTGCTCGAGCTGAAGGCCACGCGCAAGGGTCTGGCCTCCGGTGTGGTGATCGAGGCGAGCATGGAGAAGGGGCGCGGCGCGGTCATCACCGCGCTGGTCAAGCGCGGCACGCTCAAGGTCGGGGATGCGCTGCTGGCGGGCTCGGAGTTCGGGCGCGTACGCGCCATGTTCGACGAGGCCGGCCATCCGGTGACCGAGGCGCCGCCCTCGATTCCGGTGGTGGTGCTGGGGTTGTCGGGCGCGCCGAACGCCGGCGATGAGCTGCTGGCGGTGGAGAGTGAGCGCAAGGCGCGCGAGGTGGCGTTGTACCGCCAGGGCCGCTTCCGCGACGTGAAGCTCGCGCGCGTCGCTCCTCGCGCCGAGGACGTGTTCTCGCAGATGGGCGCGGCACGCGCCGGAGTCGTCGCGGTGCTGCTCAAGGCGGATGTGCAGGGCAGCGCCGAGGCGCTCGGGGATGCATTGCGCAAGCTGTCCACCGACGAAGCGCAGGTGAACGTCATCGCCAGCGGCGTCGGCGGTATCACCGCCTCCGACATCCAGCTCGCGGCCGCCTCCAGGGCGTACGTGATCGGCTTCAACGTGCGGGCCGACGCGGCCGCGCGCGAGGCGATGAAGGACACCGGCGTCGAGGTGCGCTACTACAGCGTGATCTACGAGGCCATCGATGACGTCAAGCAGAAGCTCTCGGGCCTGCTGGCCCCGGAGATCAAGGAGCAGATCGTCGGCATCGCGCAGGTGCGCGAAGTGTTCCGCTCCAGCAAGTTCGGCGTGGTCGCCGGTTGCCTGGTCACCGAGGGCACGGTTCGGCGCAACCATCCGATCCGCGTGCTACGCGACAACGTGGTGATCTTCGAGGGTGCGCTCGAGTCGCTGCGCCGCTTCAAGGACGACGTCAACGAGGTGCGTGCCGGCACCGAGTGCGGCATCGGCGTGAAGAACTACCAGGACGTGCGTGTCGGGGACCAGATCGAGTGCTTCGCCCGCGTCGAGGTGTCGCGCACGATCCAGTAGCCGCGCAGGATCCGATAGAAGCCCGTGAGCCCCGCCAGCGCCCGCGCCGAGCGCATTGCTGCGCAGATTCAGCGCCTGCTCGCCGGGCTGCTGCTGCGTGGGGTCAAGGATCCGCGCGTGGGCAATGTCAGCGTGACTGCCGTGCGGCTCGACCCCGATCTGCGCGCGGCGCACGTGTACGTGCTGCCCTTCGGGGCCGGCGCGGACGCCGGCAGCGGCACCGTCGCCGGTACCGGCGCTGCCACCGGCACCCGTGCTGCCGCCGGCACCGCTGCCGGCGCCGGTACCCGTGCTGCCCCGAACGACACTGCCGCGATGCTCGCCGGGCTGCACAGCGCCGCGGGCTTTCTGCGCGGCCAGATCGCGCGCGAGCTGCAGCTGCGCTACGCACCGCGTCTGTTCTTCGAGCTCGATGCGCAGCTCGAGCGGGCTCACCATCTCACCGAGCTCATCGACCGGGCCGTCACGGAGGACGAGAGCAGTCAGGGGCGCAGGCAGGATCCGGATCGTCCGGATAAGGTGTGAACCTGGAACGCGATTCCTGCCACTGAGAGAGTCGGGTACTCCAGTCAGATTGTGTGGCCAACAATCTGACTGGAGTACCCGATTCTCTCAGTGGTAGCTGCCGCGTTTCAGACTCGTACCATCATCTGTGCGTATGCATACCCCCCTCAACGGTATCCTGCTGCTCGACAAGCCGCTGGGCTTGTCCTCCAACGCCGCGCTCCAGCGGGTGCGGCGCCTGGCTCATGGCATCAAGGCCGGCCACGGCGGCAGCCTCGATCCGCTCGCGAGCGGCATGCTGCCGATCTGTCTGGGGGAGAGCACGCGGCTCGCCGGGGATCTGCTCGCGGGTCGCAAGGCCTACCGCTTCGCCCTGCAGCTCGGAGAGCGCTCCGCCACCGGCGATGCCGAGGGAGAGATCGTCGAGCGCTGCGCGGTGCCTGCTTTGACCGGGGAGCTCATCGCGGCGACCCTTGCGCGCTTTCTCGGCCCGCAGCGGCAGCTGCCGCCCATGTATTCGGCGCTCAAGTACCAGGGACAGCCCCTCTATCGGCTGGCGCGAGCCGGGCTGCGCATCGAGCGCAGCGAACGCGAAGTGGTCATCGACACCCTGCAGCTGCTCGCCCGGCGCGACGACCTGCTGGAGCTCAGCGTCCTGTGCTCCAAAGGCACCTACGTGCGCGTCCTCGGAGAGGACATCGCGCGTGCGCTCGGAAGCTGCGGCCGCCTGGCGAGCCTGCGCCGCGACTACGTGGAACCTTTCGCGGCCGAGCCCATGGTCGATCTTGCACAGCTCGAGGCGGCGACGCGTGCGCAGGCGCCCTGGCCGCTGCTGCCGCCCGATCGCGCGGTCGGCCATCTGCCCGCGCTGCCGCTGTCCGAACTGGAGGCCCGTGCGATCTCACAGGGCCGCG
>JASHSK010000251.1 GCA_030038755.1 Gammaproteobacteria bacterium
CGGCTGGCGCGGCCAAGGGCAGCGCGACCGCAACCGCGGCGCAGACCGGCGCCGCGGCGGGACCGGGAGCGTTGCGGATGTTGGTCACGCGTGGCCTGGGCGCGCCGCTGGTGCTGCTCGGAGTGCTGGCGATGGTGGTGCTGCCGCTGCCGCCGATGGCGCTCGACGTGCTGTTCACGTTCAACATCGCCCTGTCGCTGCTCGTCGTCATGGCGGTCGTCAACGTGGCCCGACCGCTGGATTTCGGCATCTTTCCCACGGTGCTGCTGCTCACGACGCTGCTGCGCCTGGCGCTGAACGTGGCCTCGACGCGCGTGGTGCTGCTGCACGGGCATGAGGGCACCGCGGCCGCGGGCCACGTGATCGAGGCGTTCGGCCAATTCGTGGTCGGTGGCAACTACGCCGTTGGTATCGTGGTGTTCTCGATTCTCACGATCATCAACTTCGTGGTGGTGACCAAGGGGGCGGGACGCATCTCGGAGGTCAGTGCACGCTTCACGCTGGACTCGATGCCCGGCAAGCAGATGGCGATCGACTCGGATCTGAATGCCGGATTGATCACCCAGGACGAGGCACGCGTGCGGCGCTCGGAAGTACGCGCCGAGGCGGATTTCTACGGTGCGATGGACGGTGCCAGCAAGTTCGTGCGCGGGGACGCGACCGCGGGCATCCTGATCCTGATCATCAACATCATCGGCGGCCTGGCGATCGGCACGCTCAGCCACGGGCTGTCCTTCAGCGACGCGGCACACCTCTACACGCTGCTCACGATCGGCGATGGGCTGGTCGCGCAGATTCCGGCGCTGCTGCTGTCCACCGCGGTGGCGATCATCGTGACACGCATGTCGCGCCCGCAGGATCTGGGGGGCGAGCTGCGGCAACAGCTGTTCACACAGCCGCGCGGCCTGGCGGTCGCCGGTGGACTGCTGGGGATCATGGGATTGATCCCCGGCATGCCGAATCTCGCCTTCCTGCTGTTCAGCGGGATCTGCGGCGCAGGTGCGTGGCTGTTGCGCCGGCGCGCCGCTGATTCCGCGGCCGCGGCCGCGAATGCGTCCGCGTCGCCCGTCGCCGCGCCGGTGCCGGCCGAGCAGCGCGAGTTGTCCTGGGAGGACGTGAAGCCGGTCGACCTGATCGGGTTGGAGGTCGGGTTCCGCCTGGTGTCCCTGGTGGACAAGGCGCAGGGCGGAGAGCTGCTCGCGCGTATTCGCGGCGTGCGCCGCAAGCTCTCCCAGGAGCTCGGTTTCCTGATCCCGACGGTGCACATCCGCGACAACCTGGAGCTCGCGCCGACCGCCTATCGCATCAGCCTCGGGGGCGTGGCGATCGCCGACGGCGTGGTGCATCCGGACCGCGAGCTCGCTCTCAACCCCGGTCGCGTATTCGGCAAGCCTCCAGGCATCGAAACGCGCGATCCGGCGTTCGGCATGGAGGCCGTGTGGATCGAGCCGGCCAAGCGCGAGCATGCGCAGACCCTCGGCTACACCGTGGTGGATGCGAGCACGGTGATCGCCACGCACCTCAGCAGCGTCATCCAGTCGCATGCCCACGAGCTGCTGGGGCACGAGGAAGTGCAGCAGCTGCTCAACACGCTCACCAAGAGCGCGCCGCGGCTGGTCGAGGATCTGGTGCCCAAGGCGCTGCCGCTGGGGATCCTGGTGCGTGTGTTGCAGGGCCTGCTCTCCGAGCGGGTGCCGATCCGCAACCTGCGCACCATCATCGAGACCCTCGCCGAGCACGCGCCGCGAACCCAGGACCCGCAGCTGCTGCAGGCGCAGGTGCGCATTGCTCTCGGCCGGCAGATCGTGCAGGACATTGCCGGCAACGGCATCGAGCTGCCGGTGATGACGCTCGAGCCGGAGCTCGAGCAGCTGCTCGCCGGCGCGCTCGCGCAGGCCGCTTCGAGCTCGGCGCTCGAGCCGGGTCTGGCCGAGCGGCTGCAGACGCGGCTGGCCGATTCCACGGCGCGCCAGGAAGCCGCGGGCGAGCCGGCGGTGCTGATGGTCGCGCCGCAGTTGCGCGCGCCGCTGGCGCGCTTCACGCGCGCGAGCGTGCCGGCGCTGCACGTGCTCGCCTGGAACGAGGTCCCCGATAACCGCCGTGTGCGCCTGATCGCCGCCATCGGCCGCTAGCCAACACGAAGATGAAGCCGCCACGAAGATGAAGCCATCATGAAGATGAAGCGATACGTCTCGGCCGACATGCGCAGCGCGCTGCGGGCCGTTCGCGAGGAGCAGGGACCCGATGCGGTGATCCTGAGCACGCGCTCGTGCCCCGAGGGCGTGGAGGTGTGTGCCGCCGTGGACCTGGAGCTGGCCGCGGCCCAGGGCACGCTCGCGGAAACCGCCGCCCTCAAGCAGCTCGAGCGCGAAGCGCTGGCCACACTGGAGCAGCTGCAGAGCGAGCGCATCGACGCCGGCGGGTTCGCGATCGCCGCCGCCGCAGCCGACAGTCTGGACAACGCCTGGTCCCGGGCCGCGTTCGCGCCCGCGCACGGCAGCTTGCCGGCCGCCTCGGAGCCGCCCGACACCGCGGCCGACGTGTGGCCCGGCGGGCCGGATGCCGCCGCTCCCGCCGCCTCGGTGGGCGAGGAGCTGCGTTCGCTGCGCGCGCTGCTCGAGCAGCAGCTGGCCGCGCTGGCCTGGAACGATTTCACGCGTCGTGAGCCGCTCAAGGCGCGCACGCTCGCGGATCTTGCGCGCCTGGGGGTCGAGCGGGCGCTGGCCCTGCAGATTCTGGAGCAGCTGCCGGGCGGCCTGTCCGATGAGCAGCTGCAGCGCATGCCCTACGGGCTGCTCGCCCGTCGTATCCAGTGCTGCGCGTCCCCGACCGAGCGCGCCGGCGCGATCGCGCTGATCGGCCCACCCGGCTCGGGCAAGACCACCACGCTCGCGAAACTCGCGGCGCGCTACGTACTCGAGCAGGACGCGGCCAATCTGCTGATCATCTGCAGCGACGACGAACGGCTGGGCTCACATGAGCAGCTCGCCTGTCTCGGGCGGCTGCTCGGCGTACGGGTGGAAAGCGTGATCGGCGCCGAGCCGCTCGCCGCGCGCATTGCCGCGCTGCCCGGCCGCTGCATCCTCATCGATACGCCGGGCGTGAGCAGCCGTGACGCGGCCGCCGCGCAGGCCTACCGGATGCTGCGCGAACGCTGCCGTGAGCTCACCACGCTGCTGGTGCTGCCGGCGAGCGCCCAGGCCGGTGTCATCGACGAAACCGTGGCGCACTTCGGGCCGCCGCTGGCCGACTGCTGCGCGCTCACGCGTATCGACGAGGCCGTGAGCCTCGGCGGGGTGCTGTCGGCTCTGGTGCGCAGCCGGCTGCCGGTCGCGTATATGTCCGAAGGACCGCGGATCCCGGAGGACCTGCGACCTGCGCGTGCCCATCAACTGGTTGCGCGTGCGGTGGATCTGGCGCGTGGCGCGGATCGTGCCGACGATGATCTGCTGGCGCGCCGTTATGGCAGGAGCGTGCATGCCGCAGCCTGAATTGCGCGCCCACGCGCTCGCGGCTTCTCCCGTGCAGGTCATCGCCGTCACCGGCGGCAAGGGCGGCACGGGCAAGACCTCCGTGGCCGTCAATCTCGCCACCTGCCTCGCGCAGTTCGGCCGACACACACTGCTGCTCGACGGGGACCTGGGCCTTGCCAACGTGGACGTGCTGCTCGGCCTGACGCCGCGTTGCACGCTCGAGCACGTACTGCGCGGTGAGCGGCGGCTCGAGGAGGTGATCGTTACGACGGCGGCGGGCGTACGCGTGGTGCCCGGCGCCTCCGGGGTGACGCGCCTGGCGACGCTCGGCAGCACCGAGCAGGCGGGCCTGATCCAGGCTTTCAGCGCGCTGGCCGGGCCGCTCGAGGTGCTGGTGGTCGACACCGCCGCGGGCATCTCCGAGACGGTGCTGCGCTTCTGTCAGTCCGCGCAGCAGGTTCTCGTGGTGTTGCGCGACGAGCCGGCTTCGCTGACCGACACCTACGCCCTCATCAAGGTGCTCAGCCGCTCGCACGGCGTACGCCAGTTCCGTGTACTGGCCAACATGACGCGCGCACCCGGCCAGGGGGAGGCGGTGTTTCGCCGCCTGCAGCGCGTGACCGATCGGTATCTGACGGCCGCGCTGGACTTCGTGGGCGAGATACCCGAGGACGGCGCGCTGCAGAAGTCGATTCAGGCGCAGCGCGCGGTGGTCGAGCTGTTTCCCGGCAGTCCCGCCGCGCAGGCTTTCCGCCGGCTGGCGCAAACGGCGGGCCGGTGGCCGCTGCCGGTGGGGCCGAGCGGGCGGCTGGAATTCTTTTTCGAGCGCCTGCTGCAGCGGCCTGCGCCGCAGTTGAAGGTGCTGAAGTGAATCCGGGCGTGCGCGCCTACGCCGATGCGCAGCCGGCCGCGGACCTGGAAGAGCTGGTGCGCAAACACGCGGACCTCGTCAAGCGCATCGCGTATCACCTCGCGGGACGTCTGCCTCCGCAGGTGGAGATCGCGGACCTGATGCAGGCGGGCATGATGGGACTGCTCGAGGCGGCCACACACTACAGCAGCGGCCGCGGGGCAAGTTTCGAGACCTACGCCGGCATTCGCATTCGCGGCGCGATGCTCGATGCGCTGCGCAAGCTCGACTGGGCGCCCCGCTCGGTACACCGCAAGGCGCGTGCCGCGGCTCTGGCGCTGCGCGAGGTGGAGAGCCGCCTGGGTGCGGAGGCCACCGAATCCGACGTCGCCGCGCAGATGGGTGTGCCGCTGTCCGAGTACCAGCAGATCCTGCGCGATGCGCTCGGTTGTCAGCTGCTGCGACTCAACGACGCCGAGGAGGGCGAGGACTCGCAGCTGGATCGCTTGCCCGATGGCTCCCCCGATCCGGAGGGTCTGGCACTCGAGGAGTCGCGTCGCCGCGCGCTGGCCGCTGCAGTGCTGGAGCTGCCGGAGCGCGAGCGACTGGTGCTGTCGCTCTACTACGAGCAGGAGCTGAATCTCAAGGAGATCGGTGCCGTGCTCAAGGTCACCGAATCGCGGGTCTGCCAGCTGCACGGTCAGGCATTGCTGCGGCTCAAGGCGCTGCTGGCCGAGTGGTATCACTGAGGACACCCGGGAGCCTATCCAGTCATGATGCGGCTACTGCGGATGCGGCGATGGACCTCCTGAGCATCGTAGGTCTGGTGCTCGCGGCCGTGTCCATCGGCCTCGGAGCAATCCTCAAGGGCGCAGGCCTGCACGCGCTGATCTCCTCGGCCGCCTTCATGATCGTCGTGGTCGGCACCGTGGCCGCGATTTGCGTGCAGACGCCGCTGGAGGTCATGCGCCGCGCGTTTGCCATGCTGCCGTGGGTGTTTCGTCCGCCGCCCTGCGAGCCGGCGCTGCTGGTGCGCAAGATCGTGGAGTGGAGCAACATCTCGCGCCGCCAGGGGCTGCTCGGACTCGATAGCCTGATCAATGCGGAAAGCGATGCGTTCCTGCGCAAGGGACTGCAGCTGGTGGTCGACGGCAGCGACCCGGAGACCATCCGCAATACCCTGGAGCTGGACCTGCACGCGCGCGAGGCCGCCGACACGCGCGCGGCGCGCGTCTTCGAGGGCATGGGCGTGTATTCGCCCACGCTCGGCATCATCGGCGCGGTGCTGGGGCTGATGGCGGTGATGCAGAATCTCAACGATCCCTCCAAGCTCGGTCACGGCATCGCCGCGGCTTTCACCGCCACCGTGTACGGCATCGGCATGGCCAACCTGTTTTTCCTGCCGATCGCCAACAAGCTCAAGGTCGCGGTCGCGGCGCACACGCATCTCAACGAGATGCAGATCGAGGGGCTGATCGCACTCGCGCAGGGCGAGAACCCGCGGATCATCGAAGGTCGCCTGCTCGGATTCCTGCATTGAGCGATCGCGAGCGGCGAGGAGACGGGACCATGGCACGACGCAGGCGGCACGAGGTGGATGAACATCACGAGGCCTGGGCGATTCCCTACGGGGATCTGGTCACGCTGCTGCTGGCGTTCTTCGTGGTGATGTATTCGATGTCCTCGGTCAACGACGGCAAATACCGCGTGCTGTCGAACTCGCTCAACGAGGCGTTTGGCGGCACGCCGCGCGCGCAGCGGGCCAACGCCGACACGACGCCGTTGCAGCCGCTCGAGGAGCGGCTGCCCGTCACCCAGGTGCATCGCATGATGGCCGCGGGACTGCCGGACCACCGGTTGCTGACGATGCCGCCCGACAGTGCGACCGCGGGCGCCACCGCGGCAGGGACCGCGGGTGCCACCGCGGCAGCGGCTCCGGCGGCAGCGGCTCCGGCGTCCGAGCTGCCCCCGCTCCCAGGCGCGAACCCCGTCGCCTCCACCGCCCCCGCAGCTTCCGGCGCGGCCGCGAACGAGGCGCGTTCCGAGCAGGAGCTGAATCGCGTCGCCGCGGACGTGAGTGCGGCGCTGGGGCCGCTGATCGCCACCGGACAGGTGCACGTGCGCCGCTACAGCAGCTGGGTCGCCGTGGACATCAGCACCGACATCCTGTTTCCCAGCGGTGTGGCGCGTCTGTCGCGCTCGGCGGTACAGGCGCTCGAGCGGCTGGCTGCGGTGCTGGCACCCTGGCCGAACTCGATCCGCGTCGAGGGCCACACCGATAATCGGCCGATCGCTACGCCGGCGTTCCCCTCCAACTGGGAGCTGTCGGCGGCGCGCGCTGCCAGCGTCGTGCACCTGTTCATGGATCGGGGCATCGCTCCCGGGCGCCTGGCGGTGCTCGGCTTCGGTCAGTACCAGCCCATTGCATCCAACCTCACCGCCGCCGGCCGCAACGCCAACCGCCGCGTCGCGGTCGTCATTCTCGGCCGCGACGCAGCGCCGGAGGTGGGGCTGTAGGTGTCGAGCTGCCGGCGTCGAGCTGCCGGCATCGAGCTGCTGGCGTCGAGTCGCGGGCGTGGAGCTGCGGGCGTGGAGCTGCGGGCGTTGAAGGTCCTGCGACGCGCGCTATAGTGGCTCGCATGGGCATGGCAGCGATCGCACCGGCCGCGGGTCACGAACGAGCAGCGGCGCGGGCGAATCTCTGGCCGATCCGGCTGGTGGCCGCGGCGCTGCTCGGAGCTGCATGGCTGGCCGCCGTGCCGGCCATGGCACAGGCCCCGTTTCGCGACTACCCGCCGCTGGAGGGGGCCGAGTCGGCCGCGCCTATCCCACCCGACTATCAGAAGCCCGCGGAGTTCGTCTTCGGGCGGCTGATGTATCCGCCGAACGATCTGTTCGGCTTCGGCGCCACTGACTGGAAGGCGGGCGATTCGCCCTGGACCATCGATTATCCGCTCGGCGATCGCAATTTCCTGCGGATCCTGCGCCGCCTGACCACCATTCACGCCCGCTCGGTGGAGCAGCCCGTCGACCCGGACAATGGGGATGACATCTATAACTGGCCGTTCATCTACATCGACACGCCCGGCGCAATGAATCTGACCGATGCGCAGGTGGTGAAGTTGCGCGAGTACCTGCTGCGCGGCGGCTTTCTGCTGTGTGACAGCTTCTTCGGCACGCCGGAATGGACGCGCTTCGCGGTCACGCTGCACCGGCTGTTTCCCAATAAGGAGCCGGTGGAGCTGTCCAACGACAACCCCATTTTCCACACCGTCTATGACCTCACGCAGCGCTACCAGGTGCGCAACGAACGCTCGATGCGCGGCCGGGGCGTCGGCTATCGCTGGGACGGCGCGGTGCCCCACTGGCTCGGGGTACTCGATGATCAGGGCCGCGTGATGATCATGATCATGTACAACAACGACATGGGCGACGCGTGGCAGTACGCCGACGACCCGATCTATCCGCAGAAGGACGTCGACCTGGCGATCCGCCTGGGCATCAACATCGTCGTCTACGACATGACGCACTGAGCCGCGGGGTGCCGCGGGTCCGTGCATCTGTCCGCCTGAGAGCGGTTGCCGGGCCTGGCGGGCATCGGAAGCGCTGGCACCGCCTCCGCTGGCACGGTTTCTGCTCCTGCCTGGTGAGGGATGCGGGCCGCGCGTCAGGAAATTGACGTTCGCACCGTCCGGCGTCCGCGGACAGGAGTGCCGATCGATGGAAGGCAATACGGCTCGCGAGTTCACCCGGCTCTGGTCGGCGCTGACGCATGTGCAGCTGGCCGCGCACGGTTTCCTCTCGCATCTACACGACGTCGGGCTGTCGGCGCTGGCTGC
>JASHSK010000031.1 GCA_030038755.1 Gammaproteobacteria bacterium
TTCAACATGCTGGCCGTGTCCACCAAGGCCCCGCTGACGGTGAAGCAGTGGGCGCATCTCGACGTCACCTACGATGGCTCGAGCAAGGCTGCGGGGGTGCATCTGTACCTCGACGGCAAGCCCCTGCCTCTGAACGTCGTGCAGGACAACCTGACCATGGACGCCCTGCCGCCGATCAGCCATGGGTTCTTCGATGAGTACACGGGATTTTCTTTTGGCACCCGCTTTCAGGAAGCCGGTCCGGTCGGCAGCGCGATCGATGAGTTTCGGATGTTCGATCGCGCCCTGACGCCGATCGAGGTGGCCTACCTGCATGAGGGCAGGCAGGCCGTCTCGCAGGCGCTGCAGGCCGATCGCGCCTCGCTGAGCGGGCAGCTGGCTCACCTGCTGGCGATCCGCGACCCGGCGGCCATCCAGGCCCGCCAGGCGCTGGACATGGCGCGCAAGCAGGAAAACGAGGTCGCCACGTCGATCCCGCAGATGCTCGTGTATGAGGATCTGAAGACGCCGCGGCCCACCTACCTGCTGTATCGCGGGGAATGGGACTCGCGTCGCGAGCAGGTGCCGCTGCAGGCCCCCACGCAGCTGTTTGCCTGGTCGGACAAGTACCCGCGTACCCGGCTGGGGCTGATGCAGTGGGTGTTTGACCCGAAGAACCCGCTGACGGCGCGGGTGTTCGTCAACCGGCTCTGGCTGATGAATTTCGGCACGGGGCTCGTGCCGACCCAGGATGACTTCGGCTCACAGGGAATCATGCCGACCTATCTGCATCTGGTGGATTACCTGGCGCTGAAGTTCATCGACTCGGGCTGGAACATCAAGCAGATGCAGAAGATGATCGTGATGTCGGCGACGTACCGGCAGAGCTCGCTGGCGACGCCCGCCCAGCGGGTGGCCGACCCGCAGAACGATCTGCTCGCGCGCGGTCCGCGCTTCCGCATGTCCTATCGGCAGATCCGCGACAGCGCGCTCGTCGATGCGGGGATACTCGATACCACGATCGGCGGGCCGAGCACCTACCCGTACCAGCCAGCGGGAATAGTGCGGGGCTACCCCCAACCCAACGTCATGCCCGACTGGGAACAGCACCGGCGTACCGTCTACTCGTTCATCAAGCGCAATGGGATGAATCCACAGCTGCAGTTGCTGGATGCGGCCGATCCGACCGTGAGCATCGGCAAGCTGGGGATCTCCAACACGCCGATGCAGGCGCTGCTGCTGCTGAATGGGCCGCAGTACCAGGAAGCCTATCGGATGATGGCGACGGAGGCGTTGCATTACAGCAGTGACCCGGCGAAGCAGCTGGCGCATGTGTTTCGCCTGGCGCGCAGACACTATCCGGACGCCGCGCAGATGGCGGTGATGACCGCGTTCTACAACCAGCAGCTGCAGCGATATCAATCCGATCCCCGGGCGGCCGGGCAGCTCGTGAACGTGGGAGTGGAGCCGGTCGACACCAGCGTGAGTGTGGTCAAGCTGGCGGCTCTGACCGACGTCGCCACGGTGATCATGAACAGCCCCGACTCGTACTTCATTCAGTAGACCTGCTTCGAGGCAGACCCGGCGGCATCAGGAGCTTCGATACTCCTGATGCCGCCGTGAGTTGCCGCCGGCCGGGACCGCGTTCCCACCCGCAGGCTTTCCGCCGGCGCTATACTTTGCACTGCAAAGTTAACGGGTCCGCCGCCGCCGCGGCGACTGCCGGGCAAGGCCCTCCAGTGGTCCCTCTCAATCCTCCGACCCTGCGCGCGCGACTGATGGCGACGGTGCTGCTGCTGTCGGCATGCGGCGGCGCGCACGCCGGCGGGGGCCCGCTCGGCATAGATTACGAATTGACATACGACGACGCAGGTATCTGGAAGCGCAGCTACCAGCTGGATCTCGAGTATGCGGTGCTCGGCACCACAGGCGTCGGAGCGCTGTGGCTCGGCAACGACAATCCGCTCGGGCATGCGTTCTGGCAGGACATCGATGCCGAGGCAATCTCGGCGGTCGCAGCGCAGGGACTCAAGTATGCCTTCAGTCGCGCCCGGCCCTACCAGGGGGACAACCCGAATCTGTGGTTCCGGGGCAGCGGGAATCAGAGCTTTCCGAGCGGTGAGGTGACCCTGCAGGCCGCCTTCGTCACGCCGATCATCTTCGACTACGTACGCCGCGATCCGTGGATCGCGGCGCTCGAGGTGCTGCCGATCTACGATGCGATCGGGCGCATGAAGGTACACGACCACTGGCAGAGCGACGTCATAGCGGGCTGGATGCTGGGTACCGGGGTGGGCTATTGGAGCAGCACGCTCGAGGTGCCGCTGTTCGTGCGCATCCTGCCCCGCGGCGTGACCATCGGCCTATCCACTCACCTCTGAGCTTATGAGCCGCGAAACAGCTGCAGGGCCAGTGCAATGGCCACGCCCAGCGCGCCGGCCGAGCACACCAGCACGCCGGCCGCTGCGCAGTCCTTGACGATGCGGATCTCCGGATGGCTATCGGGGTGCAGGTGGTCGGCCAGCCGCTCGACCGCGGTGTTGAACAGCTCCGCGGCCAGCACGCCGCTGCCGGCCAGAATGACCAGCGCCCACCACAGTGGCGGCGGGCGCAGGATCGCCAGCGCGACCAACACCGCCAGCAGCGCGAGTCCCTGCACGCGCAGACTGCGCTCGGCGCGCAGTCCATGAGCGATCCCGGCCAGCGCATTGCGCAGGCGCCGGTGGAAGGGCTGATTCTTGCGGATTTCCACTGCCGGGATCCGGGTTGCATCGCCGCCGCTAGCTTAGCATCACCGTTCAGGCCGGGCCCGCAACTCCGCGGGCGTGCATGTCCGTGGGCCCGCATGTCGGTTGGCTCACGTTACTTTTTACGGCAAAGTAAGATCCGACGTGCGCGAATCCATGCGGGGGCTATCGATGACTTCAGGGCGTTTCACGGACCGTGGATCCGATTTCTGAGCATGCGACGACATCATCCCGATGAACAACCCGACCGTCTCGCCAACCGCGGATGAGGCACAGCGGGTGCTCCCCCAGGAGCTTCGCTACGGATCGGTGGCCGTCGGCTTTCACTGGGTGATGGTGGTGCTGGTGGTGATCGTCGGGGTGCTGGGGTTGTTGCACGACTCCTGGCCGCGTGCGACACAGGGGTTCTGGATCAATATCCACGCGATGGTGGGTCTGGCGGTGTGGGTGCTGGTCATGGCGCGCCTGGGCTGGCGCCTGACGCACCGTCCGCCCGATCTACCGCCGGACGTGGGCCAATTCTCGCAGCGTCTCTCCCGGCCGGTACACGCGCTGCTGTACGCACTGATGCTGGTGATTCCCGCGATCGGCATCGTGACGTTCATCTATCACGGGCGCATCTTCGATTTCGGACTGTTTCAGGTGAACTTTCACGTGCACTCGAACCGCAGGATCTTCCATCCCACCGAGAACGTGCACGGCTATCTCGCGTACGGGCTGTTCGCGCTGCTCGGCCTGCACGTGCTCGCGGCGCTCTGGCATCACTTCGTGCGCCGCGACGCCGTGTTACTGCGGATGTGGCCGGCGCGGCGCGCAGGCTCAGAAGCTGGCAGCTGACTCAAGGTGAGCCGATGGCGGACGCCTGACCGGATCTCAAAGCAACTGGCTCAGGAATGTGCGCGCGGGGACGACCACCGGATCGGTTCTCGTGAAGCAGTCCACGGCCGCGAATGGCCGGTCCAGCACAACCTGAAAGGCGTGACGAGCCCGCGTCTGATCCTGAAAGAACCCGAGGGAATCGGAAAGCTTGCCATCGCCATTCTTGACCTCGACCAGGAACCACGGTTTGCCATCGCGCACCATCAGGAAATCGATTTCTCGCTTCAGTTTGTCGCGCAGGTAACGAAGCTCAAAATTCCCAAGACCCAGATCGGTCCAACCTTCGGCGGCCTTCAGCAAATGGCACGCGACGAAGGTCTCCGCGCGCGCCCCAACATCCTCGATACCGGACCAATCACGCAGGAACCATTTCGGCTCCTTGCGCAGTGATTTGGAGACGTGCTTGAACCATGGTCGCACCAGAAACCCATAGTGGAGACGGACGAGCAGGTCGATCCATCGTCTGGCCGTATCGACCGCAATACCGATCTCGCGGCTCAGTCTCGAATACACCAGCTGTTGCGCAGATTGCTCTGCAAGAATCAATGCCAAGATTTCCATCGCAGCGAGATCCTGCAGTCTCGATACCTCTCGCAAATCTTCCTTGGTCAGCTGATCCCGGCGTAGAACTCTCCACCGACGCGTGAACCTCTGATCTCGCTTGAGGAACGGCTCCGGAAAGCCCCCATGCTCGATAAGCGCCAGCCAGTCTGCATCCGAGATCGATGTCGGTGGTCGCACCTCCGAGTCGGGCATCGTTTGCCGTGCGCACTCGCCCACGCTCCAGGGGTGCATGCGGAAGAGAAAGTACCGGCCCATCAGGCTGTCGCTACCCCGACGCGTGATGTCCAACCGTGAACTTCCGGTAACGATAATTCGCGCACGGTCGGCTTGGACGTCAAAGAAGCCTTTGAGGAAATTCTTCCACTTCCTGTCCTTGTGAAGCTCATCGAACACTACCACCGGCAGCCGCTCCCGCAGTTCTGCGAGTCCGATGTGGCGCGCTACAGCTTCGGGTCCGCGGAGAATGATCCGGCGATCGTCGGTGCTATCCCAGTTCAGATAGGCAGTGCTCAGACGTCGGCAGGTAGTCGTCTTACCCACCTGCCGGGGTCCGCTCACGAAGGCCATCTGGCGATGCTGCGCGAGGTGGCCCTCGAGCATGTGATCGTACAGCCTGGGTCGGGGCATCATGGGACTGCTTTACGGGACATCGTAAATTGGTTCTGACTATTTTACGATCTATGTGAAAATAGTCCACCGACAATCTACGATCGGCGCAATCAATCGGGTGTGACCTGGACCTCTGAGGGTCCTGCTAACTTCTATTATACGGCCATCGCCTGTTCCCCCGACGACACTCACCTGCTTCTCTCCGGATACGACTACAGCACCTCGGAATATGAAGTCTGGATCTCGTCCAACACGGGCGCGAGCTGGACGCAGCTCGCGGACAGCGACTTCAACGCGGTGGTATGGCCAACGTCCACGGAGCTGCTGGCATCGGGTGCTGAGAATGGCACCACGGGCACCTTCGTCTCATCCGATGCGGGCAGCACCTGGACTCAACTGTCGTCTGATGCATTCGACGCGCTGGCGGCATCGAGCGATGGCGTGCAGATCTACGCCAGCGGCAACTCTTCTGGACCCTTGATGTCGAGCAATTCCGGAACGACCTGGTCGGTCATGAACTCCATTCAGTGGTCCAGCGGTGCCACTTCACCGGACGGCAGCACCGTCATCGTCAGCGAGTATGGGGGGCCGCCCGCCGTCTCCACGGATTCCGGACAGAGTTGGACGCTGCTGGCGTCCGGTGTCGCCGTCGGCGGGGCGTTCGTGGTGAGCAGCGATGACCAGCATATCATCGCAGCCGACACGGCTACCCCGATCAAAGAGCTATCGGAGGTGACATCCGCGGGGACTGCGGGTTACCTGGCCGGTAATCAGGCGCAATCGGTCACGCTGCAGTATTTCGGCAATGGGCTCTTCACGGTCATCGATAACGAGGGACAGCTGACCGTGCAGTAGGGTGCCATCCACAAGCGCTCATCAATCGAACCGCAGCCTGCGCAACCGCAAGGTCCGCGCAGTGCAATGTCATCGGCTCATCGGAAGGTGCAGAATTCTCCGGGCGGCCCGCCGTCATCGGGCCTGAGGCCGTCTGCATCATTCACCCGGGGAGCCGACCATGCACCTGCTCCAATTCCTGTATGCCGAACCACAAGGCGAGACCTGGCTGCAGTTCGGCGAGCTTGCCCTCGCCCTGGTCCTGTCCTCGATCATAGGGC
>JASHSK010000252.1 GCA_030038755.1 Gammaproteobacteria bacterium
TCCGAGCGGCTACTGGGTCTCTCTGATCACGCAGAATTGGCGGTGGCGGATGGTCGTCGTGGGCCCGGGCGACTATATCGGCATTCCAATCAATGCGGAGGCCAAGAAGATCGCCGACACCTGGAGCGCGGCGACGGCTGAAGCAGCCGGCAGGCAATGCGAGGCTCACGGCGGGGGGATCGTCATGGATCTGCCTGAGCGCATACACATCGGCTGGCAGGACGCCAATGACCTGAAGGTCGATATCGACACGGCGACGCAGACGCGGTCGCTGCATTTCATGTCCGCAGGACGCGGTGCGCCGGGACGCGGTGCGCCGGGAGGGGCTCGGGCCGCCCCGCCGTCACGGCCAGCCGAGATGGCGGCGAGTCTGCAGGGTTATTCCGTCGCGCGCTGGGTCCTGCCCGGCGGTGGCCAACGCTTTGGCCCGGCCGGCGGCGCGCCGCGCGCGAAGTACGGCTCGATACAGGTCACGACCAACCACATGCTCCCGGGTCTGCTGCGCACGAACGGCATACCTTATAGTGCCGACGCAAGGAAGACGGAGTGGTGGGACCTGCGCCAGGAAGGTACCGGCGAGCAATGGTTGGTGATCAGCACCACGCTGGAGGATCCGCAGTATCTGACCAGGCCGTACGTTTACGATCCCATCTTCCAGAAGGAAGCAGACGGCGCCAAGTGGGATCCCACACCCTGTTCCCTGACTCCGTGAATCGGCAGGGTAAAGTGTTTGGCAGTCTTCAGGAGTCAGCGATGAAAAAAAGTCCGGTTGCGCTCGTCTTGCTGTTGTGTGGGACCATGCTCTATACCAGTGCTGCGCTGGCGCAGGTCGATCTGTCAGGAGACTGGGCGCTGGAAAGTGACACCATCGATGCCGGCAACGGGCGGGTTGCCGACGATTTTGCGGGAATCCCGCTCAACGTACAGGGCCGTGCTGCGGGCCTGGCCTGGACTGCCGACGAGCAACAGGAACTTCACCGTCAGTGCGAGCCCTGGCTTCCCGATTACATCGTCACGGGGTTGTGGGGCGGTCGATTCACGGCCGTACGCGACCGCTTTGGCACCGTGCTCGGTTGGAACGTCACGATCAGCGTCTACGACCGACTTCCCATGACTATCTGGACGGACGGGCGTGCGCCCCCTTCGCCGGAAGCCCTGCACACTTATACCGGTTTTACGAGCGGCCAGTGGGAAGGCGACACATTGCACACCATGACCACCCATTTGAAGGATGACTTCATCGAGCGCAACGGCACCCCGGGCAGCAATCAGGAGACCTGGGAGATGTTCATGACCCCGCACGGGGATCAGATGGCAATCACCGGTGTGCTTCGCGACCCGGTATATCTCAGTGCTCCGTGGGTGATCGCCGGCACTCTGGCGCGCAGGGTCGATACGGGAGCCACCGTCAATAACCGCGTGCTGTACTGCATGCCAGCCGAGCTGGAAGCCGTCTCGGACGGGTATCACTCCGCCACCGAGCTGCCGGATTCAATTCAGCGGCTGAAAATGTATCAGACCACCCACTACAACATCCCGCTGGATGCGGCCATGGGCGGACCGGAAACCGAATACCCGGAATTTCGCAAGCGGATGCTGAGCGAAGGCTACAAGCCGCCGACAGCGTACTGCACGATCAACTGCTGTGAATTCGGCTCTCGAGTCTGCAGCACGACCCCTCGACCTGCCAGCGCGACACGGTAGTGTCGACCAGCGTAGTTGGAAGGCTCAGACCGACGCAGCTGCCATGCTGCGTCTGCAAAATTTACTTCACTGCTTTAGAGTTGTTAATGTATACTCGCCTGAGGTCGGGGACTTTGTTGTCTTAGAACAACAACCCTGATAGGGAAAATAATGGGAGGGGACGGGGAATGATTAGTAGAACCAGCGGGTTGCTCGGACGGTTGGCGGGCCTTGTTGTCTTGTCCGGAGCGCTCATCTCGGCGGGGCCGGCGTTCGGCCAAGGCGCAACGGATCAGACCACAACTGATCAGACAGCCCAGAACTCAACCGCACAGCCCGCGAGCGAGAACACGCTCCAGGAGGTGGTGGTCACCGCCGAGCGCCGCGCGGAGAACATTCAGACCACACCGATTTCAGTCATCGCGGTTTCGGGCGCCGACCTGCAGGCGCAGTCGGTGAACACCTTCGAGGGCCTGCAGCAGATAGCGCCGGACCTCACGATCCAGTCCGAGTCCGGCACCGGCTCCGTCCTGATCAACATCCGCGGCATTGGCGTAGAGCCCATCGGTGCCGACGCCGTCGCCGGTGTCGTCGTGGTTCGCGACGGAGTCGTCAACAACAATACCGGCTTCGGCATGAACATGCCCTTCTACGACATGGCCGACGTGGAGGTGCTGCGTGGCCCGCAAGGCACCTTCCAGGGCGACAATTCGACTGGCGGGGCCATCGTCATCAACTCGCAGGACCCCAATTTCCGGGGCTACAACGGCTACGCAAACTTCAAGGTGGCGACGTACAGCGACCAGGAGCTCCAGGGTGCGGTGAATCTACCGGTGACCGACACCCTGGCGATGCGCCTTGCTTTCAACGAGGAGCAGCGCGGCAGCTTTTTCTACGATGAAGGATCGGCACAATACGGTCCCAGCGAGGGTGGGCCGTTCCTGGTCAACCAGAACAACTCGGGCTGCCCCAGCTTAATCCCGCCCACCGGGGCGCCGGGGACCTCGCTCTTCAACTCGCCGCTGGGATTCTGCGGCACCTCCGCCGCCTCGAGAAAGACGGGGCAAGACCCGGGTAATGTCAATAACAAGGACATGCGCCTGGGCCTGCTGTGGAAGCCGAGCGACAATTTCCAGATGCTGACGAAGGCCGAGATCGATGACCAGGACACCGACGGCCAGCCGGCGCAGCCGAATATCAATACCTTCGCGCCCCTCGCCAAAGGGCTGCCCTGCCCCGCGGATCACGGGACGGCGCCCAACTGCACCGAGGAATTCTTTTCAGGCTATTCGGGGTCGCCCTATGTGCTGAACAGCGAGGCTCCTCAGGAATACAATGAGGACATCGAGATGTTCAGCGAGGAGCTGCGCTACACCTTCTCGGGCGGTACCGTGGCGCGTCTGCTGCTCGCCGACACGGAGATCGGCGATGACCAGCTGGCCAGCGCGAGCAACGACTCGATTGACGTACAAACACCGAGCCCGACCACATACCCGATTACATCAAACGAGGACACCTCAACCTTCAAGGAGCACGGTTACAACGCGGAACTCGATTTCATTTCGCCCACGAACCGCAAGCTCAGCTGGGTAGCGGGTGCGAGCTGGACCTACACGGCCAACCAGTTTGCCAGTTTCGATCCTGACACCGACCCGAACTCCGGCTATTCGCCCTCAGATCTCGGCGTGATTCAGTGGGTCGACGGCGAGACCATCTATGCCAAGGACGAGGGCATCTTCGGCCAGACCACCTGGCAGATGACCCAGACGCTGCAGTTCCAGATTGGAGCGCACGTGGGCTGGGACGTGGATACGGGCTTTGGGGCGCTGGCGATCGGGCTCGGCTCCCAGTCGAACGGCCAGCCCATTGCGACGCCGGGTGGAAACCTCGGGCCGCTGATTTTCCTCGCACTGGGGGGATATGACCACGACCTGGTTGAAGCCGGGGATAACGCCGTGCTGAGCGGTAAGGTCGGGTTCAACTGGCAGCCGGTGCAAAACGAGTACTTCTATGTGTTCTGGGCGCGCGGCTACAAGCCGGGTCTGGGGAACCTCGGGCTCGTGCCGCCTACCGGAAAGGAGACCGTCGACGACACCGAGGCCGGATGGAAGGGCACGTATTTCGCCGGGCACCTGCAAACGCAGCTCGGCGGCTACTACATGAATTACTACGACCTGCAGGAGAGCATCTTCAACCCGTACAACGTGGCGGGGACGGCGGACTCGAATATCGCCTACTCCAGCGTCAGCGGACTCGAGGGTTCTCTGCAGACGCGGGTCGGAGGCCTGGGTTTCAATCTCAGTGCAAGCCTCAACAGATCCATACTCGGACGTACCGTCACCGCGGCAACCTACGCGTTCCCCGCCAGCTTCGGCAAGACGAATCAGTGCACCGCTGCCACTGGACCTCCTGAAGTCAATGGCGTCTTCACCAACCCCGGCACCAACTGCACTGACTACACCGGGGCCTACACCGGCACGTCGTACATGGTGACCCTGTCCGGCGAGTCGCTGCCCTATTCGCCGCGGTTCCAGAGTAATGCGAGCCTCCAGTACGCGTTTCCCATAGGGGGAAGCATGGCCCTCACGCCGAGACTCACGTACTCGTACATCGGCGTGAGCTACGCGAGCCTGTTCCAGATCAACTACTACAAGCTGCCTGCACATGGCCTGCTGAACGCGTACCTGGATTGGACTGCCGGTCCGTGGACCGCGACGCTGTTTGCAACCAACGCCGCCGACAAGCTATATATAACGAACATCGGAAATACCGATGAGTATTACGGGGATCCGAGACAACTCGGTCTGCAGGTGAATAGAACCTTCTGAGCTTTCTCTTTGACCCGAGCTCGACGTGCGGCCCTTCACGTTGCACGTCGAGCTCGGGTCGGGCTTCAGTCGAAGAGCTCGAGAGGCGCACCCGTCGCCTGCACCCGCCGCCTCTGATAGTCATCGCCACCGGCCCGTGGCACGTCAACCGTCAGCGCACCCGTCGCGTTATATGCGCAAGCGGCATGTCAGTGCCGCGAGTTCCTGCCCGACGGCTTTTGCTCCGGTGATTGTTTCGACCCACTCATCTCTAACAGGTTTGATGGGGCTTCTTCATGCGTCAGATCGTTTCGTTGTCGGCCCTCGGAGTTGCTGCCTTACTGACCGGTTGCGGGGGCGGTGGAGGGTCGAACCAAAGTACGGCGACCTATTCCATCGGCGGCAGCGTCTCAGGTCTCTCAGGCAGCGTCACACTGCTGAATGACGGCAGCGACCAGCTGTCGCTCTCGAGCAATGGTCCCTTTACCTTTTCCGCTGTGCTGCAGGCCGGCTTGCCCTATGACGTCACGATCGAAGCGCAACCGGCAGGAGAAATCTGCAGCGTCAGCAACGGCAGTGGTACGGTCAGCGCGGCGGTCACCAATGTCGCGGTGGTGTGCAGCCCGGGCTCGGCCATCACCGGGGAGTGGACCTGGCAAACGGGCTCCAATGCGGCAGGTGCTGCCGGGATCTACGGCAACCCGGGCACGGCGGGGGCCGCCAATACGCCCGGCGCGCGCAAGCTGGCCACGGCATGGACCGATGCTTCCGGTAACTTCTGGCTGTTTGGCGGCTACGGCGCGGACGTCAAGGACGATGCCGGGATGCTCAACGATCTGTGGAAATACACCGCAGGGCAGTGGACCTGGGAGGGGGGCGCGGACACCGAGGGCGCCCCGGCCTCGTACGGCGCGCAGGCGGGCACCCCCGGCGGCAACCCCGGCGCACGCGAGGGTGCCTCCGAATGGACCGATGGCTCCGGCGATCTGTGGCTGTTCGGTGGGGACAGCCTCAACAGCAGCGGCGACTCGGAGGAGTTCAATGATCTCTGGGAATACGACACGACGAGCGAGCAGTGGACGTGGGTAGGCGGCTCGAGCACTGCGGATGACACCGCAGGCAACTACGGCATGCTCGGCATGGCCGCCCCCTCCAATCTGCCGCCGGCGCGAACCGATGCGATCACCTGGACCGACAGCTCGGGGATCTTTTGGCTGTTCGGCGGGGCGCAGTTCAGCCCGAGCGGCGCCGTCGCCGCGGTGTACAACGACCTGTGGAGCTACAACCCGAACACCATGGAGTGGACCTGGGTCGGCGGCTCGCAGGGCACCAACGCCGCCGGCGTATATGGCACGCAGGGGACCCCCGCCGCCAGCAACGTACCGGGTGCGCGCATGGGCGGCAACGCCTGGGTGGATGGCAGCGGCAATGTCTGGTTGTTCGGTGGTCTGGCCCTGCAGGGCGGCAGCACCGTGGAGTACAACGACCTGTGGAGCTACAACCCGAACGCCATGGAGTGGACCTGGGTCGGCGGCTCGCAGAGCGCCAACGCCGACGGCGTATATGGCACGGCGGGTATCGGGGCGGCCGGTGACGGTCCGGGTGCGCGCGTTACGGCCGTGTCGTGGCGGGACAGCAGCGGCAATTTCTGGCTCTTCGGCGGTTTCGGCTACGATGACCTGTCTGATTCCGGTGATCTGAGCGATCTGTGGCAGTACAACCCGGGCACCGGCGTATGGACGTGGGTCAGCGGCTCCTCGTCCGCAGGGACGGCGGGCGCCTACGGTACACAAGGCACGCCGAGTAACAGCGCCTTTCCCGGCGGGCGCGAGCAGGCCGTCGGCTGGCTCGACGGCAGCGGCAACCTCTGGCTGTTCGGCGGCGTCGGCTACGATGGAGCCGGCGAGCAGAATTTCCTGAACGATCTGTGGAGCTTCACGCCGACGCCCTGAAGAGCTGCATCCTGCATTCAGCTTTTCAGCTCGCGCCGCTACCGCGAGCTGTGGCCGTAGACTCGCCGCGTCAGTTGATCGTCAGTTAATCGTTTTACACACGGCGGCAGCGCCGCCGAAACCCCGGCCACAGCAGTACTGCGTGCAGTACTTGGTCGGACGCTTGTACTCGGGCTGTAGCGTTTTGCGATATTCCGGATACATCGTCTGCGCTCCGCCCAGCACGGCCTGCAACGGAATCCCGTAGTGCTCCGGCATGTACATCAGGGCGGGGTTCTGTCCGGGCAGATAGGCGGCGATCTGGTAGCCGCTCGCGAGCCTGGTGTCCTCCAGCTCCGGAGCACAATGCATCGCCGGCGTGGTCGGATTGGCGTCGGGATTCAACCTGAATATCTGCGCCAGCGGGTAGGGAGCGGTGAG
>JASHSK010000253.1 GCA_030038755.1 Gammaproteobacteria bacterium
CGGCATCCGTCGCGCGCAGCCCGGAGATGTCCCCGCAGGGCGGCCAGCCTCCCTGGCCCAGTGCCGGTTCCAACGCCGGACCCAACGCCGGTTCCAGCGCCGGTTCCAGCGCCGGGCGCGAGAAGGCGCAGGGCGCGGCGGGCTTCACGCAGGACCTCGACGGCTATGCACACGAGCAGATCACCGGCGCGATCCGCCGCACGTTGCAGCACATCGCCGATCGGCCCAACTATGCGCCGCGCCGCCCGCTGCTGCTGCCCAAGCTGATGCGCGCGATGAACGACGATGAAGTATCGCGCCGCGAGCTGGCGCTCATCATCGGCACCGACCCGGCGCTCGCCGGCAGCCTGCTGCGGCTCGCCAATAGCCCCTTCTACCGTCTGCAGCCCGAGCCCGTGGAGAGCCTGGAGCGCGCGATCGCGCTGCTTGGCCTGGAGGGCATGCGCTCGCTGATCGCCGCGGCGCTGCTGCAGCCCGTGTTCCGCATCAGCGGCGGCATGTTCGTGCAGTTCGGGGAGATCACCTGGGAGCACACGCTGTATTCGGCCGGTGCGGCCGAAGCGCACGCGGCGGTGCTGGAGAACTCCGATCCGTTCGCCGCGCAGCTGCTGGCGCTGATCATGGGGCTGGCCACCATCGTCGTGTTTCGCGTGGCCACCGACGAGTTTCTCGCCCAGCACGTGCGCCCCGACGCGCTGCCTCTGGCCGCGCTCATCGACCTGGAATCCGCGCCGGTCGCGCGCCGTATCGCCGCCAGCTGGGAGCTGTCCGAACGCATCGATACGGCGCTCGCCGAGCAGGGTATCGGCATCGCCAGCGCCGTCAGCCCCGGCACCTCCCTGGGCCGCTCGCTGCAGATCGGCCGCTATCTGGGCGCACTGGCGCTGCTGCACCGGCGCGCCGGGATGGAGGAGGACGAGGTGCTGACGACGCTGAAGAGCGCCGGGCCGCGCGCCGATGCCTACGCTCGCATCTGGTCGCGACTGGTGCACTCGACCGCGTAGCCACATGCCAGCTCCCCGTCACCTCGGGGCCCTGCGCGCGGGCCGGCCGCGCTGGTGGTACTACGGCGCGCTGCTGTGTCTGCCGCTGCAGATCGCCGGCGCCCTGACACTGCTCGCCCTGGGCCTGGTGCTGACGATCCTGCTGAAGGGCGGAATGCTCGCGCTCCCCGGGGTCATCATCCTGCTGAGCTGGTTCTTCAAATATTCGTTTGCGCTGCTCGACGACGTGGTCGCGGGCCGCTACGAAGCCCCGGTGCTGTCGATCGAGATGATCACGGCGTCGCTGGGCGAATTTCGCTTCCTGCTGCCGCTGATCCTGGTGATCGCGGCGTTCTTCGCCACGGGGGCCGGCAGGTACTTCATTGGCACGCTCGGCGCCGCGCTGCTCGGCGTCCTGCTGCTCGCCTGCCTGCCCGTGGTCCTCGCGGTGCAGGGCTGGACCGGACGGCTCTCGTATGGCTTAAGTCCGCGCAGCTGTGTCCGCATGGCGCGCGCGCTCGGGCCCGACCAGCTGTGGGTCACGGGATGCACGCTGGCGCTCGTGGCCCTGACCCTGGTGGTCCCCGCCTGGATCGCCGGCATGCCGACGGCGCTGCGTGTCGTGCTCGCGCTCTACTGCTGGCTCGCGGTTCTTGCCGTGGTCGGCGGCGCGGTGCATGCCAATCGCGAGAGCGTGGCCGGGCAGATTGCGTTGATTGTTCCGCGGGAGCTGGACACCGCGGCCGGCGATCTCGCCGCGCAACGGCAGCGCTGGCTGGATCTGATCTACGGGGCCTGGCGCGCAAATGCGCGCGAGCAGGCCTGGCAGCTCGTGCTGGAGCGCATCGGGCACAGCGCCGATCCGCTGCCCGAGCTGCGCTGGCTCTATGAGCACTGCGCCGGCTGGCAGTCGCTGCCGTTCTCCAATCGCGTGGCGCAGGAGATGGTCGCGCTGCTGCTGCGCTCGGAGCGCGAGGGCGAAGCCCTGCGCTCGCTCAGGGAGCGCCTCGCGCTCGACCCCGCTTTTCGGCCGCGCGCCGCCGAGGACGCGCGCCGGCTGGCCGAGCTTGCGCAACGCTGGGGTGATCGGGACACGGCGGCGGCCCTGCGGCAATCGGCACCCTGAGCGCTCACCGTCCGCTCCGCCGGCACGGCCAGCCCGCCGTTCCTGCAGCGACCCTCACTATCACCAGGCCGCCGCTCCTGCAGCACCGCTCACGAGGGCGCCATGTCCACTGCGCGCTCGCCGCGTCCGCGTATCTCGCTCGAGAGCTGCGAGAAAATCCAGGTGGCCGCCATGGTGATCGCGCCGACGCACAGATACGTCAGGTGAAAGGCGCGCAGCACCTGAATCGGTCCCTCCGCGGCCAGCATGGTGGTGAAGGTGGTCAGCAGCGCCGCGGCCGCCGCGACTCCGAAGCTCATGGAGACCATCTGCACCATGGACAGCAGGCTGTTGCCGCTGCTTGCGAAGCGCTGCCCGAGATCCTTGACCGTCAGGGTGTTCATCGCCGTGAACTGCAACGAGTTGACCGTGCCGAAGATCGCGAACTGCACGATCCGCAGCCACAGCGGCTGACCCGGACCCACCAGGGCAAACGCAGCGATCGAGGCGCCCACCAGCAACGTATTGACCATCAGCACCTTCCGATAGCCGAAGTGCATGATCAGCGGCGTCACGGGACGTTTGGTCAGCATCGCAGCCACCGCCGTCGGGATCATCATCAGTCCCGACTGCAGCGGTGTGTAGCCCAGAGCGACCTGCAGCGTGAGCGGCAGCAGATACGGCACGCTGCCGCTGCCGATGCGCGCGAACAGGTTGCCGAGGATGCCGATGCTGAACGTCGACACGCCGAACAGCTGCGGGGAGAACAACGGCATCGGGCGCTGCGACGCATGCAGCCAGTAGCCGCTGAGCGTGGCGAGGCCCAGTATGAACAGCACCAGCACGATGGCATGCTGCAGATGCAGCTCCGCGAGCCCGTCCAGCGCCACCGAGATCGTCAGCATCGCCAGGGCAATCATCACGTAGCCGCTCATGTCGAACGGGCCGGGGTCGCGGCGCGATTGCGGCATGACCGTGCCCGTGAACAGCGCGCCCACGAATCCCACCGGGATGTTGATCAGGAAGATCCAGTGCCATGAGGAATATTGCGAGAGCCACCCGCCGATCGTCGGCCCGATGAGTGGTCCTATCAGCCCCGGGATCGTGACCATCGCGAGTGCCGGCAGGTAGCGCTCGCTGGGCAGATTGCGCAGCACCGCCAGCCGTCCCACCGGCAGCAGCATCGAGCCGCCCGCGCCCTGCACCACACGCGACAGCGCGAGCGAGCGCAGGCTCGAGGACAGCGCGCACAGCCCCGAGCCGATCACGAACAGCGTGATCGCCCACAGAAACGTCGTGCGGGTTCCGAAGCGATCGGCGAGCCAGCCTGAAGCGGGGATCAGCATCGCCATCGTCAGCGTGTAGGCGATGATCACCGACTGCATGCGCAGCGGGCTCTCGTGCAGGCTGTTCGCCATGGCCGGCAGCGCGGTGGTGACGATCGTCGAATCGAGCGTCTGCATGAAGAAGCCGGCCGCCACCAGCCACAGCAGCCGCAGCTCCGCTCCGCTGAACCGGTCGTCCAATGCCAGGATGCCCGCGCCGCTGCCGCTGTCGACGGTGCGCCGCTACTGCCGGCTCAGCTGCCGGTAGTATTCGGCCACGGCGTCCCGATACTGCTCGGCGCCGCGATTGTCGACCGCGGCGCGGATCGTCTCCTGCGACTGGCCGCGCTGTGCGAGCTGCAGCTCGAGCGCATCGAGCAGGTCGATCTCGCCGTGCAGCTTCTGCGCGAGCGCCAGCGCCCGGCCGGTGACGATGTTCGCCTCCCCGAGCTGACGCGCCAGCCGATCGATCTGCGCCAGGTCGCGCGGGTTGACGCCCTGCGCACGCAGCAGCGGCAACAGTGCCTGCGCGCCCGAAGCCACTGCGCGGCGACCGCCCTCAAGACCCCCCAGAGCTCCGCCCGCCTGCAGCGCTCCATTGAAGCCGCCGTACGCGCCACCTGCGCCGAAGCTGCCGCCGGCGGCCTGCGAGCTGCTCGCGAGCGCCGAGCCGGCGCCAGCACTGCCGGCGCGGGGCGGCGCGCCGCTCTGCCCGCTGCCGCCGCGCTGGCCGCTGCCGCCGCTCGCGCCTGCTCTGTCACCGCCACCCTGCGCTGCTCCGCCACCCTGCGCTGCTCCGCCACCCTGCGCTGCTCCGCCACCCTGCGCTGCTCC
>JASHSK010000254.1 GCA_030038755.1 Gammaproteobacteria bacterium
GCGCGGCGGCGGCGGCCTGCGCGTTGGCGTGCCCGTAGCGTCGCAGGCGCGCGCCCGACAGCAGCGCCCCGTCGAGCAGCGAGGCGTGGCAGAGCCGATCGGCGGCGATCAGGTCGCCTCGAGCGGCCAGTGCGCTGAGCACTCCCACATTGGCCAGATAGCCGCTGGAAAACAGCAGCGCGCGCTCGCGCGAGGTGTAGGCGGCGAGCTCCTCCTCGAGTGCGTGGTGCTCGTGTGAATGACCGGTGACCAGATGTGATGCACCCGCGCCCACGCCGCAGCGGCGCAGGCAGGCGGTGCTCGCCTCGATCAGCGCCGGGTGGGCACTGAGGCCGAGGTAGTCGTTGCCGCAGAAGTTACGCAGCACACGACCGTCGACCTGTACGTGCGTCGCATCGCCCGGCTGCGGATAGGCCTGGACCACCTGTCGTCGGCGGCGCAGATGCTGCGCCGTCAGCCGCGTCAGCTGCGCGGCGAGCTCGCTGGAATCAAGCCGCCCCATGGGCCGGCGGCCCTGCGTCCGCTGCCGCAGGCCTCATGCCGAGGCGGGCGAGCAGGTTGCGATCGCGCTCGACGTCGGGGTTGCCGGTGGTCAGGAGCTTTTCTCCATAGAAGATCGAGTTGGCGCCTGCCAGGAAGGCGAGCGCCTGCAACTCATCGCTCATGGCGCTGCGGCCCGCCGACAGCCGCACCTGCGCGCGCGGCATCATGATGCGCGCGACCGCGATCGTGCGGACGAATTCGAACGGATCCAGGTCCTCGGCGTGCTCCAGCGGCGTGCCCGGCACCCGCACCAGCTGATTGATCGGCACGCTTTCAGGGTGCTGCGGCAGGTTCGCGAGCGTTACCAGAAGGCGCGCGCGATCCCCGCGCGACTCGCCCATGCCGACGATGCCGCCGCAGCACACTTTCATGCCCGCCGCGCGCACCGCCGCGAGCGTATCGAGCCGGTCCTGGTAGCTGCGCGTGCGGATGATCGCCGCGTAAAACTCCTCCGAGCTGTCGAGGTTATGGTTGTAGTAATCCAGCCCTGCGTCCCTGAGCGCGCGCGCCTGCGCGTCGGTGAGCATGCCGAGCGTTGCGCAGGTCTCCAGCCCCAGGGCGCTCACCGCGCGCACCATCGCCGCGATGCGCTCGATGTCGCGCGCCTTGGGCGCGCGATAGGCCGCGCCCATGCAGAAGCGCGTCGCCCCGGCCGCGCGCGCCGCGCGCGCCCGCGCGGTCACCTCCTCGAGCTCCATGAGCGGCTCGGCCGCCACGCCGGTGTGGTAGCGCACACTCTGCGGGCAGTAGGCGCAGTCCTCCGGGCAGGCGCCGGTCTTGATCGACAGCAGCGTGCTCATCTGCACACTGTCGGGGGCATGCCACGCGCGGTGCACGCGCTGCGCGGCGAAGATCAGGTCGGTGAACGGCAGCGCGAACAGCGCCTCGGCCTCCCGGCTCGTCCAGTCGTGGCGCGGCGTCCCGTCGAGCATCCCGCCGGACGCCTCGTCGCGGCAGACCGACTCGTGGGAGGCGGCGTGCGAAGCGCCGGTCGGAGACGATGCGGGGAGCGGCGTGGGGAGCGGTGCGGGTGAGGACATGCGGGGCGGCGCGTGGTGGACGGCCAGCGGATAATCCGTGGTGGGCCCGCGACTGTCAACTTCCGGGAGGCGTCAAAGTCGACGTTTGATCAGCAAACGATCAATGTGCCGAGTACTGCAGCAGCACGCCGGCGAATATGGCCAGGCCGAAGTAATTGTTGTTCAGGAAGGCCGTGAAGCAGGCGTTGCGATCGCGCCGGCGGATCAGCCATTGCTGCCACAGGAAGCAGCAGCCGCCCGCGATCAGACCGGCGCGATAGCCGGCATTGAAGTGCAGCGCCTGTCCGATCAGCACCAGCGTGTACAGCACCATGGCCTGCATCGCCGCGATGATCAGCCGGTCCAGATCGCCGAACAGGATGGCGCTGGAGTGCACCCCGATGCGCAGATCGTCGTCGCGGTCGACCATCGCATACAGGGTGTCGTAGACGCCGGCCCAGAGCACCGCGGCTAGCAGCATCAGCCAGCCGATGCGCGGGACGGCACCGAGCGTCGCGGCGAATGCCATCGGTACCGCCCAGCCGAAGGCGAGTCCCAGATAGAACTGCGGCAGCGGGAAGAAGCGCTTGAGCAGCGGGTAGGAGACGGTCAGCGCCGCCCCGATGAGTGACAGCCTGATCGTGTAGGCGTTCAGATGCAGCACCAGCGCGAGGGCGATCAACCCGAGCAGCGTCGCAAGGGCGAGCGCCTCGTACGGCGACACCACGCGAAAGGCCAGCGGTCGGGTGCGCGTGCGCTTGACGTGCGGATCGATGTTGCGGTCGGCCAGGTCATTGACGACGCAGCCGGCGCTGCGCATGACCACGGTGCCCGCCAGGAAGATCGCGAGCAAGCTGCGCTGCGGGTGGCCGCGCGCGGCGATCCACAGCGCCCACAGGGTCGGCCACAGCAACAGCCAGATGCCGATGGGTCGGTCCAGGCGCATCAGCACCGCGAGATTGCGCAGGCGCCGCTCGAGCCACGGCAGAAAATCGCGCAGGCGCCTGCCGCGCTCGAGCCCCGCGTCGGTGCCTAAAATCGCGCCGCCGGCGAGCGCCGCGCCGGCGCTGCCGCCGCGCGGGCTTCGGCCCTGTCGTGTCGCGCCGCC
>JASHSK010000255.1 GCA_030038755.1 Gammaproteobacteria bacterium
CGGCAACCTCGGTGGTGCCGGGGCTTCAGGCGCGGGCGGCGGCGCCGCTCAGGCGCCTGGCGGGGATCAGGCGGCCTACCAGCGCGCCTTCGATACGCTCAAGAACGCCAACTACAGTGCGGCTGTCCAGCAGTTCATGGATTTCCTGCGCCAGTATCCGCACAGCGACCTGGATGACAACGCGCAGTACTGGCTCGGTGAGGCCTACTATGTGACGCGCGATTACGACGACGCCGCGGCGGCGTTCCGCGAGGTTGGCGAGAACTATCCGCAGTCGAACAAAGCCCCGGACGCGCTGCTGAAGCTCGGCTACACGCAGTTCGATCAGCAGAAAACCTCGGAGGCGCGCGCGACCCTCAACCAGGTCATCGAGATGTTCCCGACGAGCGCCGCCGCCAAACTCGCCATGCAGAAGCTCGCGCAGATGGGGCAGGTGACGCCCTAACACATGTACGGTCCGTCTCGGGGCGGCAATTCATCGCACGGAGGAGAGTGCGCCCGTGAGGGCATTCAGGGAGATTGAATGCCCTCACGGGTGCACTCTCCTCCGCGTGAAGAGGGGCGCACCGGACATGTCCTACATACCAGGGCGGGCCAGGGTCGATTCGACACCTCCTCATGGACGACGGCGAGATGGGTGATCCGCAGGTTTTGCCGAGCACGCGCCTGAAGCTGGCGGAGATCTTCTATTCACTGCAGGGCGAGGCGGACAGCGCAGGGATTCCCACGGTGTTCGTGCGCCTGACCGGCTGCCCGCTGCGCTGCCAGTACTGCGATACGAGCTACGCCTTTCATGGCGGACAGTGGTGGCCGCTGCCCGCGATCCTGGAGCGCGTGCGCAGCTACGGCGCGACGCACGTGTGCGTGACGGGCGGAGAGCCGCTCGCCCAGCCCGATTGCCACGCGTTGCTCGCGGCTCTCGCCGACGCGGGCTATCGCGTTTCGCTCGAAACCAGCGGTGCGATGGCGATCGATGCCGTGGACGCCCGCGTCATCCGAGTGGTCGACATCAAGACTCCGGGTTCGGGCGAGGAGCGGCGCAATCGCTACGAGCAGCTCGCGCTGCTGCGCCCCGAGGAGCAGATCAAGTTCGTCCTCTGCGACCGTGCCGACTACGAGTGGGGACGCGAGAAGCTCGCGTCGCTGCAGCTCGCGCGTCGCTGCCAGGTGCTGTTCTCCCCGAGTCACGAGCAGCTGCCGGCGCGGCAGCTCGCGGACTGGATTCTCGAGGACCGGCTGCCCGTGCGCTTTCAGATCCAGCTGCACAAGTATCTCTGGGGCGATGTACCGGGACGCTGAGCGATGACGGACGCCGCGCCATGACGGCCAGCGAGGCACCTGCGGAGGCTACCGGCCCGCGTGCCGTGGTGCTGCTGTCCGGTGGGCTCGACTCGGCCACCGCGCTGGCACTCGCGCGCTCGCAGGGGCTCTCCTGCTACGCGCTGTCGGTGTCGTATGGCCAGCGTCACGTGGCCGAGCTTGCCGCCGCCGCGCGCGTGGCCGCCGCGCTCGGGGCCCGCGAGCATCGCGTCATGCACGTCGATCTGGCCGGCATCGGCGGTTCGGCGCTCACCGACCCGAATCTAGCCGTGCCGGAGAGCGCAACCACGGGTATTCCGATCACTTACGTACCGGCGCGCAATACGCTCATGCTGGCGCTGGCGCTCGGCTGGGCGGAGGTGCTCGGGGCGCAGCGGTTGGTCATCGGTGTGAACGTGCTCGACTCCTCCGGATACCCCGACTGCCGCCCGGAGTTCGTGCGCGCGTTCCAGGCGCTGGCCGGACTGGCGACCAAGGCCGGCGTCGAGGGCATGCAGTTCGAGGTGTATGCGCCGCTGATCGCAATGAGCAAGGCACAGATCATTCGTGCGGGACTGTCGCTCGGTGTGGACTATGGGCTCACCGTGTCCTGTTATCAGGCCGATGAGGAAGGCCGGGCGTGCGGCCGCTGCGATGCCTGCCGGCTGCGGCGTGAAGGCTTCGCCGCGGCCGGGGTGCCCGATCCGACGCGCTACCGCTGAGTCCGGTGCCGGCTTCGGACGCTTTTCGGTATCATGCGCGGCCCAGCGGGTCGGTAGCTCAGTCGGAAGAGCAGCGCCCTTTTAAGGCGTTGGTCGCGGGTTCGAGCCCCGCCCGACCCAATTAAAACAGTAAGTTATTAGATGACGGTTCCTTTTGAGCCTGGCCGTCTTTGCCAGCTCGCGACCCGTGGTCAATGGGCGGCCGCTTTGTTGAAGCGCAGTTGAGGCAGGCAACGACTGGGCCGTTAGTGACCGGAGCAGGTTCTCGATTACGGACACCGATTTGCAATCCGCGCCGGGCCCCCGCTCCTTTCCGTCAGCGTTCCAGACCTGGTTGCCGGCCGGGCCGAGCGCGACGAGGATTAGGCGGCGAGACCGTCGGAGCAACCGACGGACGTTGCCTCAAGCCTGCCGCCGACGAGTGAACTGTTCACGAAGGCCAAGCTCGTCGAGCGGCATCCGAACTTGCTCAGCCATAATCGGCTCGATTGGGCGCTACGCCATCGCGCGAGCAACGGGCTCGCTGAAGCTGTCTACGAGGCACGCTCCGGAGAATTACTGGTTCATGAGCCGAAATTCCTCCAGTGGTATTTGGGTCTGAGTGGGCGAGCCAAGCCGCGCGCAGGACGCACGTGGCGCAAACGTTGCGCATAACGGTCCCATCGCGGCAATCATCGAGGCGGGGCACCATCAGGTCCCCCGTGCCGCAGCATGTTGGGACGAAGGCGCGCACGACGTGTACTCCCATGGCGATGGCGCGCGGAGAGCTGAGCACGTTGGCTGCCTGAGTGGCACCATGCTCGGTGAGCGTACGGCGGCCACCGCGGCCGGGCTTTGATGTCGCAAATTTTGCGATATCAAAGCGGCATGCTCGGCGGTCGAGAGACGGAATATGGAGTCCTCCCGGAAGCGCTCGGTTTCTTTCACGATCCAACCAGCTCGCGAGCTCGAGGGCAGCTGGATTGGCGGTCTGTCACGGAGCGCGCGTCGAGATCCAGAATCTCGTAGCGGAGCGGGGTATAATTGGCAGAACGGAACGCAGTCCACGTGTCGAGCCAAGCAGACGGAACACTGCCATGAGCGCACTGATCGAGAGCAATCCGGACGTGATGATGGGCAAGCCCGTCGTACGAGGGACCCGCATCACGGTGGAACAGATCCTGGACAAGCTTGCCGCGGGCGAGACGATTGACCAGATTCTGGCGGCGCACCCGCGCCTCGACCGCGCCGCCGTGTTGGCTGCGATCGAGTTCGGCGCGCGCGCGCTGCGCGCCGATGTGCTCTACCCGCTATCGGCAGCATGAATGTCGTTGCCGATGAGGGTGTCGACAAGGCCATCGTCGACGTGCTCAGGGCTGTAGGCTTCAGTGTGAAGTATTTCGCTGAGTCAGGAGCCGGAGCGAGCGACAAGGATGTGCTTGCGGCGGCGAATGCTGCGCACAGTCTGCTATTGACCACCGACAAGGACTTTGGGGAGCTGATCTTCCGGCAACGCCTGGTGAGTTCTGGCGTGGTTCTGGCCCGACTGGAGGGACTATCCGGGTCCTCGAAAGCCAGCATCGTGCGGGATGCACTGACGGGCCACTATTCGGAATTGCAGGATGCATTCACCGTCATCTCACCCGGATTGCTCCGCATTCGGCACCGCGAGCCACCGCAGACGACAGAGGGACCTTAAGGGAAAGACCAGCAGTCTTAAACGTGATCGCGCCGGGCCTATCCTCGAATCCCACGGTGGCCACCGCATCGGCTGCAGCGTCGGCCCCGCAGAAGGACCATGGCGGCACGCGTTCGGCAGCGGCGAGGGCACCGGCAGGTTGTGCAACTGAGCGGCCGGGGTTGCCGCGTCGCAGATGGCGGCAAAGGCCGCCGGATCGCCGATCGGCTCGCCGACCTTGGCCTCGAGATTTCTCAGCCTGGCGTTGATGTTCTGAAAATCCATCCGGGCGTCTCCTTTTCGCGGTGTATCGATGCCTCGCGGCCCTCCCTGTCGGTCCCATACGCCGAGCTCTGTAATCGCCAAATGGTCGAGTAGGCTCGGTTCGCCTTCGATGAGCAGGGTCTTGCCGTCGCTGGTCCGATAGCGCTTGCCGGCGCCCTTGCCGATAAAGGCAACAGAGGGTGATGTGGAGAGCTGCCTGCTCTGCAGCACCTGTGCGGTGGACTCATCAAAGATCTTCGTGATATCCCATACTTCGTCGCCTTGAATGTAGGGCAGCATCACGGT
>JASHSK010000256.1 GCA_030038755.1 Gammaproteobacteria bacterium
CTTCACGCGTGCGCTCGCCGCCGTGCAGGGCGCCGGCGGCCGGTTGCTGTGGGGCGGGCGCGTGCTCGATCGACCGGGAAACTACGTGGAGCCGGCGATCGTGCTGGCGCGCAACGACTGGCCGATCGTTCAGCAGGAGACCTTCGGCCCGATCCTGTACCTGATCCCGGTCGACTCGCTCGAGCGGGCGATCGAACAGCAGAATGCCACGGCGTACGGGCTCTCCTCGGGGCTGTTTACGCAGCGCCTGACCGCCGCCGAGAGATACCTGAGCCATCGCGGCAGCGACTGCGGCATCGCCAACATCAACCTGGGCACTTCCGGGGCCGAGATCGGCGGCGCCTTCGGCGGGGAGAAGGACACCGGCGGCGGTCGTGAAGCGGGCTCGGACGCCTGGAAGGCGTACATGCGCCGCCAGACCTGCACGATCAACTGGAGCTCGGCGCTGCCGCTGGCTCAGGGCATCCGGTTCGATCTCGCGCCGTAGACGCAGCGGCGCGCGGCCCAGCCAGGTGAAGCGCCATCCCGGACCGCGCTCACCGGCCCGGGACCTGCAGCTCCACGCGTGCACCGCCGAGGGCCACGGAGGCGTCGATGAAGAATTGTCCCCCGTACAGAGCTACGGTCTCGCGCACGATGGAAAGCCCGAGCCCATGGCCAGGCACGTGCTCGCTGGCGCGCACTCCGCGCTCGAGCACGCGCTTGCGGTCGGCGGGAGCGATGCCCGGGCCATCATCCTCCACCGCAATGGACAGCCGCCGCGCCGGTTCGCGATCCATATCCAGCCGCGCACTCACCGCCACGCGCGAGCGGCACCACTTGCAGGCGTTATCGAGCATGTTGCCGAGCAGCTCGAGGATGTCGCCGCGGTCTCCCAGAAACCCGACGGTCGCCGGCACGTCGACGTCGATGCGCAGATCCTTGCGCGAGTGCACCTTCAGCAGCGCCACGCGCAGCTCGGTCACCAGCGGCAGGATGGCCACCGGGGCCTGACCGAGGGTCGCGCCGCCACCGGCGGCCGCGCGCTTGAGCTGGTGCTCCACGATCTGCGCCATACGGTCCACCTCGAGGTGAATCGCCGCCGCCGCCCCGCCTGACATGCCTGTGCCACCGGCCGCACCGGTCCCGCCCGACGCGAGCGTCAACGTGGTCGTGCCGTCGACGACGCTCAACGTGCTCCCGGTCGAAGTGCCGCCGGTTGCCATGTCCGCGGCCCCGAGGCTGGCACGGATGACCGCCAGTGGAGTCTTCAGCGCATGCGCGAGATTGCCCAGGGTGTCGCGATAGCGGCGGATACGGTTGCGCTCGGATTCGAGCAGCGCGTTCAGACCGTGGGCCACGCCCGCGAGCTCGCGCGGATAGCCCTCGCCCAGCAGCGTCGCCTCGCCGCCTTCCACGGCCGCGATCTCACGCTCCAGCCGCCGCACCGGCGCGAGCGCCCGCCGCATCATCCACGCCATGGTCGCGAGCAGCGCGGCCGCGAGCCCCCCAAACCACATCGCCATCAGTCGCCGGAACTCCCACAGCCGCTCGGTCTGCGGAGCGGTGCTGTCGGCAACCGAGAAGATGAGGCGGCGCGTGACCGCCGCAGGCCCGGTGCCGAACGTGATCGTCAGTCGGCGGCTGAGCTCGGCGACCTGCGTGCCATCGCGGGCTCGCAGGTAGAGCACCCTTTCCAGCGCCGCAGGTATGTCGTCGCCGAGCACCAGCCCCGTACCGGTCAACGACGGGGAACGCCACAGCACCCGCGCGCGGTCGTCGCGCAGTGCGGCGTACTGCCCCGACCCGGTCAGCTGCAGGTGCAGATCCGGATCGGTCGCCTCGACCACGATATTGCCCTTGGCGTCGAGGTCGACCGCGCCGACCAGTCCTACCTCCTGATCATCGAGCTGCTGGCGCAGCTCCACCGCCGACAGGTGCCGGAACACCGTATCGAGCGCAAATGCCACGAGCACGAAGAACAGCAGCAGCGGTACGGTGACCGCAATCAGCAGGCGGCGGGAAACCGATCGCGGTGCGCGCGCCATCGTCACACCTATTGCATCGGAGCCGCCGCGCGAGACGCTGCCACGAGCTAGGCGGGATGGCGCGGCAGGCTGAGGCGGTAGCCGCGCCCGCGCAGCGTCTCGATGGGCTTGAGGGTGTCGTCGTGGTCGAGCTTGCGTCGCAGCCTCCCGACCAGGACCTCCACCACGTTGCTGTCGCGGTCGTAGTCCTGCTCGTAGAGCCGATCGGTGAGCTCCGTCTTGGAGATCACCTCGCCCGCGTGCAGCATCAGGTGCTCGAGAATGCGGTACTCGAAGCTGGTGAGCTCCACGGGCGCGCCGCGCACGGTGACCGTTTGCGCGCGGGTATCGAGCTCGATCGGACCGCAGGTGAGCCGCGGGCTGGCCCAGCCGCCCGCCCGCCGCAGCAGCGCCGACAGCCGTGCCTGCACCTCGGCGAAGTGAAACGGCTTGACGACATAATCATCCGCGCCGGCGCTGAGACCCTCGACCTTATCCTGCCAGCGATCATGCGCCGTCAGGATCAGGATGCCGTAGGTCTTGCCGTGGGCGCGCGCCTGGCGAATCAGCTCCAGGCCCGAAAGCTTCGGTAGCCCCAGATCCACTACTGCCACGTCGATGGGAAACTCCAGGGCCGCGTACAGGCCCTCCTCGCCGTCGGCCGCGAGATCCACGGTGTAACCGGCACCGGTCAGGTCGGCCTTGAGGGCTTCGCGCAGTGTCGCCTCGTCTTCCACCACGAGCACCCGCATCAGCGCTCTCCGCGCTCGCGCGCCGGCGCAGCGGCGCGCATCGATGAAGGTGGCGAGGCAGCTGAGGCGTGCCGCGGTGTCGGCACCCGCCGAAGACCGTGCTTAAGGGATTTCCGCCCCGCTGTAGGCGTCGATGCGTACGCTCCAGACCGTACCGGCCGACAGCAGGCGCAACTCGTAGACCGGCCGCCCGGCCGCATTCTGCGTGAGATGCGAGCGCACCACGCGCGCGCGATAGCGGCGCTGCACGAGCGCCACCGCCTGTGCGCGCGAGAGCTCTTGCCCGCGCTGATCCTGAGTGTTGTGGGCATCGCCGCTACCCTGGACAGTCTGCGCCTGGGATGGCGCCGCATCTGCGGTCTGGAAGGACACGTCGATCGACTGCGGTTCAGCCGCCGGCAGCGAACCGAAGGTGCCCGTCCTGGCCTGCAGCGCCAGCGAGACGGCGAGCGACGACGCCACGGCCAGCGTCACGCCTGCCAAGGCCAGACGCACGCTGCCCTTGCGCAACACGGCGCCTGCCGTGCCTGGCAGCCATCTCATCGCTCGATGTCCCTGCGCTGTCATACAGTGTAGCGAAATTCTGTCGCGTGAGCTTACGCAACGGCCGTGAACCGCGCCTGAATCGCGGCCTCCGGAGCCCCTCTTTTATGCTCCCCCGTCGCCCGCGTCCCCCCCGTCGCGCGTGTGCCCCCCGTCGCACGCGTCCTCCCCCTCGGGCACGTTCCGCCCGTCGCCCCCTTCGGCGGCCTTGGCCGCGTTCCACAGCAGGTCCCATTGGGCCGCGCGCAGCGTGGAGAGCGACCAGCCGCGCGCGGCCGCCAGTTGCTCCATGCGCTCGAAGCGACGCTCGAACTTCAGTGTCGCAGCGCGCAGTGCCTGCTCGGGGTCGACGTGCAGTCGGCGCGCCCACTGGGCGACGGTGAACAGCAGATCCCCCAGCTCCTCCGCCACCCGCTCGGGGGGGCCGCTGCCCGTCGCGGCACCCTTGGCCGTCCCCCCCGCCGCCAGCGCGGCATCGATCTCGGAGAGCTCCTCATCGACCTTCGCGCGCACGCCGGCACTGTCCGGCCAGTCGAACCCCACGCGCCCCGCGCGGCGGCCGAGCTTGGCAGCGCGCGACAGCGCCGGCAGCGCCAGCGGCACATCCGCCAGCGTGCCGCGGCTCCCGGCTGCGGCACGCTCCTGTGCCTTGTGGGCATCCCAGGCGGCGTGCAGGCCTGCCAGATCGATGTCCCACCGCCCTGCGGCTGCGCCGAAAACATGCGGATGTCGGCGGACCAATTTTTCTCGAATGCCCCGCGCCACCGCCGCGAAGTCGAACTGTCCCTGTTCCTCGGCCAGGCGGGCGTGGAACACCACCTGGAACAGCAGATCGCCGAGCTCATCGCGCACGCGCCCGGGCTCTGCCCGATCGATCGCATCGGCGACCTCGTAGGCTTCCTCGATGGTGAAGGGCGCGATGGTCTGAAACGTCTGCTCGCGATCCCACGGGCAACCGTGCACCGGGTCGCGCAGCGCGCGCATCAGCGCCAGCAGTGCATCGAGCTCATCGCCGGCGGCGCTCACGCTCGGCCCGCGGCCTCTGCCTGCCCGGTCGCGGCCGGGCTGTCGTGCAGCAGCTCGCGCAGCTGCACCAGAATGCGCGCGGTGGCACCCCAGATGACGTGCTCGCCGTAGGGCAGCTCCCAGACTTCCATCTCGATGTCGCGCAGGGTGCGCCGGCGTGCCCGATAGTTGGCGGTCGCCATGGCAAAGGCGAGCGGCAGCTCGAAGGCTTCCGCCACCTCGGTGCCATCGAGTCTCAGGGTGAACCGCGGCTGCAGCAGCCCCACCACGGGTGTTATTCGATAGCCGGTGCGCACGAGGCGGTCCGGCAGAAACCCGATGGGCTCGATGAAGGACGCTGCGATACCCAGTTCCTCCGCGGTCTCGCGCAGCGCGGCCGCCACGGCGTCGGGGTCGCCTTCCTCGATGCGCCCGCCTGGAAAGCTGATCTGCCCGGCATGGTGCCGCAGGTGACTGGCGCGCACCGTCAAGAGCACGGTAGGAGCCGGCAGGCGCTGCACGATGGGCACCAGCACCGCCGCGGGCGCTGCCGTGGGCGCTCCCGCGAGCGTTGCCGTGCCGTCGCGCGCCTCGGTAGCGCGCTGCTCGGGCCGGGAGAGCAACCGCCGCCGCAAGCGCGCACCCCAGTCGGGCGGCAGCTCCTGCGCCTGCGCGAGCGGCGTGGCCACGGATCCGGTCCCGTCAGCCGCCGCCGCTGCCGGGTCCGCCCGCGCCGATGCCCCCGCGGGTGAGCTCGGTCGGATCGAGCAGCTGCTCGAGCTGCTCCGCGCTGAGATTGGTCATCGCGGCGGCCACCTCGCGAATCGGCCGACCCTCGGCGTAGGCCTTCTTGGCGATCGCCGCCCCCTTCTCGTAGCCAATGACGGGATTGAGCGCGGTGACGAGCATGGGATTGCGCTCCAGCGCCTCGGCCAGGCGCGCGCGATTGACGCTGAAGCCCGCGATCGCCTTATCGGCGAGCAGGCGCGAGACATTGGCGAGCAAACGGATGCTCTCGAGCAGGTTGTACGCGATCACCGGCAGCATCACATTGAGCTGGAAATTGCCTGCCTGGCCGGCCAGCGTGATCGTCGCATCATGACCGATGACCTGGGCGGCCACCATGGCGGTGGCCTCGGGAATCACCGGGTTGATCTTGCCGGGCATGATGCTGCTGCCCGGCTGCAGCGCGGGCAGCGTGATTTCACCGAGGCCGGCCAGCGGACCGCTGTTCATCCAGCGCAGGTCGTTGGCGATCTTCATGAGACTGACCGCGATCACCTTGAGCTGTCCGGACAGCTCCACGGCCGCATCCTGCGCCGCGAGCGACTCGAAGTAGTTGCGATTGGGCCGGAAGGCGACGCCGGTGAGGCGCTCGAGCTCCTCGCAGAACACGCCGCCAAAATCCGGATGCGCGTTGCGGCCGGTGCCGACCGCCGTACCACCCTGCGCGAGGCACAGCAGCCGCGGCTCGCAGGCCGCCAGACGCGCCGCGCCGTTTTCGATCTGCGTGCGCCAGCCCGACAGCTCCTGGCCGAGCGTGAGCGGCATCGCATCCATCAGGTGCGTTCGCCCGGTCTTGACGACGTCGCCGAGCTGCTCTTCGCGCGTGCGAATGACGTCGGCCAGATGTGCCAGCGCCGGAGACAGCTGCTCGCGCAGCAGCAGCACCGCGGCGATGTGAATCGCGGTGGGAATGACGTCGTTGCTGCTCTGGCCCATGTTGACGTCATCGTTGGGATGCACACTCGTGCCGGCGCGCGAGGCCAGGTGCGCGATCACCTCGTTGGCATTCATGTTGGTGCTGGTGCCCGACCCGGTCTGGAACACATCGAGCGGGAACTGTGCATCGTGCTCTCCGGAAGCGACCCGCGCGGCCGCCGCGCCGATGGCCGCCGCAATGGCGCCGTCGAGCAGCCCGAGACGCGCATTCGCCGCCGCCGCGGCCTGCTTGATCGGCGCCACCGCGCGGATGAATCCGCGCGGCAGGCGATAGCCGCTCACCGGAAAATTCTGCACGGCACGCTGCGTCTGCGCTCCCCAGAGCGCAGTGGCGGGCACCTGCAGTTCTCCCATGCTGTCCCGCTCCACACGAAATGAGGCGCTCATGATGCGCAGCTCCGAAAGCATCGACGCGATGCGGTATCATGAGTCTAACATCTTGAAGCCCGCGCTCATGCCACCCAGCGCTTCCGAACACGACCCCAAGCTCGCCGAGTCGAGCCTGTCTGCGCTCTCTCC
>JASHSK010000257.1 GCA_030038755.1 Gammaproteobacteria bacterium
TCCGCAGCCCACGGGTGCTCCGCCGGCCGTCACTGCACCCGCGGCGGCGAGCGGGCCGCAGGCCGTGGGCGGACCGTCCGCCGGCACGGCGGGCAGGTAGCAGCTCGCAGGTCAGCGGCTGGCCGCAGAGCGCCGGCCGCTGTCGGGCGGAGTCAGTGCCCTACGCGGCTGGCGCGTTGAGATTAATATCGGCGGCAACGATCCTGCCACCGCATCGCGGGAGGCCGTTATGGCATGTCATCTGTCGCGTATCGTGGCGCTCGCCCTGCTGGGTGGCGTGCTGGCAGGCTGCGCGAGCACTCCCTCTCCCGGCCCCGCCGCGGCGCCCGCCAGTACTGCACCGGACCGCGGCGCCGGCGCGCAGCGCACCGCCGCCGTCTTGCCCGGCCAGCCGGGTTGCTTCTGGCTGAGAAACTTCGATGGCTCGTGGACGGTGCTGAATCAGACCGAGCTGATCGTGTACGCGCCGCTGACCGGCCATAACGCGTATCTCATCAAACTGTTCGAGCCGGTCATCAATCTGAAATTCGATGAGCGCCTGGGATTCGAGGATGTCGAGCATTCCGGCCAGATCTGCGATCGCGCCGCTGACTTTCTGGTCGTGCCGAATTACGCCCCGCACCGGATCACGATCGTGGCGGTCCGGCATCTCAGCCAGCCGGAGATCGTGCAGCTGCTTCGGACCAACGGTCTGAAGGTACCCAAGCGTCTGCAGGGCTGAGCCGTGGGTGCCACGGCAACGGGTACTGCCGGGGCGGTGCTCGGCCTGATCGGTCATACGCCGCTGATGGAGCTGACGCGCCTGGAGCGCGGGCCCTGCCGGCTGTTCGTCAAGCTCGAGAACCAGAACCCCACCGGATCGATCAAGGATCGTGTCGGCCTGTCGATGATCGAGGCGGCCGAGCGCGCCGGTCGACTGCGGCCGCACTCGGATCCGCCCTGTACGATCATCGAGGCGACCGCGGGCAATACCGGACTGGGGCTCGCGCTGGTGGCCGCGCAGAAGGGCTATCGGCTGCTGCTGGTGATCCCCGACAAGATGGCGCAGGAGAAGATCCTGCACCTGCGTGCGCTCGGGGCGCAGATCCGCCTGACGCGCAGCGACGTGCCGCGCGGTCATCCCGAACACTACCAGCAGCTGGCCGCGCGCCTCGCCGCGGAGATGCCGGGAAGCTACTACGTCGATCAGTTCGCCAATCCGGCCAACCCGCTCGCGCACGAGACGGGCACCGGGCCCGAGATCTGGGAGCAGTGCGGCCACGACCTCGATGCGATCGTGGTCGGCGTCGGCAGCGGCGGCACGCTGACGGGACTGTCGCGCTACTTTGCGCGCGTCGCCCCGAACGTGGAGATGGTGCTCGCCGACCCGTGCGGCTCGATCCTCGCCGATGTGGTGGAGAGCGGCGAGAGCCTCACGCCGGCAGGCTCCTGGCTCGTCGAGGGCATCGGCGAGGACTTCGTGCCCCCCGCCTGTGATCTGTCGCGCGTGCGGCGCGCCTACCGCATCCCCGATGCCGAGAGCTTCCAGAGCGCGCGTGAGCTGCTGGTGCGCGAGGGCATCCTCGGCGGCTCGAGCAGCGGCACGCTGCTGGCGGCGGCGCTGCGTTACTGCCGCGAGCAGAGCGCCCCCAGGCGGGTCGTGACCCTGGTGCCCGACAGCGGTAACAAATACCTCAACAAGATGTACAACGATTACTGGCTGTTCGACCAGGGACTGATCGAGCGCCCGCGACAGGGCAACCTGCTCGATCTGATCGTGCGCCGCTACCAGGAGGGCGGCGCGGTGACGCTGTCGCCGCAGGACAGTCTGATGCTTGCCTATCGGCGCATGCGGCTGTTCGACGTGTCGCAGATTCCGGTCATGCAGGGCGATCGGGTGGTCGGCATCGTGGACGAATCGGATCTGCTGATGCACCTGCACGCCGATCCGGCGCGGCTTTCCGATCCGGTCAGCACGGCGATGGTCTCGACGCTCGAGACCATCGCCCCGGACGCGCCGGTGGCGGCGCTGCTGCCGATCTTCCAGCGCGGTCACGTGGCCATCGTGGCCGAGCACGGCCGCTTCGTGGGCCTGATCACGCGCGTCGATCTGATCAACTACCTGCGCAAACAGCGCGGCTAGCGGCGCGACCGCGACGCGCGCGCACGCTCGATCTGGTGGTACCAGGCGAGCCCGCAGTACCCCGGAGGCCTGGCACTGCGGTTCGCGCGTGTCAAGCGTTACCGCGACGACAAGACGGCCGCCCAGGCCGATACGCTCGCCACCGTCAGGATGCTGTACGAGGCACGGACGGGCGCCCTATGATGCGCGCCGCATGAATGATGATCACAGCGCGCCTGCGCGCACCCCGTCCGCGCCGGCACGTGAGTTTGCCACGCGCGTCATCCACGCCGGGCAGCGGCCCGATCCCAGCACGGGCGCGGTCATGCCGCCGATCTATGCGACGTCGACCTACGCGCAGAGCAGCCCCGGGGTTCACCAGGGGTTCGAATACTCGCGTTCCCAGAATCCCACGCGCTTCGCCTACGAGCGCTGCGTGGCGGACCTGGAGGCCGGCACGCGCGGCTTCGCCTTCGCGTCGGGTCTGGCCGCCATGTCCACGCTGCTCGAGCTGCTCAAGCCCGGCGATCACGTGGTGGCCGGCGAGGACCTCTATGGTGGCAGCCGGCGGCTGTTCGCGCAGGTACGCAGCGCCTCGGCGGGCCTCAAGTTCTCATTCGTGGACATGCGCGAGCCGCTCGCCGTGGAGGCGGCGATGCGCCCGGAAACGCGCCTGATCTGGGTCGAGACTCCGAGCAATCCGATGCTCAAGCTCTCGGACCTGGCGGCGCTGGCGCACATCGCCCATCGCCACGGTGCGCTCGCCGCCGCGGACAATACCTTCGCCACGCCCTACCTGCAGCGGCCGCTGGAGCTCGGCTTCGACATCGTGATGCACTCGGGCACCAAGTACCTCAACGGTCATTCCGACGTGGTCAACGGGGTGGTGGTGGTGGGTGACGACGCTACGCTCGTCGAGCGGCTGGTGTTTCTGCAGAACGCCATCGGAGCGGTGGCGAGCCCCTTCGATGCGTTTCTCGCGCTGCGCGGGCTGAAGACGCTGGCGGTGCGCATGCAGCGCCACTGCGACAATGCGCTCGAGCTGGCACAGTTTCTCGAGCGCCACCCGGCGGTCGCACGCGTACACTATCCCGGTCTTGCCTCGCATGCGCAGCACGCGCTGGCGCGCACGCAGATGCGCGACCCGCACGGTCGGGGTGCCTTCGGCGGCATGATCTCGATCGAGCTGGCGGGCGGTCTGGCGCAGGCGCAGCGCTTCCTCACGCGCTGCCGTATCTTCGCGCTGGCCGAATCGCTCGGCGGCGTCGAGAGTCTCATCGAGCATCCGGCGAGCATGACGCACTCGAGCGTGCCCGCGGAGGCGCGCGCCGCGCTCGGCATCGGTGAGAGCCTCTGCCGCCTGTCGGTCGGCATCGAAGCGGTGGAGGACCTGAAAGCCGATCTCGCGGCGGCGCTGGCCTAGCGGCGCATAACAGCTGAATCTGCACTGCCACGCGTAGGACGGACCCTGCGATCATGCTGCCGGTCGTGCTGCTGCGACGCCAGTCTCCCGACTGGGCGGCCATGTCTGCCGATTTCCGCGCCGGCCGTCCGGTCGATCCGGCGCGCTACGTTCCCTCGCACCCCATCCCCGCCTTCCCCGAGCACGTCGATCGGCTGATCGGGGAATGGAACAGGCGCTTTCGCGTCGACTTCTTCACCTTCCGGGCGGAGCTCGCCGCGATGAGCGCGGCGAGCACGCAGAACGTGCGCGGCGCGATCCGGGTCTCGTTCGAGGAAATGGACGGCGTCGCGGAACTGGCGCGCCGCCAGGAGTTCTACCTGTTTCCACACGACGATGACGACTTCTTCTCGCCGGCGCTCGCCGAGGTCGTCGGCGACGCCCCGGGATCCGATGCAGTCGTGACGCCGCTGTACTTCATCGGACGCCAGGCCTCGACCTTCTGTCGCCCCGGCTGTATCCCGGATCATATGCTGGCCGCCGCCCGCCCCCATCAGCACCGCTTCCACAGCAACAACTACGCGATTCACAGCCGCCGGCTGCAGAGCGTTGCGGACGTGGCGGCCGTCAAGGATCACATCGACGCGTCGCGCCACGCCGAGAGGCACGCGTTCTCCGAAACCGTTCTTCCCCGGGTGATCAGCGCCACCGTCAAGACGCCCGCATCGGCGTCCATGCTGACGCAAACCTTTCAGGGATGGCGCCGCAGGCGCCGCGTGTTCAAGGAGACCCAGCGGACCCTGCGGTCCCTGCAGCTTCCGCCGGGCTTCGAGTGGGTCAGCGAGCCGAGCGCGCGGATCGCGGAACTGCTGCGCGCCGTCTACTAGCTTAGCTAAGCTAGGCGCGCGCGGGAGAGGGCGAGGGGCGTGCCAGCGCGCCGGCCGGAGCGGCGGCGGAGCCGGTCGCGACCGGCGCGGCGGCAGCGGCGGCACGCAGCGGCAGCGTGATGTCGACCTGCAGGCCGCCGCCGGCGACGTTCTGGGCACGCACGCTGCCGCCGTGCAGAGCCACGACGCGCGCCGTGATGGCCAGCCCGATGCCGTAGCCGCCCGAGGAACGCTCGCGCGCCTTGCCGACGCGGAAGAAGGGCTCGAAGATGCGGCCGAGCAGCTCGGGCGGCACGCCCGTGCCGTGATCCACGACGCGGATCCGCAGCTGCGGCTCCACGCGCTGCGCGACCTGCTGCTCACCGCGCTGCGCAGCCGGCTGCTCGACGCGCTGCGCGGACAGCTCCACGTTCCCGCCGTGCGGCGAGTAGTTCACCGCATTGCGCACCACATTCTCCAGCGCCCGGAACAGCAGCTCGCGATCCCCGGGCACGATCAGTGCCGGCTCGCTGCGCAGGTCCACGCGCACCCAGCGCGGCTCGGCTTCCACGCGCGCGTTCTCCACGAGCGACTCGAGCAGCTCCTCGACGTTGACCGGCTCGCTGACGAGCTCGCGCGAGGGATCCTCGAGCCGCGAGAGACTCAGGATCTCGCCGATGAGCTCATCCAGGCGCTGCGTCTCCTGCTCGATGCGGTCGAACTCCTGCTCGAGGTTCGCGTTCGGGCGGCGTGCGAGCCCCAGCGCGATCTGCAGGCGCGCCAGCGGCGAGCGCAGCTCGTGCGACACGTCGCGCAGCAGCTGGCGCTGCGACTCGAGCAGGTTGCGCAGCCGCTCGGCCATGGCGTCGAAATCGAACGCCAGCAGCGCGAGCTCGTCGCGGCGCCGGCCGATGAGGGTCGAGACGCGCACGCGCAGGTCCCCATCGGCGATCGAGCGCGTCGCGGCGCGCAGATGGCGTACCGGATCGGACAGGTAGCGCGCCAGCAGCAGGCACAGCACCGTGCTCGCCAGCAGCGTCGCGACCAGCGTCACGATCAGCGTCTCGGTCGAGCCGAACACGCCAAACATGTTGGGTCGATGCAGCAGCGAGAGCGCATAGGTCTGGTCGTTGGGCGATACCAGCTGCGACAGCAGGCGCAGATCGTGCAGCGTGCCGGTGGAGACCGCGGGGTAGGGACGATGGCCGACCTGGGCCTGCAGGTAGTCGGGCACCGGGCGGCCGAGCAGGTCCACCCCGTGCCGATCGATCACGTAGAGCCGCTCGTGCGGCTGCACGGCGCGGATTTCCTGCTGCAGCCAGTCGCGCAGTGCCGGCACCCCCTGTGTCGAGAGGACCGTGGAGGCCTCGCGCGCCAGGGTGTCCTGCCGATTCTGCAGACGCTCGATGCGCTCGCCGGTCAGCCACAGAGTTGCCCCGACCGTGCAGGTCAGCACCAGCACCATCGCCGTCCAGAAGCTCAGAAAGATTCGCAGATACAGGTTACGCATGATCATCCATGGCGCCGTCAGGCGCCTCGGCGTCCGCGGGTTCGGCCACCGTCAGAACGTATCCGGAGCGGCGCACGTTCACGATCGAGACTTCGTCGGTCACCGCTCCCAGCTTGCGGCGGATGTTGCTGATATGGGTATCGATGCTGCGATCGTAGGGTGTCAGCCGCCGCCCGAGCACCTGACGCGTCAACTGCTCGCGCGAAACCACGACACCGACCTGCTGCATGAGCACCTCGAGGACGCGAAACTCCACCCCCGTCAGACCGAAGGTCTGGCCGTGGGCGCTCGCCGTGCGGCTGGCGAAGTGCAGGCTGATCGGCCCGGCCTCGAGGCGCTCGCGACGACCGGGCTGCGGCTCGGGCAGCACGCTTCGTCGCAGGATCGCGCGCATGCGCGCCACCAGCTCGCGAGGATTGAATGGCTTGGGCAGGTAGTCATCGGCGCCCAGCTCCAGGCCCACGACCCGATCCACTTCCTCGCCGCGGGCGGTGAGCATCAGCACCGGCGTCGTGAGCTTCTGGCGCAGCAGCCGCAGCACATCCAGTCCGCCCATGCGCGGCAGCATGACGTCCAGCACGATCAGGTCGTAGTGGTGGCGGCCGAGCGCGTAGAGGGCTTCGTCCCCATCGTGTACCACCGTGACTTTGAAGCCCTCGGGCGTCAAATATTCGGTGAGCATGCGGCACAGCTCGCGGTCGTCGTCGACCAGCAGCACCGCCATCGGTGCGCCATCGTCGGCGTCCTCCGTGCCCTGGGCGTTCATACTGTCCAGCATAGGATAATTTCGTCGCTTGATTGTCACCGAGAAGCGCTGCCTGGGCAGGGACCTTCACAATTCTTCGCAGGGCTTGGCCTACGGTTACCGCGACCGCGGCTGCTTTGCCGGGCAGGCATACTATCCGGATGCATTGCGGATGTGCCTGATGCGGCTTGGGCTTGCGCTGATCGGCTGCGTGCTGCTCGCAAGCCGCGTCGCCCTCGCCGCCGATCCACAGCCCTACACGGTGCATTTCAACTCCACCGGCGATCGCGCATTGAACGCCACCGTGCGCGCGGTCTCGCAGCTGCAGGCCCTGCGCAAGACGGTGCCGGTCGGCCCCTTCGCCCTGGTGGACCGGGCTGAACAGGACATTCCCCGCCTGCGGCAGGGGCCGCTCGAGAGTGTCGGTTACTACCGCTCGAGCATCAGTATCACGATCAACGGGCGGCCGCTGTCGGATCCGGACCTGGCTGACATATTGCTGGCGCTGCCCAAGAAGAAGAGCGCGCGGGTCGAGGTACACATCGATACGGGCCCGCTCTATCACCTGCGCAAGGTCACGGTCGAGGGGGCGGTCAGCCAAAACGCCCTGAAGGCGTTTGGGTTGAAGAGCGGGGCCCCGGCCGTGGCCGCCGACGTGCAGGCGGCGCAGGAGCGGCTGCTGACGGCGCTGCAGGCCGAAGGCCACGCCTACGCCACCGTCGGCGACGCCATCGCGTATCTGGATGCGCGACTGCCGGTGCTGGACGTGACCCTCAAGGCCAATCCCGGGCCGACCTACATGCTCGGAGCGATCCAATTCGAGGGGCTGATGCGGGTGAACGAAGCCTTTTTGCGGCGCCAGCTGCTGATCCATCCGGGCGAACCCTACAACGCGACCGAGGTGGATCGTGCCCGCACGACGCTGCTCGCCCTGGGTGTTTTCGCCTCGGTCACCGTGCGTCTGCCGCCGCAGTCCACCGCCCGCGATGAGCGGCTGCCCGTGACCTTCGTGGTCGTGGAGCGCAAGCGTCAAACGGTCGCGCTCGCTCCGGAGTACTCGAGCGATCTGGGTATCGTCGCGCAGACGAGCTGGACCGACCGCAACCTGTTCGGCAATGCCGAGCAGCTGACCGTCAGCTCGAACCTGTACGGCGTGGGCGGCAACGGCCTCGCCACCAACGGCGTCAGCTATGACGTGCTCGGGCAGCTGCTCAAGCCCGACTTCCTGCACACCGATCAGTCGCTGCAGTTCAGCCTGCAGCTGCTCCGCCAGCAGCTGGAGGCCTACGATCAGATCGCCGCCATTGGCGGCGTCGCCCTCACACGCAAGCTGTCCAGTGTCTGGCAGGTCAGTATCGGCAGCACGCTCGAGGAGGAGAAGATTCAGCAGAACGAGGTGATCGACTGCACGGCGGTCTGGGTACCGGAGATAAGTCCCACGACCGGCAAGGAAGTCGCGCCGCCACCGGCGACCGGGTGTCACTACACGCTGCTCGGCCTGCCGATCAGCGCCCACTACGACAGCACCGACCTGACCAATCCCCTGAATGACCCGCTGCATGGCATGCGGGTGTCGCTCGACGTGACCCCGACGGAATCGCTGTTTGGACGGCACACCCACTTCTTCGTGACGCAGGCCACCGGCTCGGTGTACTTCGATTTCACCCATCTGGGCTGGTCCGATCCCGGGGACAGCGTGCTGGCGCTGCGCGCGCTTGCGGGGCAGGCGCGCGGCACCGGGCAGTTCACGCTGCCGCCCGACCAGCGCCTGTACGCCGGCGGCACCGCGACGGTACGCGGCTATGTGTATCAGTCCGTCGGGCCCTACTTTCCGTTGCCGGAGACTCCGGGGGAATACCCGGAGGGCGGCACCGGCATCGCCGCGGGCACCGCGGAGCTGCGCCAGCGTCTGATCGGTAACTTCGGAATGGCCGCGTTCGTGGACGCCGCGGAGGTCAGCGCCTCGGCAGATCCCTTCGGAGGCACCTACAGCGTCGGCTACGGCACGGGGGTGCGTTATTACACGCCGATCGGGCCGATCCGGTTGGATGTCGCCTTTCCCTTGAAGCGCTTACCGGACGGGGACAGCTTCGAGGCGTACATTGGGCTGGGGCAGGCATTCTGATGAGCTCTGACAGCGATCCCGCCGCTCGCGCCACGGGCGCAGCCGCTCGCGCCATGCGCCTCGCCGCAGGCGTAGGCCGTGTGCTGGGCTGGAGCGTGGCCGGGATCGTCGGCCTGGTGCTGCTGCTGGCGGCCCTGCTCATGATCATCGGCAATCTGCCGGCCGCTCGGCCGCTGATCGCACGCCTGACAGAGCAGCTGACCGACGGGCAGGTGCGCCTGCAGGGCCTGTCGGGGCGCTTCCCCGACCGCCTGCGCGCACGGCAGCTCGTCATCGCCGATCCGCAGGGACCGTGGCTGCAGGCCGAGCAGGTGGCCGTCGACTGGTCGCCGCTCCCGCTCGCGGCCGGGCATGTGGACGTCGCACGGCTCTCCGCCAGCCGCGTGCAGTGGCTGCGCGAGCCGGCCTACCTGAGCCCACGCGCCGCGGGCGCCAGGACCTCGGCAGGCGCCAGGACCTCCGCAGGCACCGGGATCTCCGCGAGCACCGAGGGGCGGCTACCCGTGACGATCCGCATCGCGCGGCTGAATCTGCCGGACGTGCAGCTCGCGGCCGCGCTGGCCGGCCAGGCCGTGGCGCTGCGGCTCACGGGCGGCGGCCAATACATATCGCTGCGCGATGCCCAGGCGCAGCTGTCCGCGCAGCGGCTCGACAGTGTACCTGCCACGTACCAGGCGTCCGTACAGCTCGACCCTCAGCGCGAGCAGCTGCACCTGGACGTGGCCGAGCAGGCCGGCGGTCCGCTGTCGCATCTGCTGCGCCTGCCGGGCCTCGGAGCCCTGTCGGTGCACTGCGTACTGCAGGGTCCGCTGACGGCACTGGCCACGCAGCTCAGTGCCAGCGTCGGCCCTCTGCAAGCGCAGGCCGCCGGCACGCTGGATCTGCCGCAGCGGGCCGCGACGCTGGATCTGACGCTGCACTCGCCCGCGATGAGCCCACGTCCGGGTCTGTCCTGGCAGGGTGCATCGCTGCAGGTGCATGCGCGCGGCGCGTTCACCGCTCCGACGACGCGCGCGCAGCTGCAGCTGCAGGGGCTGTCGGCCGGCGGCGTGCGGCTGGATTCCCTGCAGGCGTCTGTTCAGGGTGAGGGCCAGACGCTGGGGCTCGATGGCAGCATCAGCGGGCTCACGCTGCCCGCGCCGCTGGGCGATCTGCTGCGTGGCGCTCCGGTGCGGCTGCATGGTGAGGTGCGGCTGACCGCGGTTGCGGGTGCAGCAGTCGCGAATGCCGGCGCCGCGGGTGGTGGCGCGGCCGCCGGTGGTGGCGCGGCGGCCGGTGGTGGCGCGGCGGCCGGTGGTGGTGCGGCGGCCGGTAGTGGTGCGGTGGCCGGTGGTG
>JASHSK010000258.1 GCA_030038755.1 Gammaproteobacteria bacterium
GATTCCCCCGGGAAGGCACTGTCGGTCACCTGGCCGAAGCCGAAGCGGCTCAGCGTCCCCCAGATCTGCCGCGGCTGCAGCTGCAGCGCCAGCTTGGCCATACCGACGTTGGAGGATTTGGCGAGCACTGTCGCCAGCCCGACGGTGCCGAGGTCGTGCTCGTCGCGGAAGATGCGATCGCCCACCTGGATGAAGCCGGGGCTCGTGTTGATCAGGCTTTGTGGGCCGAAGCGCCCCGAGAGCAGCGCCGCCGCGACCACGAATGGCTTGATGCTCGAGCCCGGCTCGAACAGATCCGTGACGGCGCGGTTGCGGTAGTCGGCCGGCGAGAGCTGGTCACGATCGTTGGGATTGAAGGCCGGCTGATTGACCATGGCGAGAATCTCGCCGGTATCCACGTCGATGACCACCACCGAGCCCGCACGGGCGCGGTTGGCGAGGATCGCGCTCTTGAGCTCTCGATACGCCAGATACTGGATGCGCAGGTCGAGGCTCAGCGCGAGGTCGCGGCCCGGATGCACCGCGCGGATGCTGTCGACGTCCTCGACCTCCTGCCCGGTGCTGTCCTGGATCACGCGTTTCTCGCCGTCCTGACCGGCGAGCCAGCTGTCGAAGGCGAGCTCGAGGCCCTCCTGGCCGGCGTCATCGACGCTGGTGAAGCCGAGCACGTGACCGGTGACTTCCCCGGCCGGGTAGTAGCGGCGGTACTCGCGCGCGAGATTCACTCCCGGCAGATCCAGCGCGGCCACGCGCCGCGCCTGCGCCGGCGCCACCCAGCGCTCCACGTACAGGAACTGGCGATCCATGTTACTGGTCACGCGCCGCAGCAGCTCCGCGCGATCGATGCCGAGCACCCGCGCCAGCTGCGGCAGCTCCTGCACATCGCCGTCGAGCGCCGCCGGATCGATCCACACGGAATCCACCGGCGTGCTCACGGCGAGCGGCTCGCCGTTGCGGTCGGTGATATCGCCGCGGTGCGCCGGTATGGCGGCCACGCGCGAGAAGCGCGCGTCACCCTGCTGCGTCAGAAAGCCGTGATCCACCAGCTGCAGGTCCACCGCGCGACCGAGCAGCCCGATCGCCGCCAGCCCCAGCACGCTGAACGCCCAGAGCAGTCGGGCGTGGTGCGAGTAGGACCGGGCGCGCCCGCCGCCGCCGGACCCGTGCCGGCGGGCGCTGCGCGTGCTCGCGCGCCGCCGCAACAGTTTTGCTGCCCGCGCCTTCATGGTGTCAGGATGACGATGGCGCGCGGATCGGGCGTGCTCATGTGCAGCCGCTCGGTGGCGACGCGCTCGACCAGCGCATTGGTGGACCAGGCGCCCTGCTCGAGCTGCAGCCGCCCCCACTCATCGTCGAGCGCGTCGCGCGCCTCATCGAGATGATCGAGCTGCACGAACAGCGAGCGCGCACGGTACTTCGCGTAGATCGCCCCCGCCGCCGAGGCCAGCACCGCGCACCACAGCAGCGGCAGCAGCACCAGCAGCGTGCGCCGCGCGCCACTCACGTGTCGCTCCCCGCGAGCCGCTCGGCGACCCGCAGCAGCGCGCTGCGCGCACGCGGGTTGGCGGCAATCTCCTGTGCCGAGGGGCGCTGCTTGCGACCCACGGCGCGCAGCGTCAGCCGCGCAGCCGCGCGCGCCTGCGTCTCGGAGAGCGGCAGCGTCGCGAGGGCGGCGTCGGGCTGCGCACGCGCGCGGATGAACTGCTTGACGAGGCGATCCTCCAGCGAGTGAAAGGCGATCACCGCCAGGCGCCCGCCGCTCGAGAGCAGCGGCACGGTCTGCTCCAGCGCGCTGCGCAGCTGCGGCAGCTCGTCGTTGACGTGCATGCGCAGCGCCTGGAAGGTGCGCGTCGCGGGATGCCTGCCGCCCTCGCGCGTCGGTACGGCGCGCGCCACGAGCGCGGCGAGCTCGGCGGTACGGGTGAGAGGCTGCACGGCACGCGCACGCACGATCGCCGTGGCGATGCGGCCGGCAAAGCGCTCCTCTCCGAGTGTGCCGATCACGCGACGGATCTCGTCACGACTCGCCTGGGCGAGCCATGAGGAAACTGGCCGGCCGCGCGTCGGATCCATGCGCATATCGATCGGACCGTCGCGCCCGAAGCTGAAACCGCGTTCGGCCTCGTCGAGCTGCGGCGAGGAGACACCGAGATCGAACAGGATGCCGTCGCAATATGTGCGCGACAGGTGAGGACGCACGCTGAGGGCCAGATCGGCGAATTGCGCGTGCAGCAGGCACAGCCGCGACTCCTGCGCGAAGCGCAGCCGCCCGGCCGCGATCGCCTCGGGGTCGCGGTCCAGCGCGATGAGGCGTCCCTGCGGTCCGAGAGCCTGCAGAATGCGCTCGCTGTGTCCGCCGCGGCCGAAGGTCGCGTCGATGTACAGGCCGGCCGGGCGGATGGCCAGTGCCGCGAGTGTCTCTTCGACAAGCACCGGCGTGTGCTCATCCAATACTCCCCCCACCCCCATGCTCCACGCGCCATCTCACAGCGACAGTGAATCCAGTTGTCCCGGCAGCTCGGCGCCCGAGGCCTCGCTCTTCAGCCACACGTCGCGGCGCTCGACCCAGCGTGCCTCGTCCCAGAGCTCGCAGCGGCTGCCCTGTCCGATCAGCACGGCATGCCGATTGAGTGCGGCGAACTCACGCAGTTCCGGAGGCAGCAGCAGGCGTCCGTGCCCGTCGAGCGACAGATCCGTCGCGTGACCGACCATCAGGCGCTGCAGGCGGCGCGAGTGCGGCTGCAGCGTCGGCAGCTCCATCAGCCGCCGCTCGACCAGCTCCCAGTCGTTCAGCGGGTAGATCAGCAGGCACTCGCCCTCCAGGTCCACGGTCACGACGACCTGGCCCTGGGAGCGCTCGATCAGTCGCTCACGGTAGCGGGTGGGCACCACCACGCGGCCTTTGTCGTCCAGCGTGAGTTTTGCTGCGCCGCGAAACAATGACTCAGAACGGGTGGAGCACCCATTCTCTCCCACTTTTTCCCACCTGCCGCCACTATAGGAACCGGGA
>JASHSK010000032.1 GCA_030038755.1 Gammaproteobacteria bacterium
CCGAGCACCTCGCACATCGCCAGCAGCGAACGGCCGGCGGTGTTGCGCTCGGGCTCGTACGGCAGCTCGGCGGTGACACCGCGGATCGCGCTGATGCGCACGCCCGGGGCCGCGGTGCGAGTCACCGTGGCCCGATCGCCCAGTGCATCGAACGAGAAGCCGAGAATGTCGAACCCGATCGCGACATTGCCCACCGAGGCGGGCGCGAACGCCGTGGCGCTCGCGCGCATGGCGCCCGAGGGCGCGCCCGCGCCCGGCCCCGTCACAGCCTTGCCCCCAGGTAGGTGGCCAGGCGCAGCAGATCCGCGAACACTCCACCGGCGGTCACCGCGGGCCCGGCGCCCGGGCCCTGCACGATCAGCGGATTGTCGCAATAGCGCGCGGTGGTATAGCGCACCACGTTATCGGTCAGCGCGATGTTCGCGAAGGGATGGCGCGCATCGAGCTCCTCCAGGCCCACGGTGGCGCGCCCGTCGGCGCGCACCGATCCGACGTAGCGCAGCACCCGGCCGCGCTCGCGCGCGGCCTCGAAGCGCTGCTGCATCGGCGCATCGTAGCGCGACAGCCCCGTGAGAAACTGCTCGCTGTTGCCGTCGACGAGGTCCGCGGGCACGAGGCTGGCGACCTGCACATCCTCGATCTCCAGCGGCAGGCCCATCTCGCGACCCAGGATGATGAGCTTGCGCGCCACGTCCGTGCCGGACAGATCATCGCGCGGATCCGGCTCCGTGTAGCCGCGCTGCTTGGCCTCGCGCACGATCGCCGAGAAAGGCGTGCTGCCGTCGTAGACGTTGAACAGATAGGCGAGCGTGCCGGAGAAGATGCCCTCGATGCTCGCGATCTCATCGCCGGTCTCGCGCAGATCGCGCAGCGTCTGGATGACCGGCAGCCCCGCGCCCACGGTGGCCTCGTACAGATAATGCGCACCGCTGGCGCGACGCGCGGCCTTCAGCGCCTCGTAGTAGGCGAGCTTGCCGCTGTTGGCCTTCTTGTTGGGCGTGACGATGTGGATGCCCGCGGCGAGCCAGTCGCGGTAGTGTGCGGCGATGCTCGCATCGGCGCTGCAGTCGATGATCACCGCGTGCGGCAGGTGGTCGGCGTGCACGTGGGCGGTGAAGCGCGCAAGATCCGGGCTCTGCGCGCGCGCCTCGAGCTCGCCGCGCCAGCGCGCGATGGCCACCTCCTGGTCGGCCAGCAGCATCTGGCGCGAGCGCAGGATCGCGCGTACGCGCAGATCGATCTTGAACTCGCGCGCCAGCCGCTCGCGTTCGCCCGCCAGCTGATCGAGCAGTACGCGCCCGACGGTGCCCGGACCGATGATGCCGATCGACAGCGTATGCGGCGACAGATAGAAACTCGCGTGCGCCGCGCGCAGCGCGCGCGTCGTGTCCTTGCCATCGACCACGACCGAGATGTTGCGCTCGGAGGCGCCCTGGGCGATGGCGCGCACATTGATCTGCGCATTGCCGAGAGCACCGAATACCTTGCCGGCCACACCCGGCATGCCGGCCATGCCGTCGCCGACCACGGCCAGGATGGCGAGCTCGCCGGTGACGTCCACGTCCTGGATCTGTCCCTCGGCCAGCTCGCGCGCGAACGCCGTCTGCAGCACCGCCCTGGCGCGCGCCGCCTGCGCCTGCGGGATCGCGCAGCAGATCGAGTGCTCGGAGCTGCCCTGCGAGATCAGGATGACCGAGATGCCTTCCTCCCGCAGCGCACCGAACAGCCGGTAGGCCGTGCCCGGCACCCCGATCATGCCCGCGCCCTCGAGGTTGACGAGCGCCACGTTCTCGATGCTGGTGATGCCCTTGACCGGCTGACGCGAGCTCGGCTGCGCGCAGATCAGGGTTCCGGGCTTCTCGGGCGCGAAGGTGTTGCGGATCCAGATCGGGATCGCGCGCCCGACCGCCGGCGCCATGGTCTGAGGATGGATGACCTTGGCGCCGAAGTAGGCGAGCTCCATGGCCTCGTTGTACGACAGCGAGTCGATCACGGTGGCGTCGGGCACGCGACGCGGGTCGGCCGACAGCACGCCATCCACATCCGTCCAGATGTGAATCTCGGCCGCATCCAGCAGCGAGCCGAAGATCGAGGCCGAGAAGTCGCTGCCGTTGCGCCCGAGCGTGGTCTGCACGCCGCGCAGGTCGCTGGCGATGAATCCGGTGATCACGAGCGTGCGCTCGCCCTGTGACGCTCCAGCCGCCGCCGACGCGCTCGCCGGGGCCGCCCGCGCATCCGCCGGGCCCGCGAGCAGCTGCGTGAGCCGCTCGCGCGATTCGGCCCACTGCACGGCCGGTCCGAGCGGTCCCCACTGCACCGTCACGCAGCGGCGCGCATCGAGCCACTCCAGCCCGCCGCGCGCGCCCCGCCTCTGCAGGTAGCGGTGAAACAGGCGTGTGGACCAGATCTCCCCGAAACCGGCGATCAGATCGTGCACCGCCTGCGATGCCGAACGCATCACACGGGTGGTTTGCAGCACTCCGGTGATGGCCGCCAGGTCCTGCTCCAGCTGCGCGACGTATTCCGCCGCCGCCGGGGCGCTCAGCAGTGCCGCGGCAAGTCCGGCGTGCCGTTCGCGCAGCCCCGCCAGCCGCTCGCGCCAGGCATCGTCCTGTCGCTCGGCCAGCACGACGAGCTCGAGCAGCGCATCGGTCACGCCGCGGCAGGCCGACAGCACAATGGCGAGGCGTGCGCCGCCGTGCGCCGCCGCGCCGATGGGTGACGCTTCCTGGGTGCCTGCCGCCGCGTGCCGACCCTGTGACTCGACGATGGCGGCAACGCGCTCGAAGCATTGCGCGTCGGCCACGCTGGATCCGCCAAATTTATGAACCACCCAGGCCAGGGGGTCGGTCGTGCTCATTATGGGGGTTGAATTGTACGGACTTAGGTGGCGCTGCACCGCCACCGCGGCAGCTTCGGGGGCAAAAAAACCCCGGCACTCTACTGAACCGCCCCCGTTTCCCGCAAGCGAGGCGCGCGGTGAGTCGAGAAGACAGGAGTGCCCGTGGGAATCAGGCTGTGTGCCGATCCTGTAGTGACATGGCCCGCTTCGGGCTACTATCGAACAATCGCCGGCCGGCGCGCCGGCGCACATGCCAGACCGCGCACCACGGCGGCAGGGGGCCTGAAATTGACGGGGGTCGGCGGAAGGCACACCGACGAGCCGCGCGCGGCGTGGCGCGTGGGCCGGGCGCGGCGAGCGCCCCTCACGCCCGGAGCGCTGGGACTCCTCGCGGTTGCCATAGCCACCCTCGCATTCACCTCGCGTACTACGCCCGCCGGGGCAGCGACTTCGGCGGCCGAGGGCACGGCGCCGCGGGTCACGGTGATCCAGCTCGACGGCGCGATCGGCCCGGCGATGGGCCGCTACGTGACCGCCTCCCTCAGCGATGCGCAGGCGCAGCACGACCGGCTGGTCGTCCTGGAGATGGACACGCCGGGCGGCCTGGACACCGCCATGCGCGACATCATCAAGGCGATCCTCGCCTCGCCGATCCCGGTGATCGGCTATGTCGCGCCGAGCGGCGCGCGCGCCGCGAGCGCCGGCACCTACATCCTCTATGCCTGCACGCTCGCGGCGATGGCGCCGGCGACCAATCTCGGCGCCGCCACTCCCATCTCGCTCGGCGGAGGGGAGTCGCCCAGCCCCCTGACGCCGGCGCCCTCCGCGAGCCCCGCAAACCCCACCAGCCCCGCGAACCCCACGAGCCCTACGAGCAGCCCCACGAGCCCCTCCGCCTCGCCGGGGGCCGCCAGCCCCGCGGCGGGCTCGCCGGCGGCGGGCAGAAAGGGCGCGGCCCACCGAAAGGCGCCCGCCGCGCCCGCATCCTCCTCGGGAGGCGCATCCGCTGCTTCCTCGGGAGGCGCATCCGCCTCCTCGAGTGCCCCCGAGTCGTCGAGCGCCCCGACATCCGCGGCGACGCCGGAACCGGCCACCGCCGAAGATCGCAAGGTCCTCAATGACGCGGTGGCGTATATCCGCTCGCTGGCGCAGCTGCGCGGTCGTAATGCCGACTGGGCCGAGAGTGCCGTACGCGGGGCGGCCAGCCTGCCGGCGCAGGATGCGCTGCGCGAGCACGTCGTCAATCTGATCGCCGCCGACGTCCCGGATCTGCTGCACCAGGTCGATGGCTGGCGCGTCCAGGTAGCAGATCGCTCCGTCGTGCTGCACACGGCAGACGTATCCGTCCACCAGGTCTCCCCCGACTGGCGCACCAGCGTGCTGCTGGTGCTCTCTCACCCCACCATCGCTTACGGGCTGCTGCTCGCGGGCATCTGGGGACTGCTGCTCGAGGGCTATCATCCCGGCGCAGTGCTGCCCGGGGTGGCCGGCGCGCTCGCGCTGCTGCTCGGGCTGTATGGCCTGGAGCTGATCGCGGTGAACTTCGCGGGTCTGGCGCTCATGGTGCTCGGCATCGGGCTCATCATCACCGAGTTCTTCATGCCGACGTACGGCTCGCTGGGCGTCGGAGGACTCGCCGCATTCGTCATCGGATCGATCATGCTGTTCGACCACGATCGTGCCGGGCTGCAGGTCGCCCTGCCGCTGATCGCCGGGTTCGCCATCGCCGGTGCGCTGGTCATTGCCGCGATCGTCGCGCTGGCTGCGCGCGCGCGCCGGCGCCCGGTGGCCACGGGAGCCGAGGCCATGGTGGGCGAGACGGTCGAAGTGGTCAGCGGCACGCCCGCCGCCGCGCAGCCGTCCAGCGGGATGCAGCCGCCCGGCGCGATGCAGCCGTCCGCAGTGGCGCAGCCACCCGCGGAGCAGCCATGCGTGGTGCGCTATGGGGGGGAGCTCTGGAATGCGCACGCGACGCGCGCGCTGCGGATGGGAGAGCGCGCACGCATCGTGCGCGTCGCGGGTCTCACCCTGTGGGTCGAGCCGCTGGTGAATTCTTCGTCGCGATCGGGGTAACGCATGAACTCTTCCGCTATCGTCGTCGTGGTCGTGGTGCTGGTGCTGTTCTTCAGCTCGCTGAAGATCCTCAAGGAATATGAGCGCGGGGTGATGTTCACCTGGGGCCGCTTCACCGGCGTGAAGGGCCCCGGAATCCGCCTGGTGCTGCCGGGCATACAGCACATGCGCAAGCTCGAGCTGCGCACCGTGGTGCTGCAGGTCCCCAAGCAGGATGTCATCTCGCGCGACAACGTCTCGGTCAAGGTCAGCGCCGTGGTGTACTTCCGCATCATCGATCCGGAAAAGGCCGTGCTGCAGGTGGTCAATCCCTACGAGGCCACCAGCCAGCTCGCGCAGACGACGCTGCGCTCGGTGGCCGGGCAGCACGAGATGGACGAGCTGCTGGCGCAGCGCGAGAAGCTGAACGCTGCGATCCAGCAGGTGCTCGACCAGAACACCGCGGCCTGGGGCGTGAAGGTGACCAACGTCGAGATCAAGGACATCGATCTGGACGAGACCATGATCCGCGCGATGGCGCAGCAGGCCGAGGCCGAGCGGGCACGCCGCGCCAAGGTGATCCACGCCGAGGGCGAGAAGCAGGCGGCGCAGACGCTCACCGAGGCCGCGCAGCTGCTGACCAGCCAGCCCGCCTCGATCCAGCTGCGTTACCTGCAGACGCTCGCCGATATCTCCAACGAAAAGAGCTCGCTGGTCGTATTCCCTCTGCCGCTGGACCTGATCCGGCCGCTGCTGCCGGGCGGAGGATCGCGGCAGTAGGGCCCGGTGGCTGCCCCGCCATCCCGCCGCCACGCCCCGCGCGGCCCACCGCACCGGCTGCCGCGCCGCGCGACGCTGCGCCTCAGCCTTCTCCCCGCTCCGCGTAAGCGATGAGGGCGGCCTCCGGCAGCTCGTTGCCGTAAAGGCGTCGGGCAAACGCCAGACGGCGCTCTCTGGGCGGT
>JASHSK010000259.1 GCA_030038755.1 Gammaproteobacteria bacterium
GTCACCTATCGCGGCGACTCGGGCGGCAACAGCTCGGGTTGCCCGACCGGCACCACCTACGACTCGAACACCACCCCGTATGAGTGCGCGACCACGGCCTCGCCGGTCGCCAGCTCGACCACGACCTACAGCTGTTCGAGCGGCTACACGCTGTACGGAAGCAGCTGCACCAAGACCGCGGCCGCGACCGCCACCACGACCACGACGTACAGCTGTCCGAGCGGCTACACGCTCTCGGGTACGACCTGCTCGGAGTCGGCCACGGCCACGACCACGTACAGCTGTCCGAACGGCTACACGCTCTCGGGTACGACCTGCTCGGAGCCAAAAACCGGAAATTGTCCAAACGGGAGTACCCCATCCGGCTCCGAGTGCACCAGGTCCGCCACGGCGACGACCAGCTACAGCTGTCCGAGCGGTACCACCTCATCCGGCTCGGGATCGAACACCAAGTGCAGCGAATCCGCCGCGGCGACCACGACCACCACGTACAGCTGTCCGAGCGGCTATTCTCCGACCAGCGGCGTGACCGCCAGCACAACCTGCACGCTCACGGTCGCAGCCACGGCGACGACCACGTCGACCTATGCGTGTCCCAGCGGCTACACGCCGACCGGCACGGTGTCGAGCACGACCACCTGCATCGACACGGCCGCTGCGATCCCCGATCCGCATCAGACCGACGGCGCCGACGGCATGAGCTTCTTCCTGATGGACGGCAGCCAGTCGGTCACCAACAGCAGTACGGTCGGCAATTACGGCTCCTGGGGCGGAAGCCTCGGCTACAGCTGCTCGAATACCAACACGCCCTACAACGGCCTGGTCGGCGCCTATATCGGCCTGGGCATCGACGAGTACGGCAACTTTCTCAACGGAGAACAGAATACCCTGGGCGTTACCGATGCTCAGTCGCTGGGCGACAACACCGCCTCGGGCGGTGGCCAGTGGGCCAATCGCATCGGGCTGCGCGGCGCCGGCAACGTCTCCTGGTACTGGCTCAATGCCAACTACCCGGCCTACTACCCCTCGAGCCTGAGCAGCACGCAGCAGGAAGCGGCCGTGCAAGCGACGTGCGAGACCGGCACGCTGTGGAACTACTCCAGCCCGTCGACGCCGGTGAACACCACCGAGACCGCCGTCGGCAGCAGCCCAACGCTGTACGACTATCAGGCGATTCCCAATGCGTACTCGGTGCTGACGGGTGTGCAGATCGCCAACGAGTACGCCAGCGGCGGCTACGCGCGCGGCAATGCCGTGCCGATCACCTACAAGCTGGCGCTCACGCAGAACGGCCTGCTGAGCCTGTGGTACAGCGTCGATGGCGGCTCGTGGCTCCCGGTGCTCACCGGCCAGAGCATCAGCGCCTCCAATCCCGCGATGCCCACCTCCTTCCGGTTCGGGTTCGCAGGCTCGACCGGTGGCAGCAGCAACATCCACGAGGTGCTGTGCTTCCAGGCGACTCCCGCCTCACAGTCGAGCAGTTCCGCATCGGCCAACCAGAAGGAGTCGGCGCAGCTGCAAACCGGCTCGCAGGCCTATTTCGCCTACTATGACCCCGACGACTGGACCGGCAGGCTGACGGCCAACAATCTCTCGTACAACTCCTCCGGCGATCTGGTGATCGCATCGCTGGCCAACTGGGACGCCTCCTGCGTGCTGACGGGTGTGTCCTCGGGGGCGACTTGCGCGACCACGGGGGTCGCCGGGCCCGCCGCCGAAGATCCCTCGAGCCGCACCATCCTGACATGGAACGGCAGCCAAGGGGTTCCGTTCGACTACACCCAGCTCAGCACGGTGGAGCAGACGGATCTTGTGGCCAGCGCCTCGCCTCTTGACTCGCGCGTGGCCTATCTGCGCGGCGATCGCAGCAACGAGATCAATTCGCAGGGCCAGGGGCTGTATCGCGCACGTGACTCCGTGCTGGGCGACATCGTCGATTCGAGCCCGGTGTGGGTAGGACCGCCGTCCTCATCGTATCCCACGACCTGGACCGACGATCTGTACCCGAACGGCGAGCAGACCGGCGTGAGCATGCCGGAGGACTCCGGGCAGAGCTACAGCGCCTATGGCACCGCGGAGGAGGCGCGCCAGAACGTCGTGTACGTGGGGGCCAACGACGGCCTGATGCACGGCTTTCAGAGCGGCGCCTACAGCAGCAGCGGCACCTGGCTCAGCGCCACCAACAACGGCGAGGAGATCCTCGGTTATATGCCCTCGGCCGTCGTCAGCGATATTCACAACCCGAGCAACGCGCAGCTCGATTATTCCAATCCGCAGTACGGGCATAATTTCTACGCCGACGCCACCCCGGGCACCGGCGATCTGTTCTATGGGGGAACCTGGCATACCTGGCTGGCCAGCGGCCTGGGCCCCGGCGGGGCGGACTTCTTCGCGATGGATATCACCAATCCCGGCAATTTCAGCCAGAGCAATGCCGCAAGCCTGGTGATCGGCGACTGGACCCCCTCGACGCTCTCGTGCTTCAACCTCAGCAGCTGCGGCAATGATCTGGGCAACACCTATGGCTCGCCGATCATCCGCCGCCTGCACAACGGCGATTGGGCGGTGATCTTCGGCAATGGCTTCGGCAGCCAAACCGGCGATGCCGGCATCTACATCATGACGGTCGATCAGAGCGCAACCACATCTGCCGGCACACCCGTGACCACCTTCTACTACCTGAGCACCGGTGAGGCGGGCAATAACGACGGCATCGCCTATGTGACCTCCGCGGATCTGGACGGCGACGGCATCACCGACTACGTCTACGCGGGCGACGAGCTCGGCAACGTCTGGCGCTTCGATCTGACCAGCAATAATCCCGCCGCCTGGGGGGCCTCGTCGGCGCCGCTGTTCAAGACCAATGCCGGCCAGCCGATCACGACCAAGCTGATGGTCGTCGGAGTGGCCAACGACATCAGCGCCGAGCAGATCATGGTCGCCTTCGGGACGGGTCAGCAGACCCCGCTGACCAACAGCAGTCCGACCACTTATGCGAGTGGCACGCAGTCGCTCTACGCCTTCTGGGACTGGGACCTCAGCGCCTGGAACGCCAAGTCGAGCGTGCAGTATGCCGCGCTGACGAGCGGGGCGCCGGCGACCTTGACGCCGGCCAATCTGCAGCCGCAGAGCATCACGATCGATTCTTCCGGTGACCGCGACATCACATCGACGGCCATCTGCTGGGAGGGCACCAGCGATTGCAGCTCCGGCAACGACCAGTTCGGCTGGTCCGTGACGCTGCCCGGCGGCGACGAGCAGATCATCTACAACCCGGAGATTCTGAGCACCGCCTTCGTGGTCAATTCCATCGTGCCGGCCAATAATTCGCCGCTCACGTGCAGCACGAGCTCCAATGTCGACTTCACGTACGCGATTTCGATGCAGACCGGCGGCGCGCTCAACGGTTTCTTCGTCAACAACCCCAACAGCAACGGTAACACCGGCAGCGGCACCGGCACGAGCGGCACGAGCGCCGCGGCCACCACGACCGTGGGCATCGAGACCAACGCCACGGGCACCTCGTTCGTCGTTGGCAGCGCCGGCAGCGGCACCACCGGCATCGGCGGCAGTAGCAGCAGTACCGGCGCGGGCAGCTGCTCGCAGCAATTCCTGGTCTACCAGACCGTGTCGGGCAGCCCGAGCAGCACCACGGTGGCGCCGCCGTGTAATGCCACGGGCAAACGTTTGACCTGGGCGCAGTTGCGCTAGCGGCGCCGGAGAGCCTTCAATGACGGACGGGCATATGACGGACAGACCTGCGACATCGGCGGCGCGCTGGACGCGCACGATGGCTTCGGGCTTCACGCTCATCGAGCTGATGGTGACGGTCGCGGTGGCGGCGATCATCACGACGATCGCGGTGGCTTCCTATAATCAGGAGGTCGTCAAGTCGCGCCGCACGGACGCCAAGACTGCGCTGCTCGACCTGGCCGGCCGCGAGGAGCGCTATTACAGCCTCAACAATGCCTACACGGCCGTGGCGTCGGATCTGGGCTACTCGGCCTTCGGAGCGGGCACCACGGTGGGCAGCGGCTACTATCAGCTGAACGCACCGGTCGTCACGGCGGCCACGGCGACCGCGCCCGCGGCCTTCACGCTCACGGCGGTTCCCGTCGGCGCGCAGCAGGCGAACGACACGTCGTGCCAGACGTTCACCGTCTTGAGCACCGGGCAGCAGTCCTCCACGGACGGCAGCGGTAACGACACCACCTCGACCTGCTGGCAATGAGCCGCCGGCAGCCGCCTTGGCGTGCCTGACCACAGTCGGACCGCCGGCCGGGCGGCGTTGCAGCCGAGTGCCGCACACCACACACCGCGGGCCGCTGCGTCTATCATGGCGCGATGCTCGGCAGATCCAACGTCTTTCTGATCGGCCCGATGGGCTCGGGCAAGACCGCCGTGGGGCGGCACCTCGCGCGGCTGCTCGACTGCCCGTTCTACGACAGCGACCAGGAGGTCGAGCAGCGTACCGGCGCCGATATCCCGCTGATCTTCGAGCGCGAGGGCGAGGCCGGCTTTCGCCGGCGCGAGCGTGAGGCGATCGAGGAGCTGACGCGCCGCCACGGCATCGTGCTCGCCACGGGCGGTGGGGCCGTTCTCAATGCCGACACGCGCCGCGAGCTCGCCGCGCGCGGCTGGGTGGTCTTCCTGGACGCCTCGGTCGTACAGCAGGCCGCCCGTGCTGCACGCACGCGCCACCGTCCGCTGCTGCACGACACCGACCCGATGGTGCGCCTGGCCGACCTGATGCGTGTGCGCGAGCCGCTGTATCGCGAAATCGCGGATCTGGTGATCTCCACCAACAACCGCAAGGTGGGCTCCGTGGCCGAGCACATCGCGCGCGAGTACCAGGCCGTGCGCTCGCTGCAGGGGGCTGGCGGGGGTTGACGCGGCCGGCGGCGGGCGGGGAACGACATCAGGTAAAGTATCATCTGGAGATACCGAACCGGGGACCAGATGCGTGGCCATGCATCTGGTCCCCGGTTCGGTATCTCCAGATGGCACTCCACCCCATGCAATTTCCTGCCGCCACCCCGACCGCCCCCGCAGCCCCCGCCCCCACCGCCCTGCGCGTGGAGCTGGGCGAGCGCTCCTATCCGATCCTGATCGGCTCGGGGCTGCTGCACTCGCCCGAGCTGCTGGCGCGCGACGTGCGGCACCGGGACATTCTGCTCGTGACCAATACCGTGGTCGCGCCGCTGTATGCCGACGAGCTCGAGCGCTCGCTGGCCGAGGGGCCCGCGCACGGCGGGTCCAACGCGTCGCGCGCGACGCGACGCATCGTGCGCGTGGTGCTGCCCGATGGCGAGCAGCACAAGACCCTCGCGACCGCGGGTCGCGTGTTCGACGTGCTGATCGCCAACCGCTTCGGGCGCGATGCACTGGTAATGGCGCTGGGGGGCGGGGTGGTCGGGGATCTGGCCGGATTCGTCGCCGCCTGCTATCAGCGCGGCGTCGACCTGGTGCAGGTGCCGACCACGCTGCTGGCGCACGTGGACTCGGCCGTGGGCGGCAAGACGGCGGTCAATCATCCGGGCGGCAAGAACCTGATCGGCGCGTTCCATCAGCCGCGCGCGGTCATCGCGGATACCGATCTGCTGCGCACGCTGCCGGACCGCGAGCTGTCCGCGGGGCTCGCGGAAGTCATCAAATACGGCCTGATCCGCGACGCCGGCTTCTTTGATTGGCTCGAGGACAACGTCGAGGCATTGCTGGCGCGCGAGCCCGCGGCGCTGGCACACGCGATCCGGCGCTCCTGCGAGATCAAGGCGCAGATCGTCGGCAGCGACGAGCGCGAGCACGGCGAGCGCGCGCTGCTCAACCTCGGGCATACCTTCGGTCACGCCATCGAGTCGGCCGGCGGCTACGTCGGCACGCTGCACGGCGAAGCCGTGGCCGTGGGGATGCTGATCGCCACCGATATGGCAGCTCGCCTGGGCCTGGCCGATGCGGCGCTGCTCGTGCGGCTGCGCGCGCTGCTCGGGCGCGCGCGGCTGCCGCTGCTCGCCCCGCCGATCGGCGCGCGGCGCGCGCTCGAGTACATGCGCATCGACAAGAAGGTGCAATCGGGGCGCGTGCGTCTGGTGCTGCCCGTCGGGTTGGGCGACGCCACGGTGAGCGCCGATTATCCCGATGCGGCGCTTGCCGAGACGCTCGGCGCCTGGTTCGGACCGTGAGCGGCGCAGCGTCCTTGGCATCGTTGGCAACCCTGGCGCCCTACGCGGCCGACGATCTGCGATCGCGCGGGCGGCGTTACCCGGAGCCCCCGCCGCAGTACCGCAGCGAGTTCCAGCGTGACCGCGACCGCATCATCCATTGCAACGCCTTCCGCCGCCTGACCTACAAGACGCAGGTGTTCGTCAACCACGAGGGCGACCTGTACCGCACGCGCGTCACTCACTCGATCGAAGTGGCCCAGATCGCCCGCACGATCGCGCGCGCGCTGGCGCTCAACGAGACGCTCACCGAGGCGATCTCGCTGGCGCACGATCTGGGACACACGCCGTTCGGCCACGCAGGTCAGGACGCGCTCAACGCGTGCATGCGCGATTACGGCGGCTTCGAGCACAACCTGCAGTCGCTGCGCACCGTGGACGAGCTCGAGGAGCGCTATGCGCGCTTCCCGGGCCTGAACCTGACGTTCGAATGTCGCGAAGGGATCCTCAAGCACTGCTCGCTCGCGCGTGCGCGCGAGCTCGGGGACGTCGGGGAGCGCTTCCTGCAGCACCGCCAGCCGGGGCTCGAGGCGCAGCTCGCCAACCTGGGCGACGAAATCGCCTACAACAACCACGATGTCGACGACGGTATCCGCGCCGGCCTGCTGGGCCTGGAACAGCTCGCCGAGGTGCCGCTCGTGCAGCGGCAGCTGCAGGAGGTGCAGCAGCTGTATCCGGATCTGACGGCACGCCGTCGCGTGCACGAGGTCGTGCGTCGCATGGTCAACGCGCAGGTCGTGGACGTCATCCAGTCGAGCAGCGAGCGGTTGCGTACGGCGCACCCGGCCGACATCGATGCGGTGCGCGCGCATGACCGACCGCTGATCGGCATGAGCGAGCCCATGCATGCGCAGCACCTGCAGCTCAAGCGCTTTCTGCACGAGCATCTCTACCGCCATCAGCGCGTGCTGCGCATGACGATCAAGGCACAGCGCGTCGTCACGGACCTGTTCGGGGCGTTCATGAGCGACAGCAGACTCATGCCCGAGGAGCACTACGAGGCTGCGCGCCGCGCCGAGGAGCACGAGGGGGCCGCGGGCCGGGCGCGTTGTGTCTCCGACTACGTCGCCGGCATGACCGACCGCTACGCCATTCTCGAGCACGCCCGTCTGTTCGACCCGGCCGAGCGCACTTAGGAGCCTGTCCGAGTCATGATGCATCTACTGCGAGCAGCCGCGGGCATGCCGCGCGCAGCGCACCCAGATCCGGAGGTCTCTTCATGACGCCATCGCCCGAGGGCGCGCCAGTGCCCCCCCGCGCGCCGGTGCCCCCGCGCGAGCGGCTGATCTTTGCGCTGGATGTCGCGGACGCCGCACAGGCGCGAGCGCTGGTCGAGGAGCTGGGCGACGCGGTGCAGTTCTACAAGATCGGCCTCGAGCTGTTCATGGCCGGCGGCTACTTCGAGCTGCTCGACTGGCTGGCGGCGCGCGGCAGACGCATCTTCGTCGATCTGAAATTCTTCGATATCCCCGCCACCGTGGCGGCGGCTGTGCGCCAGCTGCGCGGACGGGGCGTCACGTTCGCGACGGTGCACGGCAACCAGGCCATCATGGAGGCCGCGGCGGGGGCCAAGGGTGACGTCAAGGTGCTCGCGGTGACCGTGCTGACGAGCCTGGACCGCGGTGATCTGGATGATCTGGGCTTCCAGTGCGACGTGCAGCAGCTGGTGCTGTCGCGCGCGCGGCGCGCGCTGCAGGCCGGCTGCGACGGCGTGGTGTCCTCGGCGCTGGAGGTGGCCGCACTGCGCGCGGCGATCGACCGGCGGCTGCTCGTGGTCACTCCGGGCGTGCGGCCGGTGGACAACCGCCCGAGCGACGATCAGAAGAGAGTCGTGTCGGTGGCGCAGGCGTTCGAATACGGCGCCGACTACATCGTCGTCGGCCGTCCCATCCGCGATGCCGCGGACCCGCGTGCCGCCGCCGAGGCCATCCAGGCGCAGATCGCAGCCGCGGTTTCCGCAGATGCTTGATCTCGTTGATCGCTTTCGTACGTGGCGAACCTTCAGGCGATCGGTATTGGCCGCGGCCCGTGCGCGGCCGTCGAGCGGTGAAAAGGACATCGTGGTCATCCCCTGCTGGAGGCGTGCGGAGTTCCTGTGGCATTGCCTGGAAAATCTCTCCCGCAACGAGGGAATCGACAGCGTCCACCTGCTCTTCAGGGTGGATACCGGATTTGCCGAGGATACCCTGCAGGTCATCGAGGCCTTCGCGGACAGATTCACGAGCTTCGAAATCGAATATGCGCTGCCGTCGCCGTTTCGCAGAACCAAGCCGAGCGCCAATTTCCTGTTCGGTCTGCTGCATGCGGCGGTGAAGGCCAGGCAGTTCGTCTTCCTGGTGGAAGAAGACATCATGGTCGCCACGGACTATATTCGCTGGACCCGCGCCGTGCATCGCGCCGCGGGTCCGCTGTTCTGCTCCATCCCGGTCAAGAATCCCAACCGCGCGCTGGAATTGCCGGCCGACATCAGCGGCTACTACCTGAGCAGCGGCGATTCGTGTTCGAATGGCATGTGCTTCGACAGGCAGGTGCTGTTGGATTTCGTGGCCACCCACTTCAACATGTCGTATCTGCGCCGTCCAAAGAAGTATGCCCGGCGGCACTTCCCGACCAGCAGGATCGGATTGGGCTTCGTCGAGCAGGATGGGTTGATTCGACGGATCCAGGAGGAGTCTCCACATCCCATCGCCTGGCCGTGTATTCCGCGCGCATTTCATGCGGGCTTCTTTGGTGCGCGCGGTGATTGGAAAGCCTTCAGGGGCGCCGCCCACGAAGGCATGTCGCTGCAGGCGCGCGTGCAGGCGCTCACCGGGACGATTTACGACCCGGATGCGATGCGTGCCGCGATTGACAGGCCGGAGTTCCTGCAGACGTGCATTCCCTGCGAACTGCGCACCGCTCCATGGACCGAGCTACGCCGCGTCGACGTAGCCGCGCCGCAGAACGCATCCCCCGTGATGCTGCGCCGCCTGCAGCGCGAGCACTGAGCGGGCGGGCGTTCGCGGGTCTTACCGGTTCGCAGTGATGTCTGTCAGCCCGTGGGGACTGCGACTGTGCATGCCGCGCGTCAGACGGCAGGGCTACGGGCTCGGGAATGAACTGGTTCCGTGGGCTCGGGCGTTCCTCGCGGCGCAGGTGCTGGGCGCGCGCCTGATCTATCCGGCCTTTGGCTTGAACCGGCGCGGTTACTGGCGAACCTTTGGTACGGCGCCCGATGACTGGATCCTGCATCGCTCCCTGGAGAGGATGCTGCCGGTCGTCGAGTTCGCGGAGGCGGATTACATCCGCCACGGGGGAGGGGACGTGGTCAGGGCGCTGCGCGGATTCGCAGCCGAACAGGCGCTTCACAGCAGGAAACTGTTTCTGCTGGTGACGGAAGGCCTGTGGGGCGGATTTCAGCACATCGGCGCGGCGCGCGAGTATATCCGCGCGACGCTGTACCAGAGCCGCAACGCCGCCCCGAACCTGCTCGCCCTGCATGAGCGGCTGAATCCCGAAAAGCCGCTGGTCGGCATGCATATCCGGTTGGGTGATTTCGCACCTGCGGTGGATGTCACCCGGTATCGGCAGGTCTTCAACGCCTCGCTGCCGCTGGAGTGGTTCTATAACGTGGCGATGTCCCTGCATCGTGCCTTCGATGGCGACTGGCAGCTGTTGCTCGTCACGGACGGGACCCGTGAGCAGCTGCAACCCCTGCTCAGCCGCTTCCCGTGCGTCACCACGGCGGATCTGAGCGACAACGACTGCTCGGATGTTCTTGCGCTCGCGGGGGCCGACCTGCTGATCTGCTCGGCCTCGACCTACAGTGCATTGGCGGCATTCCTCTCCGAGGCGCCCTACGTCTGGTTTGCGCCCAGTCTGCACCTGCACCCGGAGGGCTGCTATTCGACGCATGGATACAAGGAAGAACACGGCCATGCGCAGGGGCCCACCGCGCAGGCCGTGGAACGGTTCGCACGTGACGCGCGCTCATGGAATTCCCGCGGCGTCGCGGTCGACATGGATGGGAGCCTGCCGGCCGCGCTCATCCAGCAGATCCTGCTGCGGCGCGACCATCGCCAGGCGCACTCCGATCTGGTGCGATCCGGGGTGGCTGCGGGTGCCTGCGGACGGCCGTAGGTTCCGTCGCGGCCCAGGGATCAGTCGCGGCTCAGGAAATAGATGGTCTCTTCCCGGTACTGCGTCCTGGTGCGCAGCCGCTTCTGCCGGATGAGCCGTGCGCCTGATTCTGATATGAGCGTCTCCAGCTCGGACTTCGGCAGGCTGATGTCGACCATTTCAACGCCGGTGCCGTTGAAATCCGGATACCGGGCGAGGACCTTCTCCTGCTTGGACAGGGGGGTAAATATCGTGACCACGGCGCGATAGCGAAAGCTCGCCAGGGCATTGCGCAGGATCATTCTCCACTCGGGGTTGTGCTCCAGCACGTGGCGCACGTGCAGTCCATCCGGCTCCGATCGATAGGTGACCAGGTCCGCGGTGACGCTCGCGTACTGCGATTTCGAGCCGTCCACTCCAATGTAAAGCTGATGGGGGGAGAGCAGGGATCGGAAGCCACCATGACCGCATCCCCAATCCTCGACCCGCCTGATCCGGGGCTCATTCAGCCACTCTGCGGCGAGTCGAGCGGTCTTTGGATCGCCGTAGACGCGCGGCTGTCCGGTATCGTGCTCGTACCAGGCATCCCACAGGCCTACCCGTGATTCATTTGCAGACCCTGGCTGCCTCTGAAAAGCCACGCTTTTGCTCTGGCGTTACTGCCCACGATAAAGCGCGCGATTCTAGTGGAATTTGAGCAGCGCGGTAAGCTCACCAGGCCGCCGCGGTGGCGGTCGCAGGTGCTGCCGCGGCGTCGGCCTGAGCCTCAGACCTTGAGCGCCTCACTGTGCGCCTTCCAGCGCACCTGCAGCGGCTGACCACGCCGCACGAGGCTGCCCGCGCCGGCCAGGATGACGGCGTTCTGACCGAACAGCACTCCCTTGAGCGTGGGGTCGTAGCGATAGCTCTTCAGCGTTCGCAGCGGCTCATCGCCCTCGACCTCGGCGGTGTCCTGGTTGGTGGTGGTGATCTTGCAGCGCGTGCAGGGCTTGACGATCTTGAGGCGCAGCGGGCCGTCGCGCAGCTCGTCGATGCGGTCCTCGTCATAGGGATCGACGCCAGCGATGACGATGTTGGGGCGAAAGCGATTCATCGGCAGCGGCCGCTCGAGGCGCGAATTCAGATCCTCGAGCGAAGCTTCGGAGATGACGAGCACCGGAAAGCCGTCGGAGAAGAGATTCTCGGCTTCGATCGCCCCCGTCCACTGCCGCGAGCTCAGGCGCCGCTGCGCCGGATCGAAACGCACCAGGCGGCAGTCGCGCTGCAGGAGCTGCCCGAGCCACGCGGCGGCCTCATCGCCTGCATCGATGCCGATGCAGGTGTCCTTCCACACCTGTACTTCGACGCGCGGGCCGTCCCCGCGCAACGGCACACGCAGATCCGGCAGACGCGGCTCCGCGTCCGGCGGGTGCGGGTCCGGGGAGGCGGGCCCGGTGGGCACGTGTGCCTGCAGCACCAGCATATCGTCGCGCAGGGCCGGCCTGACGAGCGCGAGGCGTGGCACCTCGCGCTGCGTCAGGAAGCGTCCGGCCGGCGTGGTCACCATCCAGCTGCGGTCCCCATCCAGCCCGGCGGCAGTCAGCAGCGCCTGCTCGAGCCTGACGCCCGCCCCGGACTTCAGTGGATAGCACCACAGCTGCGTGATCCGTATGCTCATGCCCATTCAGGCCATGATTCAGGCTCGATCGGGCGCAAGGCCGTCACCGCTGCTGACCGCCGCGGCCGAACCCGCACCGCTGAGCCGCTCAGGCTGAAAGCGGCTGTATACCCGTGCCAGATCCGTGCGCGCCAGCGCGCCGATCTCCGGGCGCCGACGGTAGGAGCTCATGATCCAGACCAGACCCACGGCCAAGTATGCGAGGAATGCGTACGGAAAGTACATGACCGGCGCGGGCGGTACCGGGTAGACGCTGCCCACCGCCGGCACGATCAGCAGTGCCAGGGAGGCGGCGCAGCCGGCGAGGTCGCGCGTGCGCAGCGCGCCGAGCGTTCGCAGATACGCCGGCGCCGAGATCGTGACCAGACAATAGGCCACGACGAAGCCGAAGGCCGCGCAGGTGCCCACATCGCCAAACAGGTCGAGCGTGGCGACGTGGTTCAGCGTGGCGACGGCCGGCACGAGGAAGGCGATGGCGGCCATGACCGCCACCGCGACGTGCGGCGTCTCGTTGGTGGGATGCGGCCTGGCGGTCGCCGCATGGAACAGTCCATGTCGGCCCATGGCGTAGATCACGCGCGCGCCCGCGTTCACGCACGACAGACAGAGCGCGAAAAAGCTCACCATCGCGCCGAAGGACAGCGGCGCCTGCAGCGCCGGCACCCGTGCGAGCTGCGCCATGGTGTTGAGCGGCGCATCGAGCTTATCGAGCGTCGTGGCGTAGCCGCGCGTGGCCATCACCATCACGTAGGTGACGAACATGAAGAACACGCCCGAGATGATCAGGCTCATGTTCACTGCGCGGGGAATCGTGCGCAGCGGGTTCTTCGCCTCATCGCCGAAGGCCGTGGCGCACTCGAAGCCCACCAGCGAGAAGATGGCGACCACCACCCCGAGCCCGACCTTCGACCAGGGCAGGGCGTGCAGGTTGAACTGTGCGGCATCCACGGCGACGCCGTGCCTGCTCAGGCTGATCAGGCACAGGGCCAGGATCAGCGTCACCGAGGCTCCTTCGAGCACCAGCATCAGGATCGCGGACAGCTGCACGTTCTTCCAGGCGCACACCGCGGCGGTTCCCACGCACACCGCGAACAGCAGCAGCGGGGAGGCGGCGACTCCCATCATTCCCAGGAGCTTGCCGGCAAAGATCGTAAAGCCGGTGACGCCCGCCATGGAGATGCCCAGGTAGGCCCAGATCAGGGCCCAGCCACCGATGGCACCCGCCTTGAGTCCCAGCCCCTGGCAGATATAGGCATACATCGAGCCGGCCGCCGTGGAGCGGCGCGCGAATTGGTTGAGGTTGTAGGCGACGAACAGCAGCATCACCGTTCCGAGCGCGTACGGCAACCAGCTCCAGTCGCCGGTGTTGCCGTACATCACCGGAATGATCAGTGCGGCGGTCATGGTCGGGGAGATCAGCGCAATCGCTTGCGCGAGCAGTTCGGCGTAGTTCAGACAGTTCGGCTTCAGTTGCGGCATGGCGGCAGCGCTCCTTGAGCGCGGGAAGACGCGATGTCCGCAGGGATGCAAGAGTTGGCCCCGTGCACGACGCCAGTTTTTGCAAGTTGACGGGTCCAGCAGAATGCGCTTGAATTTGCGGCAAAAATAGCCGTATGCGTGGGCCCATGGGGCGCGCAGGCGGCGCGGAGTGGCCCCGGCGGCCGGCCGGCGCGGCGCGCGGGCGCCCCGTGTTGGCGAGGCGCTGCCTCAAATCAGCGCGGCGGCGGATCAGCGCCGTGGATCAGCGCCGTGGATCAGTGCGGCGGACACCTGCAGCTCAACGCAGCTTCGCAAATGCCGCGCCGAGCCGCTGCATGCCGCGTCGCAGCTCGGCGTCGTCCAGGCTCGCGAACCCCAGGCGGGCGCCCTGCACCGCCCGGCCATCGGTGGCGAACGCAGAGCCGGGTTGAAAGCGCACGCGCTCGACCTGTGCGAGCTCCGCAAACCGCATCAGGTCGACCGCCGCATCGAATCGCAGCCACACCGCGAGGCCGCCGGCCGGCAGGTCGAAGTCGACACGCCCGTCGAACGTGTCCGCCAGCAGCTGCCCCATCAGCGTGCGCCGGCGGCTGTAGATCTGCAGCACCTTGCGGGTATGGCGGTGGATCTCGCCGAGCGTGATCAGCTCGGCGATCGCCGTCTCGGTGGCCGGATCGCCCTGGCGGTCGACCATGGTGATCTCGGCGGCGATGCGCTCGATCAGCGCGGTCGGCGCGGCGATGTAGCCCAGCCGCAGGCTCGGCGAGAGCAGCTTGGACATCGAGCCGATGTAGACCACGCGCCCGTGCGGATCGGCGCTGGCGAGCGGCAGCATGGGTTGGTGCGCGAAATGAAACTCGTGGTCGTAGTCATCTTCGATGATCGCGAACCCGAACTGAGCCGCCAGCGCGAACAGTCGCAGCCGCCGCTCGGGCGGCAGCACCACGGTGGTCGGGAACTGATGGTGCGGGGTCAGGTACACGGCGCGCACGCGCTTGCGGCGGCAGATCTTCTCGAGCTCATCGACCCGCATGCCGCGTGCATCCAGCGGCACGCCGATCACCTCGGCGCCCGCGGCACGAAAGGATTCGCGCGCCGGCGGGTAGCTGAGCTCCTCGAGCACCACCGCATCCCCCGGAACGGCCAGCACGCGCGCAGTGACGAAGATGGCCATCTGACTGCCGCGGGTGAGACAGATTTGCTCCGGCGTCGTCGACAACGCCCGATCGAGGTTGAGCATCGAAGAGACCGCGGCCCGCAGCGTCCGGGTGCCGCGTGGATCCCCGTAGGTGAGCGCCTTGCGCCTCGACAGTGTCCACAGCGCATGCCGGTAGGCGCGCGCCAGCGCGTTGATCGGCACATGACGCGAATCGGGCGCGCCGTCGTCGAACAGCAGCGTGCCGGCCTCGGCGAGCGTCAGCGCGATGTCGGGCGAGGTGCGCTGGAAGCGAAACTCCGGCTCACCGGGCATGCGTGCCGCGGGCGCGAGCGGGTCGCTCGCGTGCTCGACCAGCGGCAGATGCGCGGACACGAACGTGCCGCGCGTGAGCTGGCTCTGCACCCAGCCCTGCGCCTCGAGCTCGGCGTACGCCTGCACCACCGTCTTGCGATTCACCCCGAGGCTTTCGGCGAGCTCACGGCTGCCGGGCAGAGCGGCTCCCGAACCGAGCCGCCCGCGCCGGATCTCGGCGATCAGCGCATGCACGATCTGCAGGTACATGGGCGTCTGCGCATGACGCCGGATGAGGAGCTTGACGTTCCAGGGACGCAGCACTTCGGCCCCGCGGCCGCGCCCTCAAGCGGCTTGCGGCGCCGGCGCCGCGGCCAGCTCGTCGCGCAGCACGCGCCGCAGGATCTTGCCGACGTTGGTCTTCGGCAGCTCTTCGCGGAAGTACACCGCCTGCGGACGCTTGTAGGCGGTGAGGTACTGGTGCGCGTATTCCTTCACCGCCTGTGCGGTCAGCGCAGGATCCTTGCGCACGATGAAGAGGGCCACGACCTCGCCCGAGTACTCGTTGGGCTGCGCCACGGCCGCGACCTCCAGCACGCCCGGGCAGCGCGCCATGACTTCCTCGACCTCGTTCGGGTACACCTTGAAGCCGGACACGATGATCATGTCCTTCTTGCGATCCTCGATGAACACGAAGCCGCGCTCATCGATGCGCCCGATGTCCCCGGTGCGCAGCCAACCCTCCGGCAGCATGACCTGTGCGGTCTCGTCGGGGCGCTGCCAGTAGCCGCGCATGACCTGCGGGCCGCGCAGGCAGATCTCCCCGATCGCGCCGATGCCGAGATCCTCGCCCGATTCGCCGCGGATGCTGATCTCGGTCGAAGGCAGCGGCAGTCCGACCGAGCCGTTGAAGCGCGCGTCCGGCCCCACGAGCGGATTGCAGCAGCCCACCGGGGAGGCCTCCGTCAGGCCCCAGCCCTGCGTGATCGGACAGCCGGTGAGCGTCTGCCAGCGCTCGGCGACCGCGCTTTGCAGCGCCATGCCGCCGGCGACCGTCGCGACCAGGCGCGAGAAGTCGACGGACTGGAAGCCCGCGGTGTGCATCAGCGCATTGAAGAGCGTATTGACGCCCATGAAGAACATCGGCGGGTGGTGTCTGAGCTCCCTGACGAAGCCCCTGAAGTCGCGCGGATTGGCGATCAGCAGTCCCGAGCCGCCCAGCGAGGCGAACAGCAGGCAGTTCGCGGTCAGCGAGAAGATGTGATAGAGCGGCAACGCGCACACGAAGGTCACGCGGTCGAGCGCCTTCTGCTGAAACCAGGCGCGGCACTGCTGAATATTCGCCACCATGGTGCCGTGGGTCAGCATTGCGCCCTTGGCCACACCGGTGGTGCCGCCGGTGTACTGCAGGTACGCCAGATCATCGCGGTCGAGCTTCACCGGCCGCAGCGTCAGCGGGCGTCCCTGCGCGAGCACCGTGCGCAGGCTGCGTGCCTCGGGGATCAGCCAGCGCGGCACGCGGCGCTGGACATGGCGCAGCACGAAGTTCACCAGCGTGCCCTTGACGGGGCTGAGCAGATCGCCCACCCCCGTGACGATCACGTGACGTACCGCGGTGTCCGGCAGTGCCTGCTCGAGGGTGGCGGCGAAGTTCTCCAGCACCACCACGGCGACCGCGCCCGAGTCCTTCAGCTGATGCTCGAGCTCCGCGGCCGTGTACAGCGGGTTGACGTTGACCACCACGAAGCCCGCGCGCAGCGCGCCGAACATCGCGATCGGATACTGCAGCACGTTCGGCAGCATGATTGCGACGCGATCACCGCTGGCGAGGCCTGCGCGCTGCTGCAACCAGGCGCCGAAGGCGCGCGAGCGCTGCTCGAGCTCGCGATAGGTCATGGCGCTGCCCATGCTGCGATAGGCGACGCGATCGGCGTAGCGCTCGAAGGCGTCCTCGATCAGCGCCTTGAGCGACGTGATGGCGAGCGCATCGATGTCGCGCGGCACGCCCGCCGGATACTGCGCCAGCCAGAACCTGCTCATCGTGACTCCTGCGCTCACCGCGGCCGCGCCGGCCCGAGCAGCCCCTGCAGCTCGGGCCAGACATTATCCAGCAGCAGCGGCTGCGCCTGCTCGTTCGGGTGCAGTCCGTCGGATTGGATCAGCGTGGGGTGCAGGGCGACGCCGGCCATCAGGAAGGGCACGAGCGCCAGGTGATCCGTGCTCGCGAGAGTGCTGTACATGTCGTAGAAGGCGCTGGTATAGCGCGGTCCATAATTGGGCGGCATGCGCATGCCGATCAGCAACACCCGGGCACCGGCTCCCTGCGCCAGTTCGATCATGCGCTCGAGGTTCATTTTCGCCTGTGCGACCGACAGGGCGCGCAGCCCGTCGTTGGCGCCGAGCTCCAGGATCACGATGCGCGGCCGATGCAGCGCGAGCGCGCGTGGCAATCGCGCCAGCCCGCCGGCGGTCGTCTCACCGCTCACGCTGGCATTCACGACGCCAAAATCGTACCCTTTCCCGGCCATTCGCTGCGCCAGCAGGTCCACCCAGCCGTGCCCGAGCGGCACTCCGTAGCCCGCGCTGAGACTGTCGCCGAATACCAGGATCACCGGAGCGCTCGCCGCAGCATCGCGCTCGTGATCGGCGCGCACGGCCGCGTCGCTGCCGCTCGCCGGGCCCTCCACGGCCGCCTGCACGCCACGGCTGGCCGGGGCCGCCAGCGCGGCCAGCATTGCCAGCAGGATGCCGATGACGCGTGACATGGTTCTGGAGGCCCGCGGCCTCACCAAGGAGGTTAGCAGCCCGGAAGGGCCACTGACCATCGTGCGCGACGTGTCCCTGGCCGTGGGCGCGGGGGAGTCCGTCGCCATCGCCGGCCCTTCCGGGGCCGGCAAATCCACGCTGCTGGCGCTGCTGGCGGGTCTGGACTCACCCACCCGTGGAGAGGTGTGGCTCGCCGGCGCGCCGCTCAGCGCGCTCGATGAGGATGGCCGGGCAAGGCTGCGCGCCGAGCGTGTCGGCTTCGTGTTCCAGTCCTTTCATCTGGTGGCCTCCCTCACGGCGCTGGAGAATGTCATGTTGCCGCTGGAGCTCGCCGGCCGCCGCGATGCGCGCGCCGCCGCCACCGACATGCTCGCGCGCGTCGGGCTCGCGCAGCGCCTGCATCACTATCCGCGCCAGCTCTCCGGCGGCGAGCAGCAGCGTGTGGCGCTCGCGCGCGCCTCGGTGGGCCGCCCCCGCGTGCTGTTCGCCGACGAGCCCACCGGCAACCTCGACACGCTCACGGGCGAACGTATCGCCGAGCTGCTGTTCGAGCTCAACCGCGGCGCGGACACGACGCTCGTGCTCGTGACGCACGATCGCACGCTGGCGGCGCGTTGCCACCGCGTTCTCAACATGGACGCCGGCGCGCTCAGCGAAGCCGCCGCGCACCCCCCTGCAGCCGCGGTCGCCGGGGAGCCGCGTCGTGCGTAGCCTGCGGCTCGCGCTGCGCGCCCTGCGGCGCGAGTGGCGCTCGGGGGAGCTCGCGCTGCTGTGGGTGTCGCTCGCCATCGCCGTGGGCGCGCTGACCGGCGTGGGCTTCCTGGTCGATCGGATCGGCCGCGCGGTGACGCTGCAGGCGAGCGAGATCCTCGCCGCCGACCTGCGCGTCGAATCCGACGCGCCGATCCCGCCGCAGCAGAGCGCCGAGGCGCGGCACCTCGGCCTGTCGGTCGCGCAGCTCGCGACCATGCCCTCGGCGATCTTTCACGGTGATGACAACCAGCTCGCGAACGTGCGCGTGGTGAGCGGGGGTTATCCGCTGCGCGGACAGCTCACGATCGCCGATCAGCCGTTCGCCGACGGCGTGCCGACGCGCGCGATTCCCGCACCCGGCGAGGTGTGGCCCGACTCGCGCCTCGCCGCCGCGCTCGGGGTACGCATCGGCGGACAGCTCGGCGTGGGCGCGAGCATGCTGCGCGTGACGCACATCCTCATCTCGCGGCCCGATCAGAACTCCACCTTCGTCGACTTCGTCCCGACGCTGCTGATGAATGCCGCCGATCTGCCCGCCAGCCAGCTGGTGCAGCCCGGCAGTCGGATCAATTACGCGCTGCTGCTCGCGGGCTCACCCGGGCCTCTGGCCGCCTATGAAGACTGGTTCGATGCACATGCGGCGGGCAACGAGCGGCTCGCGGACGTCGCCGATGCGAGCCCGCAGATCGGTGATGCCAGCCGGCGCGCGGCGCGCTTTCTCGCGCTCGCGAGCCTGGTGGCGGTACTGCTGTGTGCGGTGGCCATGGCGCTCAGCGCGCGCAGCTATGTGCGGCGTCATCTGGACGCGGTCGCGCTGATGAAAACGCTCGGCGCGACACGCCGCCTGGTGGTCGGCGTGACACTCTGGCAGCTCGCCACCCTGGCGCTGGTGGCCAGCGTGCTGGGCGCGGCGGGCGGATGGGTGACGCAGCTGTGGCTCGTGCGTGTGCTGCGCGGCCTGCTGCGCAGCGACCTGCCGCCGGCGGGCCCCTGGCCGGCGGCCGTGGGCTTTGGGATGGCGCTCGCCATGCTCGCGGGCTTCGCGCTGCCCTCGCTGCTGCAGCTCACGCGCGTGCCGGCGCTGCGCGTGCTGCGGCGGGACCTGGGCGCGCCCGCCCCCGCGCTGTGGATCACCGCTGCGCCCGTGCTGCTGGCGGTGTTCGGCGTGGTGTACGGCGCGCTCGGGGACGCCGCCACCAGCGTGCGCTTCCTCGCGGGGCTGGCCGCCGTGACGCTCGCGCTGGGCGCCGGCGGGGCGGGGCTGCTCGCGCTGGCCGGCCGTGTGCGCGGCTACGCCGGTACCGCCTGGCGCTACGGCGTCGCGCATCTGGCGCGCAGCCGTGGCTACGGCATCGCGCAGATCGTCGCCTTCGGGCTCGGTGCGATGCTGCTGCTGGCGCTCGCGATCCTGCGCGCCGACCTGGTGACCGACTGGCGCGCGAGCCTGCCGGCCGACGTTCCCAATTACTTCTTCGTCAACATCCCGCCCCAGGGGCGCGTCGAATTCCAGCAGCTGCTGGCCGCGCAGGGCGCGCGCGAGGAGCGCATGCTGCCGATGCTGCGCGGCCGGCTGATGGCCATCGACGGCGTGCCGCTGCAGGCGCGGGGCGGGCCCGGATCGAGCGGCCGCGGTCGCGCGTTCGGCGAGCGCGAGCAGAACCTCACCTGGACCGATGAGCTGGGCGATGACAATCACATCGTCGCCGGCCGCTGGTGGACGGCCGCGGATCACGGCAAGCCGCTGGTGTCGCTCGCCGTGGAGTATCGCGACTCCATGCACCTCCGGCTCGGCGATCGCCTGACCTTCGACGTGGCGGGCGAGAACGTCACGGTCACGGTCGCGAGCTTCCGCCGCGTACAGTGGGACAGCTTCAGGCCGAATTTCTTCGTCGAGTTCCCGCCGGGACTGCTGAATGACGCGGCGGGGACGTACATGACGAGCGCGTTCCTCACCCCGAGCAGCGCCGGCATGGCGGCGCTCGTGCGTCAGTTTCCGGGGGTCTCGATCTTCAACGTCGGGGATCTGCTGGCGCAGGCGCGCGCCGTGATCGACAAGGCCGTGATCGCCGTGCAGAGCGTATTCGTCTTCACGGTGCTCGCCGCCCTCACGGTGCTGATCGCGCAGGTGCAGGCCACGCGCGAGGAGCGGCGCCACGAGACCGCGGTGATCCGCGTGCTCGGCGCGCGCCGCGCCATGCTGATCCGGAGCGTGCTGGTGGAGTTCGCGCTGGTCGGGGCGCTCGCCGGTGTGCTCGGCGCGAGCGGTGCGGCCCTGGGCGGCGCCTGGCTCGCGCACACGCTCGATCTCAACTATCGCTTCGACGCGCTCATCTGGGGCGCCGGAGTGCTCGCCGCCGTGCTGGTGACCGCCGCGGCCGGTGCGCTGGCCACGCGCCCGATGCTGCGCGTGCCGCCGCGCGCGGTGCTGTACTGAGAGCCCGCAACGCGGTTCGCCCGAGCGGCAGTCCGACACTCGGCGCAGCCAATTCGCGCAGATATGGGGGACCTTCAGGCGAATACGTGCCCATGTATCCGCCTGAAGGTCCCCCATATCTACGCGGGTTCCCTACATCATGCGCTGCTGCTGCTCAGCCGAGCGGGCGCGCGCGCCGGCCGCTGACGCGCGGCCCGCTGACGGTAGTGTCTCAGTTTGAATTCCGCTGCTCTTGGTGGCGCGGCGCTGGTTCCTTTTGGGGGACTCCGCCAAATATCCAAGACCGTACGCGCTTCGGCAACCAGAAGACACCGCTCGTGACGCGGAAATCTCCATGCGCCACCCGCCGCAGTTTCATGACCGAGCCGACAAAAGTAAATGCGAGAACCAAACCAAGGAATACCTTGCCGACCAAGGGGAAGTGCTCGTTTAGCCCGATTAGGAGCGCTATCACTGCGAGAGTCGCTGCGAAGATGATCATGCCCCGAAATTTGTCTCTCATGACACCGTAGCCTTATGCCCCCGGATCTTGGCTAATTCTAAGCCTACCGCCTTGACCCCAGGCGCTCACCGGCCGATGCTTAGCGGCAGGCATAGCCTGCCGCACGGAGAATGCCATGCATCATCATTGGTCGCACGGCGCAACTATCGCGCTCGTTATAGGGCTGATAGTGGCATTTGCCATCATTTTCTCGGTCATCCGCAGCCAAAAAAACACCGATGCCTAGAGGACTCAAAGGCCAGAGGCGCCCCGCCGACGTCATCGGCACCGCCATCCAGATCGCCAAGATCGCCACGGGGGAGATTGCCGAGGATCTGGGGGAGACGGATGACGGCAAGAGCAAGGCGGCCGTCGAGCTGGGGCGTAAGGGTGGTGCGGCAAGAGCGGCTAACTTGTCGGCCAGGAAGCGGTCGGAGATCGCCAGGAAGGCGGCCAGGAAGCGATGGAAGCAGAATGTCTAGCTGTTTTCGGCCTGCGCGGCGTTTCGGCTGATGCTTCCGTCTTGACCGATACACTGCCCCGCTGACGCGCGGCTCGACGCGATCTGCTGATCGCGGGATCTACTGCTGATCGTTTGCCGCGCGGGGAGCGACCGTGACGGTCGCCCAGGCTTGCGCCACGGGCGCACCGCTCCAGGTCATGCCGTCGAGCGTCAGTTGGTAGTCGCCCGGGCCGAGCGCCGAGCTGTTGAGGTCGATGCGCACATCCCCATTGGAGTCGCGCTGCAGGTTGTGCAGGACCGCGACGCGCCCCTGATCGACGCGGTCGATGGTCACGGTGAACGCCGCGTACCTCGACCACGACATATTGATCTTCAGGTCCGCCAGCTCCGCTGCGGCCCCGCCGATCGTCGCGACGCTCTGCTGCGAGGGAGCGGTGCGGCTGGGCAATATGCGGATCACTCGTGTCGACTCCACCGGATCGAGTGGCTGCGTCTCGAGCTGCTGCTTGAGCGCGGCACTCCTGTGCTCCTGGACCGACAGTCTCCCGCCATTGATCACGCTGACCGCCAGCAGCACCAGGCATACACCGCTCGCGGCAATCAACACCGGCAGCTTTTCCCACCAGCGCCGCGGCTTCTCCTCCCACGGGGGAGCCTGTCCGCCGGCCTCCAGCAGCCGCAGCGCGGCGTGCAGGTGCTCGGCCAGGCGCAGCTCCTCGAGCAGTTCCGGATGATCCCGGCAGAAGCTCTCGAAGTCCTGCGCTCCCTTGCGCGGCAGCCGTCCGCTCAGATATCGCTCGACGATGTTGTTCTGCGCGATGAACTGTCGGTCCATGCGCGCCGGCATCGCGGGCACTGCGGCCGCTCTCGGCACCACCGCTGCCGGCCGCGGTGTTGCCGCCGCTTTCGGCGCCGCCGCCACGGGCTCGGGCGGCGCTGCCGCCTTCGGTACTGCCGCTACCGGCCTGGGTGTCACCGCCGCCGTGTGCACGGCCGCTGCCGGCTCTGGCGCTGCTAGCGCCTTCGGCATCGCCGCCGCCGGCCTGGGTGTCGCCGCCGCTTTCGGCGCCGCGGCCACGGGCTTGGGCACCGCTGCCGCCTTCGGCACCGCCGCTACCGGTGTCGGCGCAACTGCTGCCGCCGGCTTCTGCGCCAGCGGTTTCGTGCCGGCGGGCTTTGTGGCAGGAGGGGGTTCGGTGGCAAAGGGAGAGGGTTCTGCGGCAGGAGCTGCCAACGGCGCGGACACCGCAGGGCCAGCGGCCGCGGCCGGGCGGGACAGTGGCGCCGCGGGGGCATCTGCCGCTGCCCCGACCGCCGGCGCGGGAGCTTCAGCAGGTGCTGGAGCTTCAGCAGGTGCGGCGGATTCAGGAACAGGGGGCAGATCGGGGACGATAAATTCGGGAGGTAGATCAGCGATATCCGGGAGATCAAGTACCGCAGGCGCGGCAGCGGCCACGGGAGGTACGGGAACGGGCGACGGCTCCACCGCGGCAGCCGCACCCTCCGCCGTCGAGGAGGCCGGCTCCAGTACCGCCACGTCGTTCGTGGGACTCGCGTTGGAAAGCGGTTCCTGCGGAGCGGGTGCGGGCGTGGGATCGCTCGAGGGCACCGGATCACTGGCGGGCACGGACTCGTTCGGCAGGGCCGGCAACCCCGTGGCAGGGCCCGACTCAGTCCTGAGCAAAGCCTCCGCGCTCAACGCATCGATTGGGGCTGTGTCGGTGGCCGGTGCGCGGGTGGTGCTGCTGTCGGGCGCATCGGGGCTGTCCGAGAGCTCGGCGGTGGCGGGCGCTGCTGGCATACGAGATATCGTGCCGCGCCCTCACCGCTGGGACGCGTGGCGGCTCACAGTTCGGCCGGCCAATCCGGGCGCAGTGCAAAACTGTGAGCGGTTGCGCGTATCGCGGCCCGCCGCGCTGCCCCTTGCCGCACGGTGCCACGGGCGCGGGGCCAACGTACGAGGGGCCAACGTACGAGGGACCCGGATGCGCCTGGGCCGCAGGCTGCTCCGGCCGTAGGGTTCGCGTAGACTTGTCATATTCCAATGTATCGCGCCCCGCTCAGCGATCTGCGCTTCGTGCTCGAGGAGTTGCTCGACGCCGGGGCTCTCGGGCAGCTGCCGCGCTACCGCGAGTTCTCCATGGAGCTCGCCGGCTCGGTGCTGGAGGAGGCGGCGCGCTTTGGGGAAGCAGTGCTCGCCCCGATCAACCGGCTGGGCGATCGCGTCGGGGCGCGCCTCGAGAGCGGCCAGGTGCACATGCCGCCGGAATTTCGCGTGGCCTATCGGCAGTTCGTCGAGGCGGGCTGGCCGCAGATGACCGCGGGTGCCGAGCACGGGGGGCAAGGTCAGCCGCTCGTGCTCGCGCAGGCCACCGAGGAGATCTGGTTCGGCGCCAACGTGGCCTTCATGCTCTGTCCGCTGCTGGGACGCGGCGCGGTAGAGTCATTGGAGCGCAACGCCGGCGCGCCGCTCGCCGCGCGGCTGCTGCCGCCCATGGTCAGCGGCCGGTGGACCGGTACGATGAATCTCACCGAGCCGCAGGCCGGCTCGGATCTCGCTGCGATTCGCACGCGTGCCACGCCCGAGGGTGACCACTATCGCCTCCGCGGGCAAAAGATCTTCATCACCTACGGCGACCACGATATGGCGGACAACATCGTGCACATGGTGCTCGCGCGCATCGACGGCGCGCCCGCCGGTGTGCACGGCATCTCGATGTTCGCCGTGCCCAAACGCCTGGTGGACGAGCACGGCGCCCTCGGTGCCGACAATGATCTGCGTTGCGTGTCCATCGAGCACAAGCTCGGCATCCACGCGAGTCCCACCTGCGTGATGTCCTACGGGGATCACGGGGGCGCGATCGGGTATCTCATCGGCGAGCCCCATCACGGCCTCGAGTACATGTTCGTGATGATGAATACCGCGCGCCTGTCGGTCGGCGTGCAGGGCGTCGGCCTCGCGGAGCTGGCCTTCCAGCAGGCGCGCGACTGGGCCACCACCCGCCTGCAGGGTCATGCCGTCGGCGAAGCGCGCCAGGGGCACGGTGCCGCGCCCGGTACCGCGCCCCGTGTGGCGCCGAGCGTGGCGCCCAATGCGGCGTCCAGTGTGGCGCCCAGCGTCGTGTCCAGCACCGCGCCCAGCCCGATCATCGCGCACCCGGATGTACGCCGCATGCTGCTGACGATCAAGTCGACGGTGGAGGCGATGCGCGCGCTCGCGCTGTACGCGGCGCTACAGCTCGATCGCGCCCGCGCCGAGCCTGACGCGGCGCGCGCCGCCGCGGCGCTGGCGCGCGGCGAGCTGTTGATCCCGATCGTCAAGGGTTGGTGCACCGAGCAGGCCATCGAACTGGCGTCCCTGAGCATTCAGATCCACGGTGGCATGGGTTTCATCGAGGAGACCGGTGCCGCGCAGACGCTGCGCGACGCGCGCATTACTTCGATCTATGAGGGCACCACGGGCATCCAGGCCAACGATCTGCTCGGCCGCAAGCTACAGCGCGATCATGGCGCGGCGCTCACCACGCTCGTGAACGAGCTGCTCGAGGAACTCGGTGGGCAACCCGGCGCCGACGCCACGCTGCACGCCGTGCGCAGCGCGGCCGCCGATGCGCTCGCGCTGCTGCGTGATGTGACCGGAGCGCTGCTGCAGCAGCTCTCCACCTCTCCCGCGAGCGCCTACGCCGTATCCGTTCCCTATCTGCAGCTGTGCGGCCGCGTGCTCGGTGGCGCGCTGTTGGCCCGCGCAGCGCAGATCGCGGCCGCGCGGCTTGCGGCCGCGCGCCTCGAGGCCCTGGGCGATGCGGCTGCCGGCACGGCGCCCACGCCCCCCCCTTCGTCGACTGTCCCATTGTCGACACCACCGAGCGCGCACGCGGATTTCTATCGGGCGAAGCTGCAGACGGCGCGCTTCTATGCCGGGCAGCTGCTGCCGCAGGCGCTGGGATTGGTGCGAATCGTGCGCTCCGGCGGTGCGAGCGTTGCGGAGGCCGACCCTCGGCTGATCTGAGCGGGAGGCGCTGATCCGAGCGGAACCCGCGGCCGGTCTCAAAGGTCAGTGTCCCATCGAGTACACTGAGCGCCATTCAAGGGGGGTGCTCCTCGGCGCGTGGCGCCTCGATGCGTCATCCCCTTGCTGCCACGGATGCAAGACATGTCAAGCGATGTTCGTATTGCGTTTCTGGCCGTCGGAGCAATTCTGCTGGCGGCGGGACTCCTCGCAACGTTCCTGCGCATACGCGGCCGGGGTTCGGCCGCCGGCATGGGCCTGCGGGTGCTGATGGTGGCGGCCGGTGTGGCACTGCTTACCGGAGGGATAGTGACCGCGCGCCGCGGCCCGGCAGTGACCGTGCGCCGCGCCCCGGCAGTCGGCGCTCCGGCAGTCGGCGCTCCGGCAGTCGGTGCTCCGGCAGTCACGGCGCGCAGCGGCACCCCGGTGCCGGCGGTGCGTCCCGATCTGATCGTGCTGGCGGGCTCGGCGTTCGACGGCTGCACATCCCCGAAGCGGCCCGCCGACCCTCCGGATGGCACGACCGCGACACACGCACAGATGCTCGCCTCGGATACGCAGACCCAGGCCTTCAACACGGCGACCAACGTCTATCTGGCCTGTCTCGACAAGGCCGCGCGCGATTTCGATGGCCAGTACGGCGCGGTACTGAATGCGGACGGGCTGCGACAGATAGAGGCGATGCATACGCGCATCCATAACGCGGCGGTGGACACCGATCAGGCTGTCGCCGACCGTTTCAACAAGCAACTGCGAATCTACAAAGCGCGCGGCGGGGTCTGAGCCGGGCTGAGCCGCCTTACGAGCGCGGCCGGCACGCCGGCAAGCGTCGCCGTTTCGCGACGGCGCGTCATTCATGCACGCTGTCGGTCAGCGCGGCGCGCGATCAGCCGTTGGTGACATGGGAAAGAGCGCGCCAGGAACTTGCGCCGGCTGCCCGCGTCAGAGAGCGTTGGGCTGCCGCAGAGCCGGCGATCCGCTGGCGCTCGACGGAAAGATACGGCACGCGCGACGGTGCCCTCCACTCGAGTCACGTGAGGTGCTTAATGCAGAAAAAACTCGTTTTCATTGGGCTGGCCGTGTGCGCGTCGGGGTCCACCGCGGCTCTGGCGGCGCAGCCTTACAATGCCTATGGGCTGTACTTCGGTGCGAGCGTCGGCGAGCTTTACTACAACGAGCAAGGCCTGGCTCAGATGAACCCGACGATCGCGGAGTTCCGCGTCGGGCAGCAGTTGAATCCCTATATTGCGCTCGAGGCTCGCCTCGGCACCAACGTCAGCGGCGGCGCAGCTTACGGCTATCACATCAATTCCAACGTCATCTACGGCGCCCTGGTCAAGGGTATGTACCCGCTGAACCCGTGGTTCTCCCCCTACGTCACGCTGGGCCTCGGAGGCGCAGACTGGCATCGCAACTATCCGAGTTACAACTCCAACAATATCGCGGTCTCCTTCGGCATCGGCGGGGAGGTCAACGTCGCCGGCAATACCTCACTCGATGTGGAGTGGGGCCGGCTGACCAGCGGTGACAACGCCGGCTACGGCTATACCGCCGATACGCTTCTGTTTGGTGTGAACTGGCGAATCCAGTAGTCCGGTCGCGATCGCGGCGCTTGCGCTCGCGGCGCTTTGGCCCGCGGCGCGGGCGCCCGCGGTGCCTTCGTCAGCGGTGCCTTCGGCCGCGGTACCCTTCGGCCGCGACCCTCGCGCGTGACGCCTTCGCGCGAGGACTACGGCACCAGCACCGCGGCGCCGCTATAGCGGCCGGCGCGCAGGTCATCGAGCGCGCTCTGGGCGTGTGAGAGCGCGTAGCGATGCACCTGCACGTGCAGCGGCAGCTGCGCGGCCAGCTGCAGGAATTCGCGCCCGTCGGCGCGCGTGAGGTTCGCGACCGAGACGATCTGGCGCTCGCCCCACAGCCACTCGTACGGGAACTCGGGGATGGGAGTCATGTGGATGCCGCCGCACACGACACGCCCGCCCTTGCGCACGGCGCGCAGGGCGCGCGGCACCAGTTCCCCGACCGGCGCAAAGATGATCGCCGCATCGAGCGGCTCGGGCGGCGGCTGGTCGCTTGCGCCGACCCAGCTCGCTCCCAGCGAACGCGCGAATGCGGCGGCCGGCTCATCGCCGGGACGTACGAACGCGTAGACCTCGCGCTGCTGGTGGCGCGCAACCTGTGTGATCAGATGCGCGGCGGCACCGAAGCCGTACAGACCCAGTCGGCGTGCCGCACCGGCTTTGACGAGACAGCGATAGCCGATCAGCCCGGCGCACAGCAGCGGCGCGGCGTGCAGATCGTCGAGCTCCGCGGGCAGCTCGAGGCAGAAGCGCGCATCGGCCAGCGTGTATTCGGCGTAGCCTCCATCGATCTGGTAGCCCGTGAAGCGCGCCTGATCGCAGAGGTTCTCCTCGCCGCGGCGGCAGTAACTGCAATGACCGCAGGCGTAGCCCAGCCACGGAATCCCGACGCGCGCACCCACGCGGACGGAGGTGCCGGGCGCGGCGGCGTCGATGACCCCGACGATCTCATGGCCGGGGATGATCGGCAGCTTCGGATCGGGTAGCTCGCCATCGACCACGTGCAGATCGGTGCGGCACACGGCGCAGGCGCTGACACGCACGCGAACCTGGCCGGGCCCGGGTTCCGGCAGCGCGCGCTGCTCGCTGACCAGCGGCGTGCGCGGCTGCTGCAGGACCATCGCCGACATTGCAGCGTGCATGCGCGGCTCTGGGCGGTTCATTCCTGATCGGCGTGCAGTGGCTCACCGGGTCCTTCACCCTGAGTGCGTGCGCTGCCGCCGCTTTCCGCCGGCAAAGGTTCACCGGAGCGCTTCGCACCGCTGCGGCCGGCCGGCGCGCCGGCCGCACCGAGTACCGGAACCATATTGGCGAGCAGGAATTCCAGAAACTGTCGGACCGCGGCCGAATCGGCGCCGACGGCCGGTTGCAACGCCTGCAGCTCGAGAGGCTCCTCCGGCACCCAGTCGGGCAGTACCCGCTCGAGCTTGCCCATCGCCAGCCCCTGGCGGCAGAGAAACTCCGGCAGCACCGCGATGCCCAGGCCTGCCGCGGCGCTGGAGTGCACCAGCGCCGGATCGTCGACCTGCAGCGTCGCACGCAGGTGCAGCTCCTGTAGCTGTGCGTGCGCGGGCAGCGTGCTCCCCGGGCCGGAGCGGCCCTGCGCGCCGCGCGGCTCCCCGCCGCTGCGATATAGCCGCAGCGGCGCATTGCCTGCGGGGCGCAGCACCGTGTGCGCGGTCAGATCCGCCGGCTTGCGGGGCCGGCCGTGCTGCGCGAGATAGGCAGGAGTTGCGCACAGCAGCAGCGGCGGCCGGCCGAGCGGCGTGCGGCTCAGCTCCGACGCTGGAGCGCGGGTATCGGGGCCATGGGTATCCGGGGTATCGGCGGTCTGGGTCAGGCCGGCCGCGCGCGCGGCATTGCAGATCAGCAGGTCCCAGTCAGCCGACGGCCCCGCGGGCACGGTGTCAACCACGGTCACGTTGAGGGCGATGTCCGTGTAGCGCTCGAGGAAGCGCGGCACGAGGGGAGTCACGAGCAACCGTCCGTAGCCGGGGTCCACCAGCAGTCGCAGGCGCCGCGGCGCTTCGGGGGCACTGGCGAAACGCGCACGGACCGCTTCGACCTCCACCAGCAGACGCTGGCAGTGAGGGCGCAGCAGCTCGCCCGCCGGTGTCAGGCTCACGCGGCGCGTGGTGCGGTTCAAAAGACGAGTGCCGAGGCGCCGTTCGAGGCTTACTATGGCACGGCTGACTGCGACTTTCGGCACGCCCAGCAGGCGGGCGGCCGCGGTGAAGGACCTCAGTTCGCAGACATGTGCGAAGGCAGCCATCTCGGAAGCCAGCCACATTGATCCGCCACCGCCTTTGATCCGACCTATGAGGCAGAGTATTGTAGCCGACAAGGAACAATTGCGATGCAGCCACCGCAGAGCGCCCTGGGAGCCGCTCCCCGCGACACGCCCCGCGACAGCCGCGAGTTTGCCTACGAGCTGAAGTTCTATGTCGGCAATCACCAGGCCGAGGCGCTGAAGAGCTGGGTGCGCGAACGGCTGCAGGCCGACCCGCACGGCGGCGGCCCCTACGCAGACAGCTACCGCGTCAGCAGCATCTATTTCGACACACAGGCATTCGACGTACTGGCGCGCCGCGGCTCTTTTGCGCGCAGCAAATACCGCGTGCGTCGCTACAACCACGGCGAGGTCATCTACCTCGAGCGTAAGACCCGCGGGCAGTACCGGGTTTTCAAGCGCCGCTCGGCCGCGGCGCTGGTATCCCTGGGGCGCCTGCAGGAGTCGCAACCGGCCGATTGGGAAGGCCGCTGGTTTCATCGGCGGCTGCTGGCGAGGGCGCTGCGAGCCGTCAGCCGTGTGGATTACCAGCGGATCGCCCGCATCGGGAACAGCGATTACGGACCGGTACGCCTGACCCTGGATCAGGAGTTGCTGGCCTGGCCCGCGGGGGGTCTGAATTTCGAGGTTGGCGGCCAGGGCGTGCCGCTGTCGAGCCAACAGCTCATTCTGGAGCTGAAGTTCGGTAACGCCATGCCTGCGATATTCAAGGAGCTGATCCGTGAGTTTTCCCCCCGCCTGGAAGGCATCTCCAAGTACCGCCTGGCAAGTCTGGCGCTGGGGCTGGCCCCCAAGGCGATGGCTGCGGAGCCGCTCCCGGCAGGGCTGGCGGGTGAGGCGGGAGCGGCGGGAGCGGTACCGGTACTCGCTGCCCCGACGAATGGTGCCCCCGCGAGCGCGGTCCCCACGAATGGCGCACACATTGCCGGCGCTGCCGGCCCCGGCGCCCTTGGTGCCGGTACGGCTGGTTCCGCCGCGGCGCACGTCGCCGGCAGGGCAGAGCTTCCCGGCGCGCATGCCCCCGGCGCGCATGGCCTTGCCTCCGGGGCCCCGGCGGCAGCGGCGCTGCGGCGCCGCGCGCTCTGAGGCGGCGCCAGGCTCTGCGATGTGGCCGCTGTGATGCGGTGCCGGGTGCTCTGAGCGATACGCGTGCCTGCGTGGTTCAGGGAGGGGTTGGCGCGCACGACCGTCATTCCGACGTTCGACGTGGTGCTGCGCCTGCTCGTGGCGCTGGCGTTCGGCTATCTGGTGGCCGCGATCTACTTGCGCAGCCGCCGCGACGAATCCGACATCGGCGCTTCTTTCCCCATGACGCTGGTGCTGCTCGCCGTGCTGATCGCCATGGTCACGCAGGTGATCGGCAACAACGTGGCCCGTGCCTTCAGCCTGGTGGGCACGCTGGCGATCGTGCGTTTCCGCACGATCGTGCGCGATACGCGCGACACCGCGTATGTCATCTTCGCGGTGGTGATCGGCATGGCGATCGGCGCGGCCGATCTGTGGATCGCGATCATCGGACTGCTGATCATCGCGTTCGCCGCGCTGCTCATCCCGATTCGCGCACGCACGCCGCAGCCGCTGGCGGACGTCTACGAGCTGCGGATTCGCGTCGCGCTCGGCCGTAACCCCGAGAGCGTCGCCGCCAGCGTGCTCGATGACTACCTGGATGCGCGCACGCTCATCGCCATGAGTACCAATCGGCCCGGGGTGTCGCTGGACTACAGCTACGAGGCACGATTGAAGCCGGGACGCCTGGCGCAGGAGATGGTGCAGGCGCTCTCGATGGTGGAGGGGCTGCAGGAAGTGCGCATCGAGCGCCGCCCCGTGGATCGTCTGTGAGCCGTCCGCCGGGGCTGACCGCGCTGCGCGTTGCTGCGGCGGTGCTGGTGGCGCTGGTGCTGGGACGGGCGGCCTACCTGAGGCGGCACCCGGCCGCACGGCCGGCACCAGGCGCGCGTGCCGCGGGCACGACGCGCCCGGGCCGGGCCGCCCTGAGCGATCAGCTGCGCCGCGGACAGCTGACGCTGCAGCCGTGCGTGATCGGCTCCCGGGTCGCCGACGGGCTGGCGAGCGTCGCGGCGTATTGCACGAGCTTCCCGGTGCCCGAGGACTGGGGGGCCGTGGGTGGAAGGAAGATCGATCTGCGGGTGGCGCTGGTACGCGCCGAGGCACAGTCGCCGGATCCGGATCTGGTCACCTTTCTCGACGGTGGGCCGGGCGGTGCGGCGACCGAAGACTATCCGGAGATCGCCGCGGCGCTCGAGCCGCTGCGCTCGCGGCATGACATCCTGCTGGTCGATCAGCGCGGCACCGGCGGCTCAAATCCATTGGACTGTCCGCAGCTGCAGCAGCTCGCCGGGCCGAGCCCAGCGCAGCGCGCCTCGGCGCAGCTCGCCGATGCCGATCAACCACAGCTGATCGCGCAGCAGCTGCGCACCTGCCTCGCGCAGCTGTCGGCGCGCGCGGCACCGCAGTTCTATACGACCACCGAGGCGGTGCGCGATCTGGAAGCGGTGCGCGTCGCGCTGGGCGCACCCATGCTGGACGTCATCGGCATCTCCTACGGCACGCGTGTCGCGCAGCAGTACGCGCGCCGCTATCCGACCGCGGTACGCAGCGTGGTGCTCGACAGCCCGGTGCCCAACCGCCTGGCTCTCGGCAGCGAGCACGCCCGCAACCTCGAGCGCGCGCTGCGCGCACAGTTTGCGGCCTGCCAGGCCGACGCCGATTGCCGCTCGCGCTTCGGGGATCCCTACGCGACGCTCTACCAGCTGCGCGACCGTCTGCGCGCGCATCCGCAGCCGGTCGAGCTGCGCGACCCGGAGACCTACGCGCCGCTGCAGACGATGCTCACGGCCGAGGATCTGGCTACCGTGGTGCGTTTCTATGCCTACAACCCGCTGACCGCGGCGTTGCTGCCGCTGGTGCTGCACGAGGCGCAGCAGGGCAACTACGCGCCGCTGCTCGGGCAGAAGACGCTGCTGTCGAGCGATCTGGGCGACCAGATCACCAGCGGCGAGGAGCTGTCGGTGATCTGCGCGGAAGACGTGGACCTGCTTGCGCCGCGCCCCGCCGATGCGGACACGCTGCTCGGCAATGATGTGATCACGCGGGCGCAGGAGGGTTGCCGTATCTGGCCGCGCGGGACGCGACCGGCGGATTTTCACGCGCCGTGGGTATCGGCACTGCCGGTGCTGGTGCTCGATGGGCAGTTCGATCCGGTCACCCCTCCCGCCTACGGGCAGGAGATCGTGCGCACTCTGAGCCATGCGCGCTCGCTGCTCGTGCCCGGGCAGGGACACGGCGTGATCGGCGTGGGCTGCGTGCCGCGGCTGGTGCAACGTTTCGTCGAGACGCTCGATCCGGCGGGGCTGAACGCCGATTGTCTCAGGCAGGTAAAGCCGACGCCTGCGTTCCTGGATTACAACGGGGCGGGGCCGTGATCGGCGTGCAGGATCTGCACAAGGCCTTCGGCACCAAGCGCGCCGTCGAGGGCGTGTCCTTTCAGGCACGCGACGGCGAGATCACCGGATTGCTCGGCGCCAACGGCGCCGGCAAGACCACGACGCTGCGCATGCTCTATACGCTGATGCGGCCCGACAGCGGCCGCATCTTCGTGGACGGGCTGGATGCCCAGCGCGAGCCGCTGGCCGTGCGCCGGCGG
>JASHSK010000033.1 GCA_030038755.1 Gammaproteobacteria bacterium
CGCGACCCTTCTGCGTCATTGGTGACTGGCAGCTTCGGAGCAGTCTGAATCGTCTTGATTATCGTTCGTTGATTCGTTCAGGTCGGCTTGGACGGCCGCCGATGATCAGAGTATCGAATACCAAGGCGTCCGAACGCGACGGGATCATGGCCCACAATCGTTCCGCGCATATGTTCTGCGATGGCCAGCTGCCACGCGTCGTTTTCACCCAGGCGCCGGGAGCTGCGCTTCTGCCGAAGCGCGACACTTTCTGCATGTATACGATGGATACCTTGCCAGGAATAGCGCCCCAAGTAGGCTTTAACCGCCTTCACATCGGCAGCGCCCTCGAGCACTTCGGCCACGGTCACTGGGCTGATCCAGAGCTGGGCGCTGTCGTTGCTCTTGAGCCAGGCAAGAGCCGGGCCCCGGACACCCTCTGCGATCTCATTGAGCAGATCGATTAGGAACGAGGAGTCTAGCAGGCAATTTCTCATTGCTTGCGCGACACGCGCAAGCGCTCGTCCCCCATTCGTTTAGCAGCATCAGCAAGCACATCGCTCGCGGTTACGAAGGGTTCTTCGCGGATTAGCATCCGAACATAGGTTGCCCGTTTCATTCGGGCTTTGTGCGAACGTCTCGCCAGCACCCGCTCTTCCTCTTCAGTGAGGCGAACTGTGAGAATTCCCATGGCGTAAAATCATATGCCGTATTTCTTTTGTATGTCAACCGGCCGCAAGCCGAACTCTTGAATTGCCACGCCGACACGCCCTGGCGGCGCTCCACCTTTGCAAGAAGTCATGACGGGCCAGGTCGACCCAGAACCGACGTAGTGGTTCTTGTTAGCCGCCGCCCAGGAAGGTGGATCACCGACATTCGAATGACCGGTCCGCGGCACCCGAGGACGTGCTGCCGGTTAGCTCAACGCATGCGACTGCCGCGCCCCGTTTGACGCTAGAATGCCTTCGCCCATGAATGGGTAACCCGGAGTCGCGGCGTAACGCAGCTTCGAGCGCACAGTTCATTTTTGTTAGACGTTCTCGGAACGGCCTCCGTATGCTCCATCCACAGCAGTTTGAGGTCAACGAAGCCTGGATCGTATTTCGCCTTAACGGCATGCCTGTGCGAACGGAGCGCGATGGAGACTTTAACTGCATAGCGTTGATGGATGCAGCGAGTTGTTTCATTCTCGGCTCGGAGTTCATTCCCGCAACCGCCGCCGAACCTACGCGCGCACAGTTCCGCCGTCTGTTGAAAAAGGGACAGCGGCAGAAAGAGCAGCTACCTAAAACACTGTTCATTGCACGTGAGGATGTCGCAGACCTAATTGCTCGCGAGGCGACGCATCAAAGTATCGACGTAGTGCGGGTCGCCGAGAGCCAACTTCTTGTCTTCATTGGAGAAGCGCGCCAGGGTTTCGCGGAACGGTTTGAGGAGGCACGATGAGCCCCGACATCGGAGCGGTCGAATACCATGCCGCATAAGAGCGGGCCGTTATTCGATCCTGCTGCCGCAGATGCATTCATCACTGGGTACAAGCGCGTCCTGTTGCGAGTGGTCGGTAGTACTCAGGAAACGGGCGTTGATCTGCTCGCGACATTGGCGGACGCGAGGTCCCGCTTAGTGATGAACGCAGCCATCCGTAAGCGATTCGCCTATCAGCCACTGCTTGAGCTGCGGCGCGTGATCCTCCCGACGAGACATCAATTCACGCGCCGATAGAGTCGCTCGTCGTAGGGTGAGCCCAGCAGCGGGGCTATGGCGCCGTGGAAGCGGCGCTCGGCTGCTGCGCCCGCGAATGCGTCGCGGTCTGCGCGATTTCGCCACGCGAACAGCAGCGCATAGTGATTAGGATGGCCATTTTGCTGCCAGGCTTCCGCCAGCAGGTTGCCCGGCGCGCGGCGTGCGCCTTCCACGAGATCGTGGACAGCCTGGATGACGGCGGACTGATCCTGTGTGCCGATATCCAGGTGCGTGACGGCGTACAGCGCGGTCGGCGGAATCTGCCGCCAATCATCCGTCTCCGGCGCGACCGCGGGCGCCGCGGGCGCCGCGAGCGCCGCGGCTGCTGCAGTGGTTGCCGCGGTGGCCGTGCCGCTGGCCGTGGCGGGCAGCGGGTGATTGCTGTGCGGATCGGGCGGCGCCACGAGCAGGCTGTGCAACGAGCCAAGGTCGTCGGCAACCGCCGCGTCGATGACCTGCAGTTGGCTCTGGCTGTCCGCCCACTGCAGCACCAACCAGCGCTCCTCGCGACCTACCTCCTGCAGCACATCCACATGGAAGGCCGCGGCGGCAGCGCGGACCGCCGCCGCCCGCACGGCCGCGGTCCGCACGGCGGCTGCCCGCGCGGCATTGGCGTACCGCCGCAACAGCGTGCGGGTGTCAGCAAATGCCGACACGGGCACTTCCAGATAGATCACTTCGAAGGCGGGTGTCGCGCGGATGACAGCCCGTGCACGTGTCGGCGCAGCATACGAGTGAGCGGGTGAGACCAGCAGAAGCACGGCCAGGAGCGGGAGCAGGGACGGGCGTAGGGGTAGGGGCAGGTCCCCTGTGGCGCTGCATTTGCGACGCTGCGTTCTCATGCTCGACCTCCTGGTCGCCGTGGCGACGCGTCGGCAGTGTGACGGCGGTCAACCCCGGCGCCACCTGCCTCGTTCATCATCGCGGCAGCACGCTGCCGGGCCGCGGCCCCACGGGCGCGGGCATGCGGTTGCGGGCGGCAACGTGAACACCCACTGAACTATGACGGATCTGGGAGTTGCATCGCTATGACAATGCGGAAAATTGTTTTGGCCATCATGCTGGGTCTGGGCGCCGGCGCAATGACTGTGCCGTTGACGAGCGTCGCGGCCGTCAGCATTGATATCGATATTGCACCGCCGGCGCCGCGTGTGGAGCTGGTCCCGCCCCCGCGCGTGGGATTCGTATGGGCGCCGGGATTCTGGCAGTGGCGCGGCCACCGGCACTTCTGGGTGGCCGGCCATTGGATGCGCGAGCGTCCCGGCTTCCACTGGGTGGCAGCGGGCTGGGTGCAGCGCGGACCGCACTGGCACTTCGCGCCGGGTCACTGGGCTCGCTGACCTCTGCTGAGTCGCCGCCGCCTGGCATGCTCAGGCGGCGGCGCGCCGCGCGCCACACACACTCGCGGTGTATTCTTTCCCCCGGCAGCCGCTTTCGGCCTGGCCGGCGGAACAGTATGGAAATACCCGGTGAGGGGCCCGAGGCGGGCTCCGTCGAGCAGCAGATCGCACCCAGGGCACGCGATCTCGGCGATGGCTTCACCGTGCAGCGTGCGCTGCCTGCAGGGCAGCGGCGTACCATCGGCCCGTTCGTATTCTTCGATCGCATGGGGCCGGCCGGCTTCGATGCCGGACGGGGGCTCGACGTTCGGCCGCATCCACATATCGGACTGGCGACGGTCACGTACCTGTTCGAGGGCGTGATCCTGCACCGGGACAGCCTCGGCACGACGCAGCTGATCCGACCCGGCGAGGTCAACTGGATGATCGCGGGGCGCGGCATTGCGCACTCGGAGCGTACGCCGGTGGACGTCAGACAGTCGTCCTCACGGCTGTCGGGGATTCAGCTGTGGGTGGGACTGCCGCGCGGGGACGAGGAGATGGAGCCGCTGTTCGCGCATCACGATGCGCAGCAGCTGCCGCTGCTCGAGAATGGCGGCAC
>JASHSK010000260.1 GCA_030038755.1 Gammaproteobacteria bacterium
TGGGCTCCGTGGATCTCTCGAAGGTGGCGGTCATCGGGGACGAGGGCGATCCGCGTGCCTGGTCGTGGTCCGGCGCCGTGTACTCCGCCAGCCGCGGCGTGCTGGAGATGATCGAGATCCTCAAGGTCAAGCGCGAGTTCCTGTACCTGCTGCTGACCATGACGCAGGAGAAAAACGTCAAGGTCGCGCGCTTCCCACTGATTTACCTGGACGAGACCATCCTCGCGCACACCAACCTGGCGGAATTCCACAAGTTCCTGCAGGAGAAGGAGAACGAGGCGCTGCTGGATCGCATGGTGATCATCAAGTTTCCGTATGCGCTCTCCTACCAGGACGAGGCGCGCATCTATCAGAAACTGGTGTATGGCGCCCCGGCGTTCCGTAATACGCACCTGGATCCGCACGTGCTGAATCTGGCCGCGGTGTTCGCCATCCTCACGCGCCTGACCAAGCCCGAGCGCGAGGGGCTGGACGTCCCGAAGAAGCTGCGCGTCTATGCCGGCGAGGCGGTCGAGGGGATGTCCGACACGGAGGCCACGCGGCTGCGCGCCGAGTCCCCCGACGAGGGCCTGACCGGGGTGTCGCCGCGTTTCGTGATCAACGCCATCTCCGCGGCCATCACGCGCGGAGACGCCCGCAGCCTCACCAGCATGGAGCTGCTGCTGGCCCTCAAGGACGGCATCGAGAACGATGCGCGCATCGATGCCAAGCAGAAGAAGCTGTGGTTCGACCACCTGGTGACGGCGCGCAAGGAGTTCTACAACCGCTGGGTCAAGGAGGATGTGCACCGCGCGCTGTTCGCGTCCTTCGAGGACGAGGCGCAGCAGCTGCTCGAGAAATATCTGGATGAGGTGGAGGCGTCGCTCGATCAGCGGCAGGTCACCGATCCGATGACCGGCGAGAACCGCTCCCCGGACGAGCGCTTCCTGCGCTCGGTGGAGGAGAAGATCAAGGTTTCCGAGTCGGGCAAGCAGTCTTTCCGACAGGAAGTGGTGCGCAAGGCGATGGTGGCGTTCAAGGCCGGCGAGAAGTTTCGCCTCGCCAGCCATGCGCGCATGCGCGAGGCGATCGAGCAGTACCTGTTCGAGGAGCGGCGCGACGTACTGCGCCTGGTGACCTCAACCGCGCGGCCCGATGAGGACGCGCGCCAGAAGATCTCCGTGGTGCAGGAACGGCTCGTGAAGGAATATGGTTACGATGAGCATAGCGCAAAGGAGGCGTTGAACTACGTCACGACGCTGCTTTCGCAGGAATAGCTCGCGTAGCGACAGCTGGCGCGGCACCGCGCTCGCGCGCGGTGGCGCGCTCGGGCGGGCTTGCAGGCTCTGGCGGATACCGGAGAGGCCATGAGCATGGATGAGGATTCTGCGGCTGCGAGCGGGGGTACGGGGAGCGTGGCTCCGGCCATCAACGGCTGGTACGAGCTGTTTTCGCGGGGCTCGCGCGACTGGTTGCGCCACGGGGAAAAGGTCCGCGAGGCGGTGCGCGAGCACCTGCCACAGATCGTGGCCGGCGCGGACATCATCAACCACGGAGCACGCACCGTGCGCGTACCGGTGCGTCTGCTCGAGCACTACCGCTTCCGCCTGCGTGCCGGTGGGCAGTCCTTCGGAGTGGGCCAGGGCGACGTCAAGCCCGGCGACGTACTCGGCCAGCCGCGCAGCGAGCCGGGCTCCGGGCAGAAGGGCGCCGGAGGTACCGAGCGCGGCGGCATCGAGCTGCTGCTGGAATTCAAGGTCGACGACATCATCGACTGGCTCTGGGACGAGCTGAGGCTCCCCAACCTGCAGCCGCGCAGCGGCGCGAGCGAGCAGGCCGACTGGCAGCGCGAAGGCTGGGATCGGCGCGGGGCGCGCTCGCGCCTCGACCGGCGCCGCTCGATGCGCGAGGCCACCAAACGGCGCGCGCTCGGCGGACCCTCGCCGGCTCTGATCGATGAGGACCTGCGCTACCGCCAGCTGACGCATCGGCGCATACCCTCGACGCGGGCGGCGGTGTTCTTCCTGCTGGACGTTTCCGGCAGCATGACGGACCACGACCGGCATCTGGCCAAGACGTTCTTCTTCTGGGTAGCCGCCGGGCTGCGGCGCGAATACCGCGCGCTCGACATCGTGTTCGTGGCCCATACGACGGAAGGCTGGGAGTTCAGCGAGCCCGATTTCTTCAACGTCGTGGGTGCGGGTGGCACGGTCGCCTCCACGGGCTTCTCCAAGGTGCGTGAGATCGCCGAGGCGCGCTTCGCCGGGCCCGCCTATAACCTGTACCTGTTCTACGCCTCCGACGGCGATAACGCGGTGGACGATCGCGGCGCGGCGCGGCGTGAGCTGGATGCCATCGCGGGACTGACGCGCTATGCAGGCTACGTGGAGATCGCTCCCAGCAACGTGCGCTCGGTGCGCACAGAGACCATGCGCATGTTCGATGAGGCAGCCGCGGAAGGGCTGCCGATCGGACGCTTCTCGATCGGCTCGGCCGACGACATCGCCGGAGCCGTGCGCCATTTCTTCACCGCCGAGGCGCAGCAGGCCGAGGCGGCGGACGAGACGCCGTGAGCTCCCCCGAGCACTGGAACGCCTACGTCCCGCGCCTCGAGGAGCTGGCGCGCCGGCTCGGGCTCGACTGGTCGCCGGTCATCTTCGAGGCGGTGCCCGACAGCTTCATGACCGAGATCGCCGTATACGGTCTGCCGGTGCGCATGCCGCACTGGTCCTTCGGAGCGCGCTACATCTATCAGCTGGTGCAGCGTCACATGGGTTACTCGCGGCTGTTCGAGGTGGTATTCCCGGGCAATCCGGGACACGCATACCTCGCCTCGAGCAACGCTCTGGCCGACAACATCCTCGTGACCGCGCACGTGCTCGGACACGCCGATTTCTCCAGGAACAACCTGCTGTTCCGGCGCTGCCAGGAACAGGTCAGCGAGCACATCGTCGAGCACGCCGCCAGCCATGCGCGCCAGATCGAGCGGCACATCGAGAGCCACGGCACCGAGAGCGTGGAGCAGGTGCTGGACGCCGCGCTGTCGCTCGAGCAGTACATCGACGTCGATCAGCCGCTGCGGCGCGAGCGCTATGCCGAGTACGTGGAGCCGCCGGCGCCGCCCGTGGACGATGCGTTTCGCGCCCGCTACAGCGCGCTGGACGCCGGCGGCGAATCGGTGTGGCAGGGGCGCCGGCAGCGCGCACCGGTGCCGCCGCACCCGGAACGCGATCTGCTGTGGTTCATCGCCACCTACGCGCCGGAGATGGAGAGTTGGGAGCGCGATATCTTCCTCGCGGTTCGGGAGGAGTCGTTTTATTTCTATCCGGTGTACGCCACCCAGATCATGAACGAGGGCTGGGCGTCGTACTGGCACGCGCGGCTGCTGCGCGAGGCCGACTTCGTGCCGCAGGCGGCGTACCTGGACGCCATCAAGTGCCACTCGGACGTGGTACGCCCCATCGCGGCGGGCGAGCAGGTGGCTCTGAGCGTCAATCCCTATCATCTGGGCTTTACGCTCTGGGAAGATATCTTCAAGGAGGCGGGGCCGGAGGCGGCGCGGGCCATCATGCGCCAGGACGACGACTTCAGCTTCGTGCGCAATCACCTCACGCGTGCGCTCGCATCGCAGATGGGGCTGTTCCAGTTCCGCCGGCAGGACAACGGCCAGGTGCGTGTACAGGCCGAGGACATCGACGAGCTGCGCGAGAGCCTGCTGGTGGAGAAGTACAACTT
>JASHSK010000261.1 GCA_030038755.1 Gammaproteobacteria bacterium
GCCGGAGCCCTCGACGGCGTCCGCGAAGGCATACGCGTCGCGCGGGCCGGCCCCGTAGGTCAGCAGCTCCGCGGTGAGCGCGGCGACGCCCTCGCGGCCGCCCGGGTCGAGTCGCGAGCCGCCGCGCACGACCGCCTCGAAGGCGATCAGCGGCACCTCGTGGGTCGGCAGCAGCAGCAGGCGCACGCCGTTGGGCAGCGTCAGGCGCTCGTGCGGCGGTACTCTCATGCGCCGTGCGGATCGGCCGCGCCGTGCGGATCGGCCGCGCCGTGCGAATCGCCCGCACCGTGAGAATCGCCCGCGGCGCAGGGCTCGCCGCCCAGCGGCTGCAGCACGCCAACGGTGCGCTGCGTTGGTTGGAATACGGCGCGGGCCACCGCCAGCACATCCTCGCGCGTCACGCCCTCGTAGGCCCCGGGCGCGCTGAACAGGCGGCGGTGATCTGCGTGCATCACGGCGTATTCGCCCAGCAGGCGGGCCTTGCCGTCGATGGTCGCGACGCCGCGCCAGAAATCCGCGGCCGTGATGTTCTTCGAGCGCTGCAGCTCGGCGGCGCTGACGCCTTCCTGCAGCAGCCGATCGAGCTCGCGATCGAGCGCGGCCTCGAACTGCGCGGCACTCCCGCCGGCCGGCAGCGTCGCCTGCAGCTGGAACAGGTTGGCGTCGAAGCCCTGCGGCCAGCCCCCGCCGATCGCGACCGCGAGCCGCTGCTCCTCCACCAGCGCACGATTGAGGCGCGACGCATCGCCACCGACGAGGATGGTCTGCAGCAGATTGAGCGCCGGCTCGCGCGGGTCGGCCGCCGCGATGCCGTGATAGGCGTATTGCACCAGCGGGTTCTGACCGGCGCGCGGCAGCAGCAGGCGGCGCTCTCCCTGCTGCTCGGGCTCGCGCGTGCGCACCGGCGGGGGCGGCGGCCGGGCCGATACGGCTCCAAAGTGCTTCTCGACCAGCGACAGCCCCTGGGCGGGATCGACGTCTCCCACCAGGATGAGCGTGCAGTTGTTGGGCGCGTAGTAGGTCGTGTGAAAGTTGCGCAGATCGGCCATCGTCCAGGACAGGATGTCCGAGGGCCAGCCGATCACCGGGATGCGGTAGGGGTGCGCGAGGAAGGCCAGCGCCTGCACCTGCTCCTCGAGGGTCGCCGCATTGCTGTCGTCGACGCGCAGGCGCCGCTCGGAGTAGACGACCTGGCGCTCGTTCTCGACCACCTCGGGGATCAGCTGCAGGTTGGCCACGCGATCGGCCTCGAGCTCCAGCACCACCTCGAGGGCGCGACTCGGGAACCAGTCCTGGTAGACGGTGACGTCCTGCGACGTCCAGGCATTGTTGCTGCCGCCGCGCGCCTCCATGAGCCGATCGAACTCGCCCTGCGGATGCCGGGGGGTACCGTTGAACATCATGTGCTCGAAGAAATGCGCCAGGCCGGTCGTGCCGGCGCCCTCATTGCGGCTGCCGACGTGCACCCAGTTATAGAGCGCGATGTTCGGAATCTTATGGTCGGGCCAGAAGATGACCCGCAGACCGTTGCCGAGCGTCGCGGCCTGGACCTGTGCGGCCGCCGCCTCGAAGGACGGCGCAGCACGCAGGGCGACCGCGCCGGGCGGGGTGCCGCCGTGCCACTTCAGACCACGCGCTTCGTCGCTGTCCATGCCTGCTGCTTATCGGGTTGGCGCAAGGGGGGTTCAAGAGCGCCGCCATCGTTGCCGCAAAAGAAAAGCGCCGCAAGCTGGGGAGAGCCGCGGCGCCTGAAGGCGAACACCGGGGAACGTTGTCCGCAAAGGTTAGGGGAAAACCTTACAGGAGGGATGGAGCAAGGGCCGTGCCAGACACGCTGGTCGATATATTTCAAAGAGTTACGGCCGCCCGCGCCACCCCCACGTCGGACAGCTGACAAATCCTGTCAGTGTCTGACGCCGCGCTGACGCCCCCCGCGGCACCCGGCTTGCGCCTGCGCCGCGGGCCTGTGCATCCGCCTCGCTGCGCCGCGCCGCGGCGCCGGTCAGGCGCTAGGCGTTCACCCGCATGCAGGGACGTGCGTGTCGCTTGAGCGTCGCGCACAGACCGCTCGCCGCTCGCGCCGAGGAGAGGCGCACCTGCAACCGGTAGACGCGCGAGCCGCGCGAGCGCGCCACGACGTAGTGCGGCGTGAGCGACTTGAGCGTGCTGAAGCGTGCCTTCAGCTGTCGCCACTCACTCTCCGCGCGTGCCCTGCTCCTGAAGGCGCCCAGCTGCAGCAGCGGCCTGCCCGCGTGGCCCGCGCCATGCGCGCGGGCGACCAGAGCGGCGTGCGGGTGGTGCGCTGCGAGGCTGTGTGCGCTCGGGTGCGCTCTCGACGCTGTCCGCGCCGCGGCCGGCGAGCCGGACGCGGATGCCGCAGCCGGTGGCGCAGCGGCAGGCGCTGAAACCGCGGGCGTCTTCGTGCCCGCAGCAGTGCCCGCGGTGCCTGCAGTGCCCGCGGCGTCCGCCGCAGCCGATGTGCCCGCCGCGGCGGGAGTGCCCGCCGCAGATTCGGCCCCCGCGGAAGCCGCCAGTGCCGCCCCGCCGCTCACGCCCGACTGCGCGAAATTCTCGATGCGGATGCGGGCTTCCTGGACCCATTTGCTGTCCGGATGTCGGGTGATGAACTGCTGGTAGCCATCACGCGTATCGGTGGCGCTCGCAACCTGCCAGTCGCGTTGCTCGGTGAGCTGCTGCAGGCGCGCCTGCGCCTGGGCAGCCTCGGTGGCGTGCGGATGTTGCTGCAGAAACAGCTGATAGGCCTCGGGGGTGTTGGCCAGGCTCGCCTGCTTCCAATCCGCGCTCTCCCGGCTGCACCCACCCAGCAGCAGCGCGCCGCAGGCCATCGCCACCGCGACTGCGGACATCACTCGTCGTTTGCTCATCAAAGACTCTCTCCCTGTACCGCCGGTCGCTGTGCGGATCGCCCGGCTACCGCCGCGCTCTCATGGCTCCACGAACTGCGCCGTTCGGTTATTGTAGGGATTGTAGCAGAGCTGTCTGCGCTGACCGTGCGCGGTGAACCCTCGGCCAGAGCAAACAGACAGGCCGGCAGGCAACATCACCGCGTCAATGACGCAAGGAAGGGTATCGTGAGCGACACACCGCGGCGCAGATTGCTCGACCGCGCCGCCGGCTCGCCGTCATTGCTGGCCGCCGGATCGCGCGTGTCCGGCGACGTCGAGACTCCGGGCGGCCTGATGGTCAGTGGAGAAGTCATCGGCGACGGCCACATCGGCGGCGAGCTGGTGATCGGCGCCGAAGCGCACTGGCGCGGAGATCTACTCGCACAACGCGCCGTGATCGCCGGGCGGGTGACCGGCAGCATCACGGTCAGCGATCGCATCGAGATCGCCGCGAGCGCCGTCATTCAGGGACGCGTCACCGCGCGCATGATCGCCATGGCGCGCGGCGCCACCATCGATGGCGAAGTGACGGTGACGGGCAGCGAGCCGATCGTCCAGTTCGACGAGCAGCGGCGCACGCCGTAAGGCGCACGGCGCCGGGGCGCACGGCGCTGAGGCGCACGGTCGCATACGGCTATAATCAATTGGCGCCGCAGCACGGACGCCGCATGGACGTTCGCTTGAGCCAACCGGGACCGATTCATCTGATCGCCCATCGCGGCAATGCGCGCGACTGTCCCGAGAACACCATTCCCGCCTTCACCTCGGCCCTGAGTCTGGGGCTGCGCCATCTGGAGCTCGACGTGCATCTCTCGTCCGACGGGGTGCCGGTGGTGATCCACGATCATCAACTGCGGCGCACGACCGGCCACGGCGGCTCGGTGTTCGAGCTGCCCGCGCAGCAGCTGGTGCAGATCGACGCGCACGAACCGCAACGCTTCGGGGAGCGCTTCCGCGGCACGCGCATTCCGCTGCTGCAGGATGTGCTCGCCCTGCTCGAGGGCCGCCCCGAGGTCACATTGTTCGTGGAGATCAAGCGCGCAAGCCTCGCGCACTTCGGCCACGAGCAGGTGCTTGCGCGCGTGCTGGAGGTACTGTACCCGGCACGCTCGCAGTGCGTGGTCATCTCCTTTGACCTCGCGGCCGTCTACCGCGCCCGCCAGCTCGGCGGTCTGGCGGTCGGCTGGGTGCTCACGGACTACGACGCGCACGCGCGTCTCAAATACGAGGCGCTGCAGCCCGAATTCCTGTTCTGCGACCACACACGCCTGCCGGCGCGTGGCGCGCTGTGGCGTGGGCCGTGGCGCTGGGCGATCTACGAAGTGGACTCGCCGCCGCTGGCGCTGTCGCTCCTGGCACGCGGCGTCCATTACATCGAGACGATGGCGGTCTATCCGATGAGTGAGGCCCTCCAGGCCGCGCAGGGCGGGGCCGCACAGGGCGGGGCCGCACGCTCTTCCCAGAGCACGTGACCACGGTCGACGTGCTCATCGTGGGCGCGGGCATCCACGGCGCGGGCATGGCGCAGGCGGCCGCCGCGGCCGGTCATTCGGCGCTGCTGCTCGAGCAGAGCGCCATCGCGGCGGGCACCTCCAGCCGCTCGAGCAAGCTGATTCACGGCGGGCTGCGCTATCTCGAGACCGGGCAGCTGCACCTGGTGCATGAGAGCCTGCACGAGCGCTCGCTGATGCTGCGACTCGCCCCGGAGCTCGTGAAGCTGCGGCGCTTTCACGTACCGATCTATCGCGCGACGCGGCGCCGGCCCTGGCAATTGCGCCTTGGGCTGTCGGCGTACGCGCTGCTCGCCGGCTTCGGACC
>JASHSK010000262.1 GCA_030038755.1 Gammaproteobacteria bacterium
GGGTAAAGAACCCGGGCCCGCTGTCGTAATCTGTTCCTTGTCAAATGGTTGTGGTATAAACGCCATTGCTAATAACGGCGACCTGCGCGAGCCAGCGCGGTAACAGTCGGGGGGTGCACACACGCTACAATTCCGTATTGTAGCGATTTAACAACAACTTACGTGTAACTCGTAGTGCGGGATTCCGCGCGGTGCGGGCGTTGCTCTGCAGGCAGCCGGGTGGGGTTCGCCGCGTTTCCGGGTGGGCGGGACTGGTGCAGATGGAGGGGTCTCAATGAGTCGCTCAAGAATATCGGCGATAGCGTCAGCGTTGACGGGAGTGGCTGCGGCGGCCGTGCTGTCCGCACCGGTGGCCTTTGGCCAGGCGGCACAAAACGGTCAGGTCGCACAGAACGGCGCCGCCGATCAGGGCGCAGCTGCCGCGGGCCAGCAGGCCCAGAGCGGGCAGAACACCACCGCCGCCCCGGAGGGCGAACTGCAGGAAGTGGTGGTGACCGCCGAGCGGCGCACGGAGAACATCCAGACCACGCCAATCTCGGTCGAAGCCATGTCGAACGCGGAGCTCGCGTCGCAGGACATCACCCACATCAAGCAACTCGACCTGTATACCCCCAGCTTGTCGATCCTCGACGACGGGCTGTACCAGGCCCCCAACATTCGCGGCATCGGCAATTCGGCCATCATCCCGGATGTCACCACGGGTGTGGCCTTCCTCGAGGACGGCCTGTTCTCCCCAGAGCCGCACGGCCTCGATGACCCCTTCTACGACATGGCGGATACGGAGGTGCTGCGCGGACCGCAGGGCACGTTCGTCGGTTACAGCTCCACGGGCGGCGCAATCGAAACGACCAGCCAGAACCCGAACTTCCGCGGCACCAACGGCTATGTCGAACTGGCTGTCGGCAACTTCACCGACAAGCGCGTCGATGGCGCCGTCAATTTCGCGCTGAGCGACACCTTTGCCGTGCGTCTGGCCTTCAACGAAGAGCAGGCGAACAGCTTCTACCGCGACAACGGCTCGCTGGTCATCCCCGGCGAGGCCGAGCCGATCCAGGACCCGGGCAGTACCGACAACAAGGACCTGCGCCTGAGCCTGCTGTGGAAGCCGAGCGATCACTTCCAGGCACTCGCGAAGCTCCAATACAGCAGCTCCAATGACGGCGGCGACCCCGCGCAAACCAACCAGGCGTCCTTTACCGTGCCGGCAGGAACCTCGTGCCCGTACGGCTCGCCGACGCTGCCCGGGCCCAAGGGCGGCAGCACCTGCTACTCGGAGTACTACGACTACAGTTCACATGTTTGGAATGTCCTGAACTGGGGCCCGCAGGCCTACCTGCTGCCGGCGCTCGGTCATCCCTACTACAACTACCGTCTCGGCCTGCATCTGGACTACTACTTCGACGACGGCATCGACCTGCGATCGACGACCGGCTTCCAGCAGACCCAGTACGACACGTTCGGCAACTCCAGCAGTATCCCGACGACGCTGACCTCCACCAGCGGTCTTACCACTACCTTCAACGAGGAGGGCGCCTTCTACCAGTGGATTCCGAAGGATGACTACACGAGCGAGGAAGTCGACGTGATTTCCCCGACCACCGGTCCCTTCTGGAGCAAGTTCAACTGGATCGCGGGCACCACGTGGTTCTATCGGGACACCGGCGTGACGGTTTATGGTGTGAGCACCGACCCCCCGTTGTATTCGTTGGAAACACCGTTCGTCGTCGGGGTCAACGACGACGATCTCAACCGCATCGCCGCCGCGTTCGGCCAGATCAGCTGGCAGATGACGCAGACGCTGCAGTGGCAGATCGGTGCACGCGAGAACTGGGACAACAACCCCACGCGCGCCACGGTCGACGAGGTGGGGCTTCCGAACATCATTCCCGCAACCGTGCCGGACGTGGGCTGCACCCCGGGGGGGTACAACACGGGCATCAAGTTCCTTCCGTCCAAAACGGGCTATTTCTGCCCGCCGGAGCCGGACCAGGCCACCGCGTTCCAGGACAAGGTCCCCACGGGGAAGATCGATCTGAACTGGACGCCGCTGCCGGGGCAGTACATCTATGCCTTCTTCGCGCGTGGCTACAAGGCCGGCGGCGCGCAGCCCGGGGCGCCCGATTTCCAGCCCGAGCACGTCAACGACTGGGAGCTCGGCTGGAAGGGAACCTACGGCAATTGGCTGACCGCCAGTCTGGGCGGCTACTACATGGATTATCAGGGCATGCAGCAGGACCTCCTCACCACCGGCACTCTCACCGGGTCGGCCTACGTCATCAACATCGGTAACTCGACGCTCGACGGCCTCGAGTCGACGCTGAACGCGCGTCTGGGAGGCCTCGGTATCAACTTCAATGCCTCCTACGAGCACTCCGCGCTGGGCAACATCTCGGGCATCGTCAACAGCTTGCTGGTGCCGTCGACCGCCACGGGCGGCGAGTGCGGCCTGCCGGGCGTGTCTCCGCTGGACTGCTACGACTACGCTAAGGACGCGACCAGTCTCAAAGGCGAGTCGGACGTCTTCGCGCCGAAGCTGCAGAGCACGCTCTCGGTCGACTATCGCTTCAACGTGCTCCAGGGCGTGCTCGACCCGAGGATCACGTACTCCTATACGGGGGGTCAGTACGCGAGCTTCTTCGAGATCCCGTACTACTACATGGGGGCGCGGCAAATCTGGAACGCGGCTCTCACCTACGACGTCAACCAGTGGGACGCGGAGCTCTACGTCAACAACTTCACCAACGAGATATACATCTCCGGCAACGAAGGCTCCTCGGTCTACTACGGCGCACCGATGCAGCTCGGCGTGCGCGTCCGGAGGGACTTCTAAGCGGTCGATTCCAATAGCACGGCACGGCTGGGGAGGAGCACGGGGCCGGCGGCGCGAGCTGCCGGCCCCGCGTTTTGACGCGGGCAGAGCCGCCGGGCATGATGTTGATCGGCACCGGATCAGGCGCCGCAGCCAATCTCATGTCCGATCCTGTACCTCAAGTCCGCACGGTCGGGCGCACGGAAGATCGCCTGCTCGCCTCCGATGTGTTCGAGACGCGCCGGCGCACGCTGCCGCCGCGCAACGGCACCGGTACCTATCGGGAGGCCGCGCGTGAGGTGCCGATCTATCATCGCTGCGAGGTGCTGGTCGTGGGCGGCGGGCCCTCGGGCTGCGCGGCGGCATACGCGGCCGCGCGCACCGGCGCCGATGTCGTCCTGCTGGAGCGCTACAACCATCTCGGGGGGCTCTCGACCGGCGGACTGGTCATCTGGATCGATCGCATGACCGACTGGGAGGGCCGAGCCGTGATCCGCGGCTTCGCCGAGGAGCTGCTCGATCGGCTGCCGCGCCAGGCGGTCGCGGGGCCGCCGCGTGAACAATGGGGCTCGCGTGATGCGGCCACCGCCGCCTACTGGGGTCAGCGCACCGCCGCGTTTCACGGCATCGTCACCTGGTCGCCGACGATCGATCCCGAGCACCTGAAGGTGCTGTCCCAGGAGATGCTGCTGCAGGCCGGCGCGCGGCTGGTGTTTCACGGCTGGTCGGCGCTGCCGATCGTGGAGGACGGCCGCGTACGCGGCGTGCTGTTCGAGACCAAGGCGGGCCGGCAGGCGCTGATGGCGCAGGTCGTCGTCGATGCAACCGGCGATGGGGATGTGTTTGCGCGTGCGGGCGCGCAGTTCGACACCGACATCGAGGCCGGGGACGTGCACCACAGCACCAACACCGCCTTTCTGCTGGGCGGCATCGACATGGAACGCTGGCTGGCCTTCCGCCGCGGGGAACCCGAGCGGTTCGCCGACTTCATGCGGCGCGGTCGCGAGCAGCTGGGATTCTTCCAGACTCCCTACGTCTCGTGGCGCAACGACGTGGCGCTGTTCCTCGGTCCGCGGCAGTCGGGTCTGTCGGCGCTCGATGTGGACGACATGACGGAGGTGGAGATCCGCTCGCACCGCTTCATGGCGCATCATTGCGAGTTCTTCCGTGCCCATGCGCCGGGCTTCGAGTCGGCCTACATGCTGCTGTCCGCCCCGCAGCTCGGCGTGCGCCACACGCGCCGTCTGGTCGGGGTCGCCCGGGTCGAGCGCGCGCAATGGTCCAGCGGTATCGCGCTGCCGGATGAGATCGGCGTGAGCCCGTCGGTGTCGCCGAAATTTCCGCTGATCTCCGTCCCGTACGGGGCGCTCGTGCCCAGGGCGCTGGACGGCCTGCTCGCCTGCGGGCGGCACATGTCCTGCGACGCCAATTCGCACGGCTTCCTGCGCGAGATCCCGCAGTGCTGGCTCACCGGCCAGGCCGCCGGAGTGGCCGCGGCGCTCGCCGCGGCCGCGGGCGTCGCCCCGCGCGCGCTCGACGTGGGCGGATTGCAGCGCGCGCTGCAGGGGCAGGGAGTGTATTTGCGCACGCGGGCGTCGCGGGACGCGGATACGCATGGCGCGGCTGCCGCGCCGCCGCCGGCCGCCGATTACGCCACCAGCCGGTAGCAGGGCCGGTAGACACTGCCCGGCAGCTTCATGCGCCGCTGCGCGACGAAGGCCGTCAGCAGCTCGTCGAGCAGCCGCATGATGTCGGCGTCGCCCGCGAGCTCATAGGGACCGAGCTGCTCGATCGCCGCGACGCCGTTCTCCTTGACGTTGCCGGTGACGATGCCGGAGAACGCGCGGCGCAGATCCGCGGCCAGGCGGTGCACCGGCTGGCCGCGCCGCAGTTGCAGCGCACGCATCGAGGCATGCGTGACCTCGAAGGGGTGCTGCAGCTCGTAGGGCACGCGCAGCAGCCAGTTGAAGTTGTAGGAGTCGTTGCGGTCGCGCCGGAAGGCGCGCACCTGGTCCAGGCCCTGTACCAGGGCCCGGGCCACACCCGGGGGATCATCGATGATCACCTGCAGGCGGGTCATGGCGGCGGCGCCGAGCGTTCCCTCGATGAAGTGCGCGATGCGCTCGAAGTACGCCGCGCTCGCACGCGGACCGGTCAGCACCACGGGCAGCGGCTGCGCGGCGTTCGCCGGGTCGAGCAGCAGCCCCAGCAGGTAAAGTATCTCTTCAGCGGTTCCGACCCCACCCGGGAACACGATGATGGCATGCGCCAGTCGCACGAACGCCTCCAGGCGTTTCTCGATGTCCGGCATGATCACCAGCTGGTTGACGATGGCGTTCGGCGGTTCGGCGGCGATGATGCCCGGCTCGGTGATGCCGATGAAGCGACCCTGGGTGATGCGCTGCTTGGCGTGACCGACGCCCGCACCCTTCATCGGCGCCTTCATCGCCCCCGGTCCACAACCGGTGCACACGTCCAGACCGCGCAGCCCCAGCTCGTAGCCGACGCGCTTGGCATAGCGGTACTCGCTATCGTTGATCGAATGCCCGCCCCAGCACACCGCCAGGTTCGGCCGTCCCTTGAAATCCAGTACGCGCGCGTTGCGCAGCACGTTGAACACGGCATTGGTGATCGACGCGCCGTCGCGCTCGTCGAGCCGCCCGGCGCCGATGATCTCATTGGCCGTGTAGATGATGTCGCGCAGCACCGCGAACAGGTGCTCCTTGATGCCGCGGATCATCTCGCCGTCGACGAAGGCCGCGGCCGGTGCGTTGGTGATCTCGAGCTTGATGCCCCAGGCGTGACGCAGGATCTGCACGGTGAAATTGCGGTAGCGCTCGAAGATCTCCTTGGCGTTGTCGGAGTCGCTGCCGGAGTTGAGCACCGCGAGTGCGCAGTTGCGGAACAGCGTGTACAGGCCGGTATGACTGGTGTCGAGCAGCTTGTCGATCTCGGCCTGCGAGAGGTTCTCGAGACTGCCGCGCGGGGCCACGCGCGCATCCACGGCGGCGGGCGTGACGCCGTCGGGCGTCAGGCCGTCGTGCACGACGGCGTCGGGCACGATCAGACGGGTGCCGGTGGCGCGCTGTTTCGCGCCCCCGGCGGACGAGCGGCTCAAGGCAGGATTTCGATCGGCGTGTTTTCGCGCGTCATCAGCCACACCTCTACCATATCGGAATCCGACAGGGCGATGCAGCCATCCGTCCAGTCCGAGTGTTCGTAGTAGGCGGGCTTGTGGCGCAGGATGTTCGGCAGCCCATGCAGCATGATCTGCCCGCCCGGATCGACGTGCTCGCGGCGCGCCCGCGCCGAGTCCTCAGCGCTGGGATAGGAGACCTGGATGGACAGAAAGTAGTCGCTGCGGGGATTGCGGCGCGTCAGCAGGTAATGCCCCTCGGGCGTACGGAAATCGCCGGCACGCTCCTTGGGGCCCTGCGGGGCAAGCCCCAGCGATATGCGATAGCTGCGCAGCACCTTACCGTGCTGCATCAGATACAACCGCCGCTCGGACTTGCGCACGATCACCGCATCAGCGATCGGCATCGAGACCGGAACGATGAGCCCCGACGGTGAGGTGGCCCGCGCTGGCGCGCCGCCGGGGGCCGGCATGGTCAGCGTCAGGGCGGCATGGGCCCCGGTGGGTCCCGCCGTGAGGCCGGTCGATGCCGGACCGGCGTGCGCGGCCGACAGGCAGGCGAGCCCACAGGTCGCTGCCAGCAGCCCGATCGCGCAGGATGCGATGATTCTCATGAGCGCTGATTATAGACAGCGCGGGTGGCGATGCGGCCGTCGCAGCAGTGCATGGTTCACAGCCCGGCGACCTCCTCGACGCGCGGCAGAGAGACGTGCGTGCCGGGCTTGAGATCTCCGAAGTTCAGCTCGGGGTTGTACTGCTGCAACAGCCAGACGGGCACGCGCAGGCTGTGCTGCGTGATGGCCCACAGCGAGTCGCCGCGGCGTGCCACGTAGACGGACGTGCCGACGATGCGATGCATGGCGAAGTACGCAGCCTGCAGCTGCGCGTGGTAGTCACGTCGTCGCTGCTCGAACTGACCGGGCGTGACGGTGGCGAAGTCGAGCTTGAGCCGCCGGCCGACCACGAGGGGACTGCGACCGCGCAGATGATTGAGCGCGCGCAGATGCGCGGCGCTCGTTCCGAGCCAGTCGGCGTAATGTCCGAGCGTCTCGGCGGCCACCACGGCGATGCTGCCGTCGGGCGCGACCGAGTAGTCGACGGGGTCGACAGACTGCGGACCGGCAATGCCGGGCACCAGCTGCGGCCCCTCGGCCTGGGCCTGCGCGCCGGAGACCGGCTCGTCGCTGCCCTCGAGCGTGCGCTCGAGTGCGAGCGCCTGGCGGTCTTCGATGTTCTCCTGCACGGCCTGCTGCGCCAGGGCCGCCAGCGCCGGGTTATCCGGGCTGCCGGGCTCGGGCACCGAGCCCGCAAGCCGCAGCCGCTCGCCCTCGTAGAGGAAGTCCTGATCGGGCAGCGAATTCAGCGCCAGCAGCCGCTCCACGGGCAGTCCGGCGCGCATGGCGATCGCGCCGATGGTGTCACCGGGTTGCACGAGGTAGTAGAGCGAGGAGCGCGCCGTCGCGGCCGCCCCGTCCGCCGTGGCCGCGAGGTCCGTGCCGGCAGCGGGGCTGCCGCCGAGCGACGCGAGGTCCACGGCGGCTGCACCGGCATGACTCT
>JASHSK010000263.1 GCA_030038755.1 Gammaproteobacteria bacterium
GGCGCGCGTCGAGGCGCAGATCGAAAAGAAGGTCGAGGGCCAGGAGATTTCCGTAGCCGAAGCTCCGGTACCGGAGGTCGGTGGCGGCAAGGTGATCGACCTGATGGGCGCGCTGCGCGCGAGTCTGGAGAAGACCGAAGCGGCGCGGGCCTCTGCCTCGCGCATGGAGCCGCGTAAGGGACCGAAGCGTGTCGAGCGGCCGGTCAAGCCGGCGCGCAAGGCCGGCAGGCGGTAGCCCGCAGAGGTCGCGATGCAGTCTTACGGCGTGCGGGACATCGAGCGCGTCCTGCAGCTGTCTCGCAGCACCATCCGCAGTCTCATCGACGGTGGCTTCGTCAAGCCGACGCGCGGCGCGCGCCGCGAGCTGCGCTTTTCGTTCCAGGATCTGGTGGTGCTGCGCGCCGCGCGCGCCCTGCTGCAGGCGCGTGTGCCGACCCGTCGCATCCGGCGCTCGCTGCAGGATCTGCGCTCGCATCTGCCGGCCGCGGCGCCGCTGTCCGGGTTGTCGATCTGCGCCGTGGGCGACCGCGTCGTGGTGCGGGAAGGGCGCAGTCACTGGGACGTGAACGACGGCCAGTACCTGCTCGGGCTCGACGTGCAGGTGGAGGGGGGGGCGCTCAGGGTCGCGGAATGGAGCGAGCAGGGGCCGCGGCGCGCGCGGCCGGCCCCCGCGCATGGTGGCGACGCCGAGGGGGCCGACGCTGCCATACCGCCTGGTTCCCGTGCGCGGCCGGAGCCCGCGGCAACGATGGGGGAGGGTGAGCACTGGGACGCGGATCGCTGGTTCGAGTGCGGGCTCGGCATGGAGGCCACCGATCTGGAGGCGGCGCTCCGAGCCTATCGGCGCGCGGTCGAGCTGGTGCCCGGTTATGCGGGGGCTTGGATCAACTGGGGACGGCTGCTGCATCAGCACGGCAGGCACGCAGAGGCCGAAGGCATCTACCGGCAGGCGCTCATCCAGTGCGGCCCCGATGCGCTGCTGTGGTTCAACCTGGGGGTGCTGCTCGAGGACGAGGGTCACGTCGGGTCGGCGCTGGATGCCTATCAGCGCGCGATCGGCGAGGATCCGAGCCTGGCCGATTGTCACTACAACCTCGCGCGGCTGTACGACTCGCTCGGCAAGCCGCAGCACGCGATCCGCCATCTCGGCCAGTACCGGCGTCTGCTCAGCGACAGCCGCTGAGCAGGCCCACAAGACCATGGCGCTCTGGGTAGGCACCTCGGGATACAACTATCCCGAATGGCGCGGCAGCTTCTATCCGGACGGCCTGCCGGCCGCGAAGATGCTGCCCTACTATGCCGAGCGGCTGCCGACCGTGGAGATCAACAACACCTTCTACCGCATGCCGACCGAGAAGACGGTCAGCGGCTGGAGCCAGGCAACGCCCGAGCGCTTCCGGCTCACGCTCAAGGCACCGCAGCGGATCACGCACGTGGCTCGACTGCGCGATTGCGGCGAGCTCGTGCAGCGCTTCGTGCAGGTCGCGCTGACGCTGGGTGGCAAGCTCGGCGTACTGCTGTTCCAGCTGCCTCCGTACCTGCGCGCGAGCCAAGCACTGCTGGGGGAGTTTCTGACGACGGTGCCGGCGGCGGTGCCGGCGGCATTCGAATTCCGGCACGCCTCCTGGTTCAGTGACGAGACCTTTGCGGCGCTGAGCGAGCGAGGCTACGCTCTGTGCGTCGCCGACAGCGAAAAGCTTTCCACGCCCCTGCAGATCACCGCGCGCTATGGGTACTTCCGGCTGCGGGACGAAGGCTATCAGCCGGCCGATCTGCGGCGCTGGGCGACGCTGATCCGCGCTCGCACGGCAGGGTGCGAGGACGTCTTCGTCTACTTCAAGCATGAGGAAGCGGGAAAGGGGCCGCAGTTCGCGCGCATCTTCCTGGATGCGTGGGGCTCGGGCTGAATCCCAATGGAGCTCGAGCTGAACCGCAATGGAGCACGTGCATGCGCCTGCTGTACATCGACATCGATACCCTGAGGGCCGACCATCTCGGATGCTACGGCTATCCACGCCGCACCAGCCCGAACATCGACCGCGTCGCCGCCGGATCGATCGTCTTCGAGAATGTGTACGCGTCGGACACACCCTGTCTTCCAAGCCGCACGGCGCTGCTGACGGGCCGGTTCGGCATCCATAACGGCGTCGTCAACCACGGCGGGACCGACGCCGATCCGGCGATCGACGGGGCGGCGCGTCAGTTTCATTCGCGGCTGCACCTCGACAGCTTTCCGAACCGCCTGAAACAGGCGGGCCTCAGAACGGTGACGGTGAGCTCCTTCGCGCACCGGCATTCCGCATTCCACTGGTATGCAGGCTTCGACGAGGCGTACAACGTCGGAAAATACGGCATGGAAACCGCCGATGAGGTCTATGCCGTGGCCGGCGATTGGTTGCGGAGGCGCGGGCGCGAGGACAGCTGGTTTCTGCACGTGCACCTGTGGGACCCGCATGCACCTTATCGCGCAGCGGCCGCATACGGCGAGCCGTTCGCGGACACACCCTGTCCCGCATGGCTGACCGAGGAGGTGCGAGAGCGCCACTGGCAGGGCTGCGGCCCGCACAGCGCCCGCGAAGTCGGCGGCTTCGCGCCCAACGAATACGATCGGGCGCATTACCCGCGGCAGCCCCAGGAGATCAGCGACATGGCAGCAGTACGTGCCATGTTCGATGGCTACGATACCGCCATCCTCGTCGCCGACGAATACGTCGGGCGGCTGCTGCAGCTGCTGGCGGAGCTGGGCATCGACGGGGACACGGCCGTCATGATCTCGGCGGATCACGGGGAGACGCTCGGCGAGCTCAACATCTACTGCGATCATCAGACCGCGGACGAATACACCACGCACGTGCCGCTGATCCTCAAATGGCCGGGACTGCGAGGCGGCCGCCGTGCCGGCCTGCACTACCAGATCGACGTCACGGCGACGCTGCTCGCGCTGCTGGAGCAGCCGGTTCCCAGCAGCTGGGATGGTGAGTCGTTCGCCGCGAGCCTGAAGGCGGGAGCGGACGGGGGGCGCGACCATCTGGTGCTGTCACAGGGCGCCTGGACCTGCCAGCGCAGCGTGCGGTTCGAGCGCTGGCTGCTGATCAGCACGCTGCATGGGGGCTACCACCTGTTCGAGGATGCAATGCTGTTCGATCTGCACGGCGATCCTTTCGAGCAGCACGACCTCGCGGCCACCCGTCCCGACGTCACCGCCCACGGCCTGCGGTTGCTGTCGCAGTGGCAGGCCCGCATGATCCCCGGGGCGGCGCGTGGGCGCGATCCGCTCGCCAACGTGGTGCTGGAGGGCGGTCCCTACCACATCCGCGGCGAGCTGCCCGCGTACCTGGCGCGCCTGCGGGCTACCGGCCGTGCCGGACAGGCGGAGCTGCTTGCGGCCAGGTACGGCTGAGCCACATACGGCTGAGCGGCGGCGGCGCGTAGCGAGAGGACGGTGCCGTCATATATCGACGCTGTAGTCCCCGTTGAGTCGTATCGTTCCGTGCAGGCGCGTGAGCACGACCGCGCTGCTGCCTGCGATATCGTAGAACGGCAGCTGCGGCTCGGAGTGCAGATCCGCGTGCACGGCATTGCAATGCGTGCAGTGGTTGACATACGCGCCGTAGCGCTCGTCGAGGCGGAAGGCAGGCCAGCGTCCCAGCTGCTGCGCCAGCGCACGGTCCACGCCGTGGATCTCGTGCAGCGTGAAGCACTCGAGCGGCTCCCCGCAGGCCGTGCCGGCGCGACAGTACAGGCAGATGACCTCCGTGCGGTGCCGGCAGCCACCGCAGCGCACCGCTGTGCTGGCGACATACGCCTCCGCGGATTCGATGTCGAAGCTCTCGTCGGACGGTGCATCGGACGGGTGGTACGGGTCGATCCGATCACAGGCTGAAGTCATAGTCGTTACCTCGCGTCGGCGGCAGCTCCTGCCCGGCTGCGGCATCGTGGGTGTGCTGGCCATCGGGTTGGGCACTCGCGGCGGCAGGCGCCGCGCCGCGCGCCGCGGCCCGGGCACGATATTGCTGCCAGGCCCGCACCGCCTCGGTCTCTGCCTGCTCCGGCTGCCAACCCGCCGGCAGGTGGCCCGCATCCGATGCCATCCCCGTCGGCCCTGGTACGCCGGCCTGCGATGCGGGCGGCTCGATCGCCGCGACCGGCGCGGGCGCTGCGGTCTGTAGGCGCTCGCGTTGCTGGCTGTCGCGTGGTGCCTGCTCCAGTCGCGCGCGATGTTGGGCGCGGATGCGCTCGGCGATGTAGCTGTATCGACCCGAGCGCTCGATGTGATAGGCGACCAGCGGCAGGCGGGGAGGGCGTGTCAGATCGGGAGCTGCCGGCAATCGGTGCGAGATCTGCACCTCGAGTCCGGCCTCGCGCAGCGCATGATTCGCCAACCCCGCCCAGTGTTCCCGCAGCCAGTCGCGCTCTTCGGACCAGCGTGCCAGGCCGCGGCGGTATCGCTCGGTGCCCGTGAGCTCGAGAGCCGCCTTCCGGCCGAGTCCCTGCATCGTCAGCTCGCGCGTCGTGGTGAGCAGGTGGGCATGGTAGTTACGGGGATCGCCGCGAGGCGCATGGATCACCAGGTCGATGACGTTGTGGTAGCGATCGGCAAGATCCTGCGCGAAGCGCTGCGCCAGCTGCACGCGGGCGCCCTGGCCCAGCTCGTGCGGCAGAGCGAGCGTGAACTCGCGCGCTACGCGGGCGTTGCGGCGCGTCTCCGCCTGCTCGGCGGCGTTCCACAGCGTCGCGCGGTTGCGCGCCCAGTCCATCTGCGCGCCGCGAGCGGCAAACTGCCGGGGAAGTACGATTTGCTTGTGTAGAACATCCTGGCGGTGGCGATGATCGTAGGAAGTGCCGGTGCGCGCATCGCGAATGCGCTCGCCGGCCCGGTAGGCGGCGGCGCTGGTCGCGCGGCTGCCTCGAGTGCCGGCGTTGCGGCTGAACGTCTTCATTTTGAAGACGTAGATTGCCACGGGGGGAGCGCTCTGCCTGCCTTCCGTGGCGAAGGATCGCAGGCAGCGGATGCCGGTGCCGCCTCGCTTTGCGGCGCGTTCGTGCAGAAATGAGCGCGGCGCGCCCCGCCTCAATCTCCGCGGCCGGCCGACACGCTCAGGAGCTTTCCCGCGCCATCGGTCTGCAGGTCGAATTCGATCGGCTGGCAGCACACCGTGCAATCCTCGATGTAGCTTGCGGAGCCGGCGCTCAGGTCGAGCAGCGTCTCGAAGGACTCGCCGCAATAGGGGCACTCGACCGTGTACGGCTGCGTGCCCGAGCGGCCCCGGTTGCCCTCGGCGTCGCGGTCCGCACCCGGCTCGAACACCGGGTCCAGACCGTAGCGCTCGTCGATCGTGCGGGCGTCTTCGATGGTTGGACGAGACCTGCGTTGCATGGATCCGTGACGCTTCGGGCCGACCGGATTCGGGCCGCGCCGCGTCGGCCCGCGCCGCGTCGGCCCGCGTCGCGTCGGCCCGCGTCGCGGCGTCACGATGCGCCGATGCCCGTCAATTGCGCGGACAGGTCCCACAGGCGCCGCGCATCATCGTCGCTGCGTGCCTGTGCGCTCGTGGCTGCCGGTCTGCACCGGTAAAAATAGTCTCCCGTATGCTGCGCGACCGCCGGGGAGGAGGCCAGATAGATGAGCGTCTGCGCACCCTGCTCGGGAGTGAGCGCCAGCCGCTTGGCACACTTCAGTGTGAATGCCAGCCACCCGCCGCTGTCGTCGCCGAAGCGCGTGGCCACGAAGCCGGGGTGCAGGCAGTTGGCGGTCACTCCGCCGTCGCCGAGCCGTCGCGCGAGCTCGCGCGTGAAGAGGATGTTCATCAGCTTCGAGCACCCGTAGACGACGAAGCCGCGGTAGCCGTGCTCCCATTGCAGATCGGCGAAATTGAGCCTGGCGCGTCGATGCGCGGCCGAGGAGGTAGATACGATGCGCGCGCCCGGGGTGGCTTTCAGCCGCTCGAGCAGCAGATGCGTGACGACGAAGTAGGAGAGGTGGTTGGTGGCGAAGGTTCGCTCGAATCCCTCGGCGGTCAGCTCGCGCCTGGCGAACACCGCACCGGCGTTGTTGACGAGCACGTCGATGCGCGGCTCGACGGCGGTGATCTGCGCCGCCACCCGTTTCATGTCCGCCAGCAGCGACAGATCGGCGTAATGCACCGCGTGCTCAGCGCCGGACACGCTCTGGCGGGCGGGACCGAGGCTCCTGAGCCGTGCGAGCGTCGCTTCGCCACGGGCACGATCGCGTGCGACGAAGACGATGCGTGCGCCCTGCTGCGCGAGTCGTTCGGCGGCGACCTGACCGATACCCGAGGTGGCGCCGGTCATCACGACCGTCTTGCCCTGCATGGGCTGGTTGTCGGTAGGCATCGTGGTCGCAGCCTCGCTCACCCGGCGGGGCACATCCATGGACACTCATCCATTGCGCTCACCCGACGGCGCGGTGCGCAGACGCTGCTGCACCCGCCTGCGCATAGTCGTGCTCGCTGACTGCCTCCTGCCAGTGCGTCGTGCCGATCGAGATCGCGATGTGGACCATGTAGCTCGCAGCGCTGCCGCCGTGCCAGTGACGCTCGTTGGGCGCGATCCACACCACGTCTCCCTGGCGGATGGGTTGCGGCTGACCTCCGTGCGCGCAGATCCATCCCTGTCCGGCCGTCACGTGCAGGATCTGTCCGTGCTCATGAGCGTGCCAGAAGGTGCGCGCTCCGGGGGCGAAGAACACCGTGTTGATCGTGACCCCATCGGTGGCCGGCATGACCGGATCGGCCCAGACAGTCCCCGTGAATGTGCCGCCGCGCTGCTCGGAAGGAGTACCGCTCGCGCGGCCATGAAAGACCTTCATCGGCTTGCCTCCTGTGCGTCGAACAGGCGTATCCCGCCTGACACATCGCCGATCGCGTCGACGACGCGGTTACTGATCTGATCACCATAGCCGAGAGCGGTGCCGAGACCGAAGCTCGCCAGAGGGCCGGCCGCGTTGAGGGAGGCGATGCCCAGCTCGTGCAACCGTTCCACATACAGCACGATGTCCTTGGTCATCAGCTTGCCGGTGAGACCGCCCTCCAGGTAGTCGCCTTCGATGATCTTCGGGAAGCGATTGAGCGTCGCAAAGTTGACGCCACTGCTGCTGTTGAGCACCTCCAGCAGGCGATGCAGGTCAAGTCCGGCCTTACGGCCGGCGACCATGATTTCGGCGGTCGCGGCCAGGCTCACGGCGTTGAGGAAGTTGTTCAGCAGCTTGGTTGTGTGCCCTGCGCCGCTCGCGCCCATGTAGATCACCCGGGTGCTGATCGGCGCGAATGCCCAGCGCACCGCCTCGACGGCCGCGGGCCTGCCGCCGACCATGAGAGTCAGCGAGCCTTTCTCGGCGGCTGCCGCGCCGCCGGAGATGCCGGCGTCCAGGTATTCGACGCCGCGCGCGGCCAGCGCCCGCGAGAGTCTCACGGTGGAGCTCGGCGCCGCGGTGCTCAGGTCGATCAACGTCTGTCCGCTGCGGCAGTGCTGCAGCACCCCGCCGTCGCCCTCGATGATCTGCTCGATCACCCGGCTGTCGGGCAGCGACAGCATCACGACGTCCGCGGCCATCACCAGCTCGCGCACCGAGCCGGCGACCCGGGCGCCGGCGGCGCCGATCCGCTCGGCAACCGCGTCGAATCCGACGACGGCGATGCCGGCGCCGAGCAGGCGGCGCGTCATGCGGCCACCCATGTTGCCGAGGCCGATGAAGCCGATCCGATGATTATCCATGCCGACCATCCACGCTGCGCATGCCGCTGTCGCGCTGCCGGGCGCCCAGGCGTCCGCGCCGCCCCCTCAGACGATGCCCATGCCGGAGCCGGCGCCCCGCAGTTCGACATCGCGCGTCTCGGGGCCAAGCCATGCCCCGAGCATGCCCAACAGTCCGCCGAGACACAACAGTGCCACCGGGGCGAGCGCTGGCGGCAGCACGGCGCCGAGCCAGTTCAGATAGAACGCATAGAAGGAGGGCAGGATCAGCGAGAAACTGTAACCCACGCCAAAACCGGTGGCGCGCATGTCGGTGGCGAAGCGCTCGTTCACGTAGGTCACGAGCACGCCCCAGGGTGCCGTCACGATCACGGCGAGCGCACACACCAGCGCGATGATCGGCGCCAGCGGCAGCGCGTGTGCGCTGGTGAGCACGTAAAGCAGCGCCGCGCCGACGGTGGCGATCAGGGGACCGGCGATCATGAAGAAGCGCCGGCGGCCGAGCTTCTGGCTGAGGATTCCCGAACCGATGTAGCTGAAGAACAGGGCCAGGTAGGTGACCATCAACGTGGAGGTGACGGCGTACCCACCGAGATGCAGCGTGTCGCGCAGCAGTCCGGTGGGCACGAAGATCGTGATCAGGTTCTGTGTGAGCCAGAAGCCGCTCATCAGCAGCAGCACCTGCAGGAGCCGGCGCGCGCCGTCGCCGCGCAGCAGCCGCCACAGCGGCAGCGGCGGCGCACTGCCCGAGTCGCTGTCGCTCCGGGTCGTTGCCGCGGCGCTGTCGCTCTGCCACAGCTCCGATTCGGCGACGTGCCGCAGGTAGTAGTACGCCAGCAGGAAGGCCAGAACCGCGCCGATGACGAAGGGGATGCGCCAGCCCCATTGCACGTAGACGGAGTGCAGCCCGCCCAGGGGAAACAGCGCCAACATGACCATGGCGAGCAGGTTGATCGCGAGATACGCGGCGCAGAAGGCGGCCATGAGAAAGCCGCCCACCAGACCGCGCTGCTCTTTGCGCGAGTACTCGAGCGCGAGCGGCATCGCGCCGGTGTAGCCGCCGCCGAGGAAGATGCCGTCGATGAAGCGCAGCAGCACCAGCAGTACGTAGGAGGCGGTGCCGATGCGCGCGTAGCCCGGGAGCGACGCGATGAGCAGCGTGACGACGCCGAAGCCGGAGACCGAGTAGATCGAGGCGCGGCGGCGGCCGATGCGGTCGGCCACGAGGCCGAACAGTAACGCACCGATCGGCCGGCCGAGCAGTGTCGTCACGAACACCAGCGAGGCGAGAATCGCGGCGCTGGCGTGCGTCAGCTGCCGCGGCTGGAAGTACCCCATTGCCGGCGCGAGCACCACCACGGGCAGATAGATGTCGAACATGTCGATGAACTCGGAGAAGAAGGCGCCCTGAATGGCGCTTCTTCTGCGGACATCGACCGGCGTCGCCGCAGCGCCAGGCGCAGGCGCTGAAGCCGCCGGTGCCGCCGGTGCCGCCGGTGCCGCCGGACTCATCGTCGGTCCGGACTCCGCGCTGCTGCGGCCGCTTCGCTTTCATGGGCCTTGATCGCCTCGCTCGCGACGCGGAAGGCCGCGAGCGAGCGGGGCACGCCGCAGTACACCGCCGCCTGCATCAGCGTGGCGCGGATCTCCTCGCGCGTGACCCCGTTGCGCAACGCACCCCTGACGTGCATGGTCAGCTCATGGTGCTGGCTCATCGCCGTGAGCATGGCGATGTTCAGCAGGCTGCGCGTGCGAAATGGCAGCGTCTCATCGCCCCAGATCTCGCCCCAGCAGTATTCGGTGACCAGCCGCTGCACCGGACGGTTGAAGTCGTCGGCATCCGCCCAGGATTTCTCCACGTGGGCGGCGCCGAGCACCTGCTTGCGGTTCTGAAGACCTCTGGCAAAGCGTTCCTCGTCCTGCATGTGTCCTCCTCGCCCGGGTCGCGTGCGGCGCGTCCGCTCAATCGCCATCCGTGCCGTAGCCGACCATGGACTTGGTTTCCAGGTATTCGCGCAGCCCAGCCTCGCCCCACTCGCGGCCGTTGCCCGAGTGCTTGTATCCGCCGAAGGGAGCGCGAAAGTCGGCCGGCGGATAATTCAGATGGACCATGCCGGCGCGCAGCGCGCGAGCGACGCGGCGAGCGCGCCGCTGGTCGCGCGACTGCACGTAGGCCGCCAGCCCGTAGTCGGTGTCGTTGGCGATCTGGATGGCCTGTGCTTCGCTGTCGTAGGCGAGCATCGAGAGCACGGGACCGAAGATCTCTTCGCGCGCGACCGTCATCCGTGGTGTGACGTCCGCAAACACCGTGGGGCGCACGAAGAATCCGGCGCGCAGCCCGGCAGGTCGACCCGGGCCGCCCTCGACGAGGCGTGCGCCTTCCTCCATGCCACGCCGGATGAGCGTTTGCACGCGCTCGAACTGATTGCGGTTGACCAGTGGTCCGATCTCGGTAGCAGGGTCGGCCGGCGAACCGACGCGATAGGTGGCCGCGGCGCGTGCCGCAATCGCCGCGGCGCTGCTCATCAGCGCCCGCGGGACCAGCATGCGGGTGGGCACCGAGCAGGACTGCCCGGCGTTGGTGAAGCAGGCCGCGACGCCGCGGCTGACCGCATCCTCCAGATCCACGTCGTCCAGCAGGATATTGGCGGACTTGCCACCAAGCTCCTGCGCGACGCGCTTGACGCTATCGGCAGCCGCCCTGGCGACCAGCACTCCGGCACGCGTGGAGCCGGTGAACGAGACCATGTCGATGTGCGGATGGCTGGCGATGGCGGCGCCGACACCCGCGCCGTCGCCCTGAACGAGATTGACAACGCCGGGTGGGAGGCCGGCCTCGTGCAGCACTTCCATGAACAACGCGGCACTGGTGGCCGAATACTCGCTGGGCTTGACCACCATGGTGCAACCGGCCGCCAGCGCCGGACCGACCTTGACCACCAGCTGATTGATGGGCCAGTTCCACGGCGTGATCAGTCCGCACACGCCGATCGGCTCGAGCCGCAGCCGCGTGCTGCCCAGACCCGGCTCGAAGTCGAAGTGCTCGAGCACCTCGATCAGGGCGTTCAGATGCGTCGGGCCGCGCGCTGCCTGCGCTTTGCGTGCAAAGCTGATCGGCGCACCCATCTCGGTGCTGATCGCCTGTGCGAACTCCTCGTAGCGGCGCTCGTAGATCTGCACGGTCCGACGCAGCAAGGCGATGCGCTCGGCGACGTTCGTGTCCGCCCAGGCCGCAAACGCCGCCTGCGCCGCGGCCACGGCGCGCTCGACATCCGCGGCGTTGCCCAGGGCGAGCCTTCCGGCGATACGCTCGGTGGCTGGATCGACCAGCTCGAGCCAGGTCGGGGAGACAGGGTCGACCCACCGGCCGTCGATGTAGAACTGCGTCGTGCGAGGGGTTGCGTCAGGCATGAGGGTTGCGTCAGGCGTGAGGGTCGCGTCAGGCATGGGCCAAGCGCCGGTCAGCCGGCGTCGTCGGCCGGCTCGTCCGCGAGCAGGCGATACATCTCCGTGTGATCGCTCGTCGGGGTGCCGCGCTGTCCGGCCTCCTCCCACAGGGCTGCACAGGAGGTCCCGAAGCGCATCGGGTAGCCGACCGACTGCGCCAGCGAGCGGGCAATCTTCAGATCCTTCACCATCAGCTGCAGCGTGAAGCCTGACGCGAAGGTGCCGCTGAGCATGAACTGGGTCACCTTGTTCTCCGTGGTATTGTTGCGACCCGTGGAGGCATTGAGCACCTCGGTCATCACCGCCGGGGCGATGCCGAAGCGCGCCGCGACGTGCAGCGCCTCGACCGCCGCGACCAGTCCCGCGGCCGACACATAGTTGTTCAGGGCCTTGGCGGCGTGGCCAGCGCCGGCGGCGCCGACGTGCAGCACGCTGGTGCCCATCGCCTGCAGCAGCGGCCGGCAGCGCTCGAGCACGGCTGCTTCGCCGCCCACGAGGATGGCGAGGCTGCCGCTCTGCGCCTTGCGCACGCCACCGGAAACCGGCGCGTCCAGGTAGGCAAGGCCGAGTTGCGAGAGCGTCACCGCCAGCTGCCGGGAGCGGGCGGGATCCGAGGAGCTCATGTCGATGACCAGTGCTCCCGGCGGCAGGTGCCGCGCCCAGGCCGTCTCGATGACCGCCGGCTCTTCGCTGCCTGCGCCGCTCTCGCCCAGCAGCGCGCTCTCCACGATCTGCGAGCTGGGCAACATGGTTATCAGCGCGTCGAGGTGCGCGGCAGCCGGCGGCTCGAGGCGGCGGGCCCCTGCGCCGTCCGTGAACGCGCTCACACGCGCCGCGTCGGTGTCGGCGACGTACAGCTCATGGCCGGCCTGCAGCAGGCGGCGCGCCATCGGTGCGCCCATCATGCCGACGCCCACGAAGCCGATGCGCCAGGGGGGCTGCGCGTGCGCCGGCGTGGCCGCGGGCTGCGGTCCGGTGGTGGCCTCCTGCGCGGCCTGCGTGCCCTGCGTGGGCCCTGGCGCGTCTGCGCGTGCGGATTTGTCGGCGCGCAGCCCGGAGTTGACGTAGTTGACCACATCCAGGCGTGTCACGTGCTCGCGTGACAGCAGGAACACCGCGTGGCTCTGCTTCTCGCTGAAGATCGCCACCAGTACATTGACGACCCCGACCTCCTTGTTGCCGCTGGACTGCACGTGGAATACGGCCCGCTGCAGTACGCGCTGGAACCCCAGTGTGGGCTGCACTTCGCGCTGCTCTTCCGGAAGAAGGCGCGGGGTGTTGGTCTGCACGTGGTGGCGCAGCTCGGTGCCCAGCCGCCCGAGGTCCGCGCCGCAGCCTTCCAGCACCTCGCGAACCCTGGGTGCATCCAGGATGGCGAGCAACAGGTGCTCGACGGTGAGGGACTCATGGCGCGCGCCGCGCGCCTGATGGAAGGCCTGGTTGAGACACGACTCGAGCTCTTTCGACAACACTGCTTTCGCACTCCAGCTCAGTGCGGCTCGACGTCGAGCCGCACGATCCAGCCCTCCGTATTACGCTCAAACGGAGCGTAACGCTGCAGGACAGCCGGATCGTGTCCCGGTACCACGTGTTGCTCGGAGGCCGCCAGGCGGCGCACGCTGCCCCAGGCCTCGAGCATGTCAGCGACGTTGTAAACGATCGGGAACGGCCGGCCCTGCTCGAGGTTCGCGTAGAAGTGCGCGGCGTCCGAGGCGAGTACCACCCAGCCCCGCGCGGTGTACACGCGCACGACCTGCAGCCCTGCGGTATGGCCACCGACCCAGTGCACGCTCAATCCCGACGTGAGCGCACAAGTGCCATCGTGAAACTGCACGCGCCGCTCGAATACGTGGCCCACCATGGCCTGCACGTCGGCGGATTCGAAGGCATGAGCGAGTGCCGGATGGCACATGCAGCGGCCGGTGCAGAAGGCCATCTCGCGATCCTGCAGGTGGTAGCGTGCGCGCGGGAAGAGCCCGAGATTGCCGGCGTGATCGTAGTGCATGTGTGTGATGATCACGTCCTCGACCACCTCGGGACGGACGCCGATGCGCTGCAGGCCTTCGACGACGGGGCGCACGAGGGTGCGCCCGCGCTTCTGGCCCACCGCCGCATCGAAGCCCGTGTCCACGACGAATACACGCGCTTCCCCGACGATGGCCCAGACGAAATAGTCGAGCGGCATGGGGGTGTCGTGCGGATCGCCGCCGAGAAAGTTGTCGCTCGAGCGCCGCTCCAGGTGGCCGTAGCGCACCGCAAAGATCCGGTAGCGCTCGGATGGCCGGGAAGCTTCGTTGGAGTGGGTCACTGGTTTCACACCCGCGATTCGGTCGAAGCCGCACCGTCGCAGGGCGGCTGCGCCACAATAGCATGAGGCGGGATTTCTACGGTCCCGTTCGATTCACGCCGCAGCACTCACCTGGGGTCGACGAGGTCCTGCACCCAGTACAGTCCGGTGCCGCTGGAGCCTTCTGGCGCCGGTCCGACGGCGTACGCGATGCCCATCTCGGCGAAGCGTGGATCCATGATGTTTTCGCAATGGCCGGTGCTGTGGAGCCAACCGCGGACCACCTCGGCGGGGGACGCCGGACCGAAGGCGATATTCTCGCCCACGAGCTGTTCGCGATAGCCGGCCGCGCGCACGCGGTCCGCGGGTGTGCGCCCCGCGAGGTCCTGATGTTCGAAGTAAACGTGCTCAGCCATATCGCGGGCGTGGCCGTCGGCGACCTGCTGGAGCGTCGTGGAAAGGTGTACGGGTGTGGTTGGCCCGAACGTGCGCCGGCCACACGAGGTGCCGCGCGCGCGAACAGCGTTCACGAGGGCAAGCACACGCGCGGCGAAGCCGGGCGAACCGGCGGTATCCGGCAAACGCCCGCCGCGCGGCATGACATAGGTGGAGGCGAGCATGAGCCAGGCGCTTCGACCGCGACGATAGAATCCGGCATCGGTCAGATCGTGATTCATCAGGACGCCGCATTCGCTGTGTCGCAGGTGTTGCAGGGCCGCGTCGTCGTCGCCCGTGATATGGATACCGACGAGATGCCCGCCCGCATAGCCGGCGCGTTGGGCGGCCTCGGCAAGGGAGTTGCCGGCGGCCCAGAATGCAGCGGCCCTGTCCAGCCGACCGCTATGGCGTAGCGGATCGCGTGCGGGCTGCAATCCCCCGCAGCCGCCCTCGCGCAGCACCTGTGCATCATCGAGCGCATTGGCGCGAGCGGGCGCAGATCTCACCAGCGCGAGCAGCATCAGGCAGCTGACGGACAGTGCGACGAGCAGCGTCCTGGAAGTGGTAAATCGGATCGGCATCGCGTGAGCTCGCATGACCGCCTCGACTGTCGTGTGCTGCCTGCTCAACGCGGCGGCTGGGCGACGGATGACTGTGAGCAGCAGGAATGTGGGATCCGTCAATCTCCGGATACGCGGCAGACGGGACGACAGGCCGGGCGGCAGAGGGGGCGACCCAGGGGATGCAGCGCAATGGATGGTCGATGGTCGGCCCACGACTGAATAAAATGTGTTTGTAAACATATTGTTATACAGAATTACTAATGTCATATAGCGAACTGCCGTGCGGCGGCTTGGCTATACTGTTCACATAACGGCGTGCTGCCACGGCTGCGACCGTCGATGCCGTTTCCCTGGCGGCGCGATCGCTCAAATACCGGGGCGGGGAGAGCGCGATGCGTCCGGGCGATCGATGGCTTCCAAAGCGGCGAGCGGCGATCGGACTGATCGCGATGGCAATCCTGGCCGCCGCCCTGCTCGGCAGCGAACCGGCGTTCCAGGCGTCCGCTGCATCGTTCCCGATCTCCTTCGCGCCGCAACCCATCAACACCAATGCGGTGTTGCCGGAGAACGCGGTCGAGCAGGTCTCAACGCACGTCTACGTCATCAAGGGCTTTCCCAACGTCGGCATCATCGTCGGGCAGAAGGCGACGCTGGTGGTCGACACGGGTCTGGGCAGGCGCAACGGCGAGGTTCTGGCGCGCGTGGCGCGCAGGCTGGCCGGTCGCGAGCAGCGGCTGTATCTGACCACGACGCACTATCATCCCGAACACGCGTCCGGTCAGAGCGGCTTTCCGCCCGACACGATCGTGATCCGCAACCGCGCGCAGCAGGTCGAGCTGGACGCGGATGGCAACCGCATGATTGCCCAGTTCGCGAGAATCTCGGCGCAGTGGAAGGCGTTGCTCGCGGGCGCGAGCGCGGGCAGGGCGGATGTCCTCTTCGATCGCGCCGCCGAGCTGGATCTGGGCGGCGTGCACGCGCGGCTGTTGTACTTTGGCGCTGCCCATACCCAGGGTGACGAGCTCACCTTCGTCCCGGAGGACAGTGTGCTCATACCGGGTGATGTCGTGCAGAACGAGGTGTCCCCCAACTTCACCTGCGCGACCTGCAGCCCGCGGCAATGGATCGCGGTGCTCGATGAGGTAGCGAAGCTGCATCCGCAGATCATTATCCCCGATCACGGTGGCTTCGGCGGCGAGTCGCTCATCGCACAGGATCGCGCCTTTCTGGTGGATCTGCAGACGCGTGCCTCGGCACTGAAGGCCCAGGGCGTCGCCGCCGCGGCGGCCGGGCGGCAGATCCAGGCGGATTTCATGCAGAAATATCCCGGCTGGCAGACCCTGCAGAACCTGCCGCACTCGGTACAGCAGGCCTACGCGGATCAGCCCTGAGCCGGCCCGCAACGCGGGAGAGGCAGCGCGGGAGAGGCAGCGCGAGGGAGACAACGCGGGGGAGGCCGGACACGCGGGCGGCGTTGCAAACAGCGCAATCGACCCCACAATAGCGCAACGGCCCGAGGCAGGCCCCATCGGCCGCCCGGCGTGCGTCTTACCGGAGGACCCCAGCATGAAGCGCGTCCTGAATGTCTATGACCCCCCGTCCGGGCACTGGGTTGGTGATGGCTTTCCGGTGCGATCGTTGTTCACCTATGGCGATCACGGCCGGCAGCTCAGCCCGTTTCTGCTGCTCGATTACGCAGGACCAGCGGAGTTCACCCCGACGCACGCGCGTCGCGGAGTCGGCGAGCATCCGCATCGCGGGTTCGAAACGGTCACCGTGGTGTACGAGGGCGAGGTCGAGCACCGTGACTCCACGGGCGCGGGTGGGCGCATCGGCCCCGGTGACGTGCAGTGGATGACCGCCGGAGCGGGCATCGTGCACGAGGAGTTTCACTCGCAGCAGTTCGCGCGTAGCGGCGGCCGGTTGCACATGGTGCAGCTGTGGGTCAACCTGCCGGCGCGTCACAAGATGGCCCCACCGACCTACCAGACGCTGCTCAAGAGCGACATTCCCGTGATCCCGCTTGCGGATGGAGCCGGGACGCTGCGAGTCATCGCCGGCGAGTATGCAGGCCGCCGCGGCCCGGCGCGCACGTTCACGCCCATGGATGTATGGGATCTGCGGCTCGCCGGCGAGCGGGAGCTGCGCCTGTCATTTCCGGCCGGCCATACGGTGGCGCTGGTGGTGCTGCAGGGAACGGTGCGTATCGGCGGTGAGCAAGCGGCCGGCGAGGCCCAGCTCGTAGAGTTCGACCGTCAGGCCGGAGAGATCGTGCTGCGTGCCGAGGGGGGTGATGCCATGGCGCTGCTGCTGCGCGGCGAGCCTCTGGACGAGCCGATCGTGGGCTATGGTCCGTTCGTGATGAACTCACGCAGCGAGATCCTGCAGGCCATCGAGGATTTCAACGCCGGACGCTTCGGCCAGCTGGTGCCGCAGGATCTGACCGCCGCCGCCACGCCGCCGGCCTGAGCGAGCGACGGCGGGTCGTGCCTCAGAATAGCGCGACCGCCTTGTCGAGCGCGATGTACAGGCCGATCAGGAACGGAACGCCCACCGCGAGCCAGGCGACGGCTCCGAGCGCTCCGAAGGTGCCGCGCGCCGCCCCTGCGGTGTCGGCGGCTCCGGCCTCGCGTTGCAGGGAGCGTTCGCGCGTGAGCTGCTCCTCGCTCATGTGATGCCTCGGATGCACCGGCCGCACGAACAGGTTGCAGATGAAACCGAGGAACAGCAGGGCCGCCATGATGTAGAGCGTGCGATCGTAAGCCAGATTGCTCGCCACGCCGGCGCGTAGCTGGGCTTCGCGCAACTGCGCGATCAGCGCCGGGCCGACCACGCCGGCCACCGACCAGGCGGTGATCAGGCGTCCGTGGATCGCTCCGACCATCTGCGTGCCGAAGATGTCCGCCAGGTATGCCGGCAGCGTCGCGAAGCCGCCGCCGTACATCGAGATGATGATGCACACCGAGATCACAAACAGCGACGCCAGTCCCAGGTGACCCCAGGTCGGCAGCAGCGCGTACAGCGCGATGCCGGCGAGGAAGAACACGTAGTAGGTGTTCTTGCGGCCGAGGTAATCGGAAGCAGACGCCCAGAAGAGGCGACCGAGGCTGTTGAACAGGCTGATCAGACCGACCAGGCCCGCCGCGGCCGCCACGATGGCCGCCTTCTGCGCCTCACCCAGCACGGCGCGGGCATCCAGTCCCAGCAGCCGTCCCCCAAACACCTCCTGCAGCATTGGGCTGGCCATGGCGATCACGGCGATGCCCGCCGTGACGTTCAGACACAGCACTCCCCAGATGAGCCAGAACTGCGGGGTGCGCCAGGCGATGTTCAGGTGCACGTGGCCGGCGCTGATCATGCCGCCGCGCATTCCCGCGCGCGGGCTGCCACTGCTGCGGCCAGCCGCAGCCGGCAAGGGCTGCCAGCCGCGCGGGGGAACGCGGAAACCGAACGCGCCCAGACTCATCGCCACGAAGTACAGCGTACCCATGACGGCCAGCGTGGCGGCGACACCGGAGGTTCCGCCAGTCCCAAAACGCGCCATGAGCCACACCGCAAGCGGCGAGCCGATCATCGCTCCGCCCCCGTAGCCCATGATCGCGAATCCGGTCGCCATACCGCGACGGTCCGGAAACCACTTGATCAGCGTCGAGACCGGGGTGATGTACCCGAGACCCTGGCCGATCCCGCCGATCAGTCCCCCACCGAGATAGACGAGCCACAGCCGGTGGATCGACACACCGTAGCCCGCCAGCACCAGGCCGCCACCCCAGCATAGCGCGGCGATGAGGCCGGACTTGCGTGGGCCGGCGTGCTCGAGCCAGCCGCCCCAGATCGCCGCAGAGATGCCCAGCATTGCGATGAAGGTCTCGAAGAGATGCGTGACATCGGCGACGGACCAGTTGCAGTCCGTGGCGCCCAGCTCGGCCAGAAATCCGTGCGTGCAGGCCGGCGCGGCCGGCAGCAGGTGGCTCATGGGCAGCCAGAACACGCTGAAGCCGTACGCCATGCCGATGCACAAGTGGATGGCCAGCGCCGCCGGCGGCACGAGCCAGCGATTGAATCGTGCGGTCGCCAGCGTGCGCTCGCGCGCCAGCAGACCATAGGGGCCGACGCCCGCTCCCGAGACAGCAGCTTCCGTCATTGGAGTTCCCCCCATTCCCTTGGGGCGATTGTGATACCGGCGACTGGCCCGCGCCAGTGCGCCGAGCGGGTGGAGAGATCGACACATCCCTTGCGGTGAGAGGTCGCGAGGGAGGTAGACGCCCCCTGACAATGCCTGACGATCCCTGACCGCGGCGCAGTTGACCCTGGAGAGGCGCCGCCGATAGGCTGTCGACCTGGCGCTCAGGGATGAATCACCATGGAAGGGGCGCCCGGATATGGCACGCTCGTCGGGGCGCTCTTCCAAACAACCCTGGCATGCAGTCAGTATCGTGCCGCGAGGCGCGGCCTGCGAACTGGCCGTGGCGCTGCGCGAACGGCGTTTTCTGTCATCCGAGGCGCCACAACTGCCGCTGCCGGACTGCCCAAGCGCCAACAAGTGCCAGTGCGTCTACCGTCACTACACGGACCGCCGCGCCGGGCCTCGCCGCAGCTCCGATGACACGGGCTTTCACAGTGCACGCTCGGACGACGAGCGCCGCGCCGGGCGCGGCCGGCGCGGCGACGACTGAAAATCGGCGGCGATGGACACGCCCTGCAGCCCGTCCGTGCGCGCGATCGCTTGACATGACTTGACGACGCTTGACGGCACTGTGTCTGCACGCGCAGGTACAATTTCGCCGGTGAGATAGAGTAGATCGATCTGTTTGATGCGTCGGTCGCTCAGTGGCAGGCGAGCAATCAGGAAGGAAAAACAATGAAGGCTCATATCAGATTTTTGGGGATGTCGCTCGTATTGGCCAGCGGTATCGCCGCGGCCCAACAGGGGCCGAATCCTGCAGTGGCAGCAGCGCGGCAGGCCTGTACCGCCGAAATTCAGAGCCTGTGCTCTGACAAGCAGGGCCGCCAGGTATTCGCGTGCCTGCGGGCCAATAACGACAAGCTCGGGGCGGATTGCAAGACCGCGATGAGCAAACTGCCGGCGCGCCGGCCCAATCCCAATCCCGACCAGGCACCGCCGCAGCAGTAACCGCGGCGCGGCCGTCCCGTTCAGCCATTCGTGCGCCGTATGGCGCAGGGCGGCCATTTGTCTGCACGGTGGCAGCGTGCGGGCAGCCGCGGTGGGGTCGCACGCGGAAATCGCGGCTGTTGCGGACATGGCAGGAAGTTTCCGGCTCCACCGGTCAGGAACTGCCGCTGCGCCCGGGTCGTTGTAGACTCGAGCAGCGATTCCAGGCGCAGGAGCCGGCACCGTGACTTCGGATACCGATACCGCTCAACGGATTGCTGCAATCCTGGCGGCTTCATTGCTTTTTCCGTGGACGGCCGCGCAATCATCGCCACCCGTAGAACCCGGCCCGTCCGTCGCGCAAGACATGCTGCCCCTGCAGTTCGCGCAGGAGTACGTGCGGGAGTTGGCGGAGCAGGAGAGCCTGCAGGCTCAGGCGGATTCCGAGAACCACGCGGCAGACGGAAATCCGTATGCGTCCGTGGTGCAATACGCGGCGGCCATGCGATTCGCGTTGAGCGAAGACGTGTATCTGCTGAACAATACGCATCTCATATTGGACGCCGCCTTTGGACACCAGCTCGACTCCGTACCGAGCCTGGTGGCGCGATTATATGAACAGAAAATGCGCATCCTCGGAAGCATGTCCGATATCGCCGGCGCGTTTATCGCCGGACCCAGATACGGAGTGGATTACAGCAGCATGGCTGTCGAGATACCGAAACTGCGAGCCGCGCTTGAATCGACGGACAAGGGCCTTTTGCAGACCAGTACGCTGGTATTCGCAGCGCTCGTCGATCCTCGTCCGGACAAACACGGACATGTGAGCCGCCTGTCCATCACCTGCCAGCAGCGCGGGATGCTGCGCAGCAGGCTACAGGCGGACTTCGGCCCCAAGCTGTCGGCCAGGAACAAGACGAACCTGGTGGCCGCGGCGGCGCAGTTGGACAACCTGTTGAACAAAAATTTCAAATGTGCCGACGGGCCGGAATATCGGTAACTGGCTGGTGCAGAACCCTGGGTGAATATCACTCAGAGGTCGTCCGGCACTCCCGGGCAGGGTCGGTGGACAGATCGGCCAGGAACTGCGGCAGATCCTGTGGCAGCCCGATCAGCTGCTGAACGGCGCCCTTGGATTTGCTGCAATAGAGAAAGGCCGGCGTTCCGTCGATGCCGCTCTTGGAGAGGAGCGCATTGTTGGCCGTCACCGCGGAGGCGGCGATGGGCGAGCGCGGAGTACCCTGGATGGGGAAGCCTCCCTCCTCAGCCGCGGTGTCGAACGCATCCTGATCGCGCTTCAGCGCCGCCAGCGGATCGCCCGATGACAGGATGGCGATGGCCCGAGCGTTGCTGTCCGGCTTGATGATCCCCACCATCACGAACCGGACCCTGACTTTGCGGTTGGACACGTACGGCATGAGCTGCCGATACAGCAGGTGGCAGTAGATGCAGTTCGCATCAATGAAAGCCGTCAGGACCGGACCTGCGCTGCCCGCCACCAGCGGGTGCGCCGCGGCGACACTGGCCCGTTGCAGCGACTGCGCCGGACGAAGCCGGAATCCCAGATCCATGAGGGCGGCCTGATTCAGGTCGGTGGCGCCGGCATCGAAGAGCGTGCCGGAGATGATTGCCGCGTCATCCGGACTGATCCAGACCACGGACGTCGAAGGAGGCGTGTCTGCGGTCTGCACGACCACTCCGGTCAGGCCATGCGGCCCCTGGAACACGCGCAGGGCGTGATACTGGCCCGAGCTCGCGCTTCTCACGAGCTGATCCGCCGTCGCCAGCGTCAGTGCGGGAGCAGCCCCGGCGCGCCGGGTATCGGAGCGCACTTCCCGGGAGTAGCCGCCAGCGATCAGCACGACCGGCAACAGGGCGATGGCGATTTTGATGATCCGCACCGGTAGGTCTCTCGCTGTTCAGCAGGGGAAGAGCGCCACAGCATACCAGCCCCAGGGACCAGCGATCCCAGCGGCGAGCTCGACGACTTCACGACCGTCCCACGCTCGCGCCCAGAGTGACGAGCAGCTCTTCCAGTTGCTCGAACGTCTCCGGCATCCCACCCTCCATCCCGGCGATGGCACCGTCGAGCGCTTCCCTCGAGGGATAGAGTTCGTGCATGACCAGCAGAGTCCTGCCGTCCTTTTCCTCGAAGGTCACCGTCGTGACGGCGCCGTCGTCACTTTCGTCGTTAGTCCAGACGAGGCGCGAGTACGGTATCACTTCGAGGTACCTGCCGAAGAACACCATGGGCTTTGAGCCCTCGTGGCCGAATTCGAGGCGGTACCTGCCCCCGACGCGAACGTCCGCCTCGCAGGAAAGCAGCAACACGCCCGTCGACTTCGGTGCCCACCAACGCTTGAGCAGCTCGGGCCTGGTCCACGCCTCGAACACGATGCGCGCCGGGCCGTTGAAAGTTCGCGTCACGAGCAGCTCGCGCTCGGACTTCCGTTCCACCGCGGTGCGGTTCTTCATGGCTGCAGACTCACTATTGCTTTTTGCGCCCGGCGACTTTCTCTTCCCGTTTCAGCTCCTCGACAACCCTGTCCAGCTCGTCGAAGCGTGCGTCCCACAGCTGGCGGTACCTCTCGATCCATGCCGCCTCTTCCTCGAGTCGGCGCGGACCGAGCTTGCAGGTCCGCACGCGCCCGACCTTCTGCGTGGTGACCAGTCCCGCCTGTTCCAGGACGCCGACATGCTTCTTCATGCCCGTGAGGGTCATGTGGAACTTCCCGGCGAGGTCGGTGATTGAAGCGTCCGCACGTCCGAGCTGCTCCAGAACGCCGCGTCGCGTGGGGTCCGAGAGCGCGGCGAACGAGGCGTCGACGCGGGTCCGTGGATACTGAACCATACGGTTCAGTATATAACACACGGACCGGTGGCGTGCAAGGGAGGCCGGGTGTGCGCTGCCGGGCTGTTCGGCAGGGTCGGCCCGGCTGCGCCTGCCTGAGATCGCGAAGCCGCTGAGTGCCTTACGCCGTCCCCGGGGCGTCAAAAGGTCGCTGCCACACCAGCGTGCGATTGTTCGCCGGCATCGCTCGATCCTCCACCAGACGCAGCCCGACGGATCGCGCCAGCTCATCGACGGCGGCGAAATCGCGAATTCCCATCTGCGGGGCGCGACGTTTCAGCGAGGCATCGAACGCGGCGTTGCTGGCACTGGTGAACCGGCCGTCGTAGTTGAAGGGCCCGTAGACCGCGAGTATGCCGTCGTCCGCCAGTGCCGTGGGCAGCCGGGAGAACAGGGCACGAACCGCCTCCCAGCTCATGATGTGCAGGGTATTGGCGGTGAATACGGCGTCAAATCGCAGCGAGGGCCAGTTTGCAAAGACATCGAGTGCGAGCGGCTCCGGGAGATTGGGCAGCTGAGCCCCCTCGATCCACAGGCGCAGCCCCGGCAGGTTAGGCGCCAGATCCGATGTCTGCCAGATGAGCTGCGGCAACGCCGCGGCAAAATATACCGCGTGCTGTCCCGTCCCACTGCCGACTTCCAGCACATGGTGCCGGTCGGCAAAATGGTGCTCGAGTACCTCGAGGATCGGATCCCGGTTGCGGTCACAGGCGTCAGCGTAGGGTTTGGTCGCAGGCATCTCGGGGTACGCTGTGCTGTGATATCGCGGGGAGTACCTGCGTCAACCGGCACGGGCCGATTATCGGCGCGCCTCAGCGCGTCGCAACGGCAACCGGCGCTACCGGGACGATGGCGCTCTGCGCACCTTGCGGGTTTGCCGCGCTTTACCCTGCGCCCACACCGAGCGCATCCACTGCTCCACGGCATCGGCCTCGCGCGGCAGGCTGGAAGACAGGACGCGGCAGCCTTTGTCCGTCACCAGCACATCGTCTTCTATGCGCACGCCGATGCCACGATATTTTGCCGGCACCGTGAGATCGTCGACCTGGAAGTACAGCCCGGGCTCGACGGTGAGCACCATGCCCGGCTCGAGCTTGCCGTACTTGTAGTTCTCGGCACGCGCCTGGGCGCAATCGTGGACGTCCAGGCCGAGCATGTGACTCACGTTGTGCAGTGAGTAGCGACGATAGAACTGATTCTCCTCGCGCAGCGCTTCCTCGGCGCTCATCGGCAGGATTCCCAGACGCGCAAGGCCGTGCGCAATCACCGCCATCGCCGCCTTGTTGGGCGCCATGAAGTCGTTCCCCGGCTTGACGATCTTCAGGGCGGCGCGCTGGGCCTCGAGCACGATCCCGTAGATGGCGCGCTGTGCGGGCGTGAATTTTCCGGAGATCGGGAAGGTGCGCGTGATATCGGCGGTGTAGAGCGAATTTCCCTCGATACCGGCGTCGAGCAACAGCAGATCGTCCCGGCGGATGGCACCGTCGTTCTTCTTCCAGTGCAGCGTGCAGGCATGGCTGCCTGCGGCGACGATCGAGGTGTAGCCCACCTCGTTGCCCTCCATGCGGGCGCGCGTCCAGAACACGCCCTCCAGCTCCCGCTCGCTGCGCGCCGTCCTGAGACGTGCGATGACATCCTCGAAGCCGCGCCTGGTCGCGAGCACCGCGCTTTGCAGCGCCCGCACCTCGTCCGCGTCCTTGATCAGGCGCATCTCGGACAGGAAGCTCGCCAGTTCCCGGTCGCGCTCGAGCCGCTCGCCCGCGTCAGCCGCCAATTGGCCCTCGGTTCTTTCCGACAGGCCGCGCAGAATCCGCACGCGACTGTCGGGGATTGCCAGAGCCGCGGTCAGTGTCGATGGCAGCTCCGGCAGCGCCCGGCAGGTGATGGCGTAGCGCGCCTGGCTCTCCGGTACCCCGGGGCGATAGCCTTCCCAGAGCTCGCCGTTGATGCGGTCGGTGAAGAACGTGGCGTCGGTCTTGCCGGGATTGGGTTCGACGAACAACACCTGCTCGTGCGTCTTGCCCTGCGGCAGCAACACGAGAACGCAATCCGGTTCGAATACGCCGGTCAGGTAATAGAAGTCGGTGCCCGGACGAAAGGGGTAGTAGGTGTCGTTCGCGCGCACCTTGCGATGGCCGGTTGGGACGACCAGCACTTCGCCGGGAAAGCGTTGGGACAGACGCTGGCGCCGCCCGAGGAAGGCCGCAGCGCTGGGGATGACCTTCGGGAGCTTGCGGGGCCTGGGGTTCCAGCTCCGGAGCATGAAATTGAGCAGGTTGGGGGGCACATCCGCGTCGTAGACGTTGCGGACGGGGGCCTTGCCGGCGTCGAATGTATTCATGGTCACGCCTTCCGCCCATGTCTCATGGGGCGAGGAGCCGATGGACCGATTTTACCTCCCCGAGGCAGTACGCGTGCGGCCCGGCCGCCGGTGCGAGCGACACCGCGATTTTCAAGGGCGGCGCTCAGCGCGGCGGCGCTCAGCGCGTCTCCGGCTCGGGCGTGGCCGCGATGCGATGGATGCTCAGGTCCGCGCCGTTGTACTCCTCCTCCTGGCTCAGCCGCAGCCCCACGGAGAGCTTGATGGCTGCGTAGATGAGCGCACCGCCACAGAACGCGATGAGGACCCCCGTGAGTGTGCCGAGCAGCTGCGAGACGATGCTCACGTCTCCCAGACCGCCCAGGGCGGTGCTGCCGAAAATGCCCGCCGCGATGCCGCCCCACGCCCCGCACAGCCCGTGCAGCGGCCACACGCCGAGCACATCGTCGATGCGCCAGCGGTTCTGCGTCAGCGTGAACAGCCGCACGAACAGCGCTCCGGCCACCGCGCCGGTGACCAGCGCGCCCAGCGGGTGCATGACATCCGAGCCGGCGCAGATCGCGACCAGACCGGCGAGCGGGCCGTTGTGCACGAAACCGGGATCGTTGCGGCCGACGAGCAGCGCGGCGAGCGTGCCGCCGGCCATCGCCATCAGCGAGTTCATCGCCACCAGACCCGAAATGCGCTCGAGCGTCTGGGCGCTCATGACGTTGAAGCCGAACCAGCCGACCACGAGGATCCAGGCGCCGAGCGCAAGGAACGGGATACTGGAGGGCGGGTGCGCCGCAACGCGTCCGGAGCGCGAGTAGCGATCGTGCCGTGGACCGAGCAGCAGCACCGCCGCCAGCGCAATCCATCCGCCGAAGGCATGGACCACCACCGAGCCGGCGAAGTCGTGAAACGGCGCTCCGAAATGATGCTGCAGCCAGTCCTGGACGCCCCAACCATCGTTCCAGGCGAGATGCTCGAACAGCGGATAGAGAAAGCCGACCACCAGGAAGGTGGCGAGCAGCTGCGGATAGAAGCGCACGCGCTCGGCGATGCCGCCCGAGACGATCGCCGGCGTGGCGGCCGCGAAGGTCAGCAGGAAGAAGAAGCGCGTCAGCTCATAACCGTGGCCGCGCGACAGTGCGCTGGCCGGCGCGAAGAAGTGCACGCCGTAGGAGATGCCGTAGCCGAACAGGAAGTACGCCAGCGTCGAGACGGCAAAGTCGCTCAGGATCTTCACCAGCGCATTGACCTGGTTCTTGCGTCGCACCGTCCCGAGCTCCAGGAAGGCAAAGCCGGCGTGCATCGCCAGGATCAGGACGGCGCCGAGCAGGATGAAGAGCACGTCGGCAGGCGTGTGAATGTCGTGCAAGGGGCACTCCGCGGGACGCGCCCGGCTGGCGCGGCGGGCGGCAATTATGCTCGAACGGCGCCGCTCGTGTGCCGTTGCGTCCCCGCGAGCCTGTGCTCGGGCGTCGCCGTGCCCTGCGCGCGGCCGGGCCGCTACGCCGCGGGTGCCCTTACCACTGCTCCGGACTCCAGTTGGATTCCGCGCCGTTCGCCAGATCGCCGGCGACGATCACGGTGGGGGTGCGGTAGTAGTGCGGGGGCACCGGTAGATTCAGCGGCGCCGGCGAGCCGTCCATGACGCGCCCGGCGAGGTCGTAGCGCGAGCCATGGCACGGGCAGAAAAATCCTCCCGGCCAGCTCGGCCCGAGCGAACCGGCGTTGGCCTCGGATCGGTATTGCGGCGTACATCCCAGGTGCGTGCAGACATCCACGATCACCAGGTACTCGGGGTTGATCGAGCGCTGGATGGGGCTCCAGTGCGCCAGATCGGGAGCCTGCTGCGGCTGACGCGACAGCGGGTCTTTGAGTCGATCGTTCAGCCTGGGCAGCTCGGCGAGTTGCTCCGCGGAGCGGCGCAGCACGACGAGCGGCTTTTGTCGCCACTGGGTCGTCAGCAGAGTACCGGGTTTCAGAGCGCCGATATCGATCTCGACCGGGGCACCGAGTGCGCGTGCGCGCTCGCTGGGCTCCCACGACTCGATGAATGGGACCGCGGTCAATCCCGCTCCGACGGCGGCCAGAGCCGCGGTGGCGCTTCGCAGCAGCCGCCGGCGCTGCGGGTCAGGTCCCCCCGACATGTATTCGGCGCTGTTGCCGGCCTCACCGGCCTGTTCGGATGCAGCCACGGCGCCGTTTTCTAGGTTCTTCGCCTCATGGCTCTGCGGACAGTAGCGCGCTTTGGCGGTTCGGGGCGACAGCCTTTTGCGTAGGACAGCGCCGACCGGCCTGTAAGTATTTGCCGTCCTGCATCCCGAGCCGCTATCGTGCACGCGCCGATGAGTACCGAGCCATTGCCGCCGCCGTCGCCGCCACCGGGCTCCCCGCC
>JASHSK010000264.1 GCA_030038755.1 Gammaproteobacteria bacterium
CGCCCCCAGCGGCCACGGGGACCGCTAAGCCGCTGATTCACGAGAGTCCTGCCGAGATCGCTCTGCCAGCCGTCCTCGTTAGCAGACCCCTCAAAAAATGAGGCCTCGCAACGCGAGGCCTCCAGAATCGAGAGGTCTAGGAGGGTGTATGCACCTGCTCGATCACACCAGTACGCGCCTGACTTGCACGCCACTCACCGTCACACCGCCGTTACGACACAACCGTCGTTCCGTTGATCAGGTTCTTGACCGCCACTGACCAGCCGGTCAGCAGCAGGCACGAGGCCATGCAAACGATGATCCAGTACATCACATTGCTCTTGAGCAGGGACTTCATGAACACTCCTTGTAGGCCTGTCACTCGCGACAAAGGCACACACACCTTGCCGCAGGCAGACCCGTTCGTCCTCTTATACGCGGCAGACTTGATTTCCCTCGTTCGGCAGTGCCGTTATTCGGCAGCCATTGGGGCGATGGCGATAGCGGCTACTGGCCCGTCGAATTGCGATCGTCGCGCGCAGTGATCAAGAGTACGCGCACTTTGGCGATGATGGCGGCCGCGACCGCCGCCGGCAGCAGCGCATTGAACAGGACCACGGCGATGGCGAACAACGGCATTTCGTCCATCAGATCCAGATAATCGGTCTGCAGGAATGTGAAACCGAATGTCAGAATCGCCAACGCAACCACCGGCCACGGCTCCCACAGCAACGCCGACGCGAGCAGCGCCAGCGCGTAGAGCGCTATAAATGGACTGTTGGCTGCGCCCATCGAAACGGTCATCAACGTCGCATACAAGAACAACGCCACGACTTCGACCGAGCGCGTCCACGACACGTGCCTGCGCAGTGGGGGCAGGATGCGTGCCACGATGGCGATCCCGATCATGGTCAGGACCGATGCCAGCGCGACCCGCGGGTGCACGAACCCAAATGGATCGGCCGCGTAGATCGTGAGTCCGAGAGCCGTGGCAATAGCCTCCAGACAGATGAAGATGGCCATGGCCAGAGTGTGCATCCGCGCGTTCGGGGGATGGCGGGCCGCCGGGGCCTCGTCAGAGGACTGCCTGTCTGCCGATCCAGCCGGCAATGCTGCACCCGAGTCGAGCAGACGCTCCGGCGCTCCGAGCGAGGTAGCCATGGCGGGCAATACGAGCCGCATTGGCGCAGCCCTCAGCTTCGAGGGCGGAGGTCTCTGGGACGTCGGCGCACCGACCACGGGACGGCGCCAGGCGAGGGATCGCCGCGGTCGCGCCGTACGTATATTTTATGCTTGAGGCACTGCTTTCCAGCGCCCTGACCGATACCGCCAATGGCTGGAGCATCGGCACTTTTGGCGCCATCGCCGAATTTCGGCGCGATGCCGATGAGCCAACGGAATGCGCCCAGCAGAGCGGTTGGCAGCAATGTGTCACAGCCCGTGGGGGTATTGGCCTGCGTACACAGCACTACGCCCTGCCCGTTGCCTACGAGACGCTCTCCTCGGATGGGGAAACCTGGGGTCACACGCTCGCATTCTGCCTGCCGGCCTCGAATGAGCGGTCCAGAGGCGTGGTGCTGTGCACCGGCACGGATCAGCAGCCCTTGCAACGCCCGCAGGGCACGGCCCTGCTGTTCGACCTCGGCGTGGGTAGCGGTCATGTGAGCCTCTCCGTACGGACCGCCGATCCCACGCTGATCAACACGCTGCGCGCAGTAGAAGGCAAGTCGCTTTTCGGCCCGGACGGCGCATCCGCGCGCGCGCTCATGGCACAGATGAGCCCAACCCGCATCGCGAGCTCTCCGCTCGGCCGCATCGAGGTCTATACGGCGATTCCTCCGCCGGGTGGCCGCAGCCCGAGCGGGCCGCACACGCACCTGTTGCCGAGGCTGCTGGCGAGCGGGCGCTCCTTCAGCGCCAATGCGGCGATTCCCCCGGGCCTGCAGCCGGTGCTGACGCTGCATCCGCCCTCGCCGTGGCGAGATGCACAGGGTGCACGGCACCCCTTCGATGCTCGCGCGGACGAGCAGTTCCGATGGCTGCTCGAGCGATTCGGCCTGGACGAAGACAAGGCGACGTCGACCGCGACGGAAACCGCCGTCATCGGCGGGGTAGATCCCGCCAGCTATGCCTGGCCCACGAGTCGGCGGGCGCGCGCGCAGGCACGCATCACCCTGCGACGACTGGCACAGCGCCTGGGCGCTGAGTGCCTCGCTCCGTGGAAGGCGCTCTACGATCGCGGCAGCCCGGCAGAGGACGGTGCCGACGACGCCATTGCGTGAGGACCAGACGGCGGCCTGTGTGGACGAGCGCTTGGACCTCACTGACGGCGAACCCATGAACGCGCCGGCGGGCCGCGTAGAGCGCGACATGAGCGCACCGGGCTCGCAGCGCCGATGGTTGCGGCGAATACACCTTTATCTCGGGCTCACCGCTGGTGCGCTGTTCGTACTGATGGGCCTGACCGGCAGCGTGTTGGTGTTCTACCTGCAGATCGATAGCTGGCTGCACCCGACGATAGAACACGTCGCACCGACAGCGAGGCCTCCCTCTTACGAGGCGATCTATCGGACGCTGTTGACGGCCTACCCGCAGCGGCCGGCGAGCTGGGATATAGAGGTTCCTGACAACGGCGGGGTGATATCCGCCAGATCTGAGGTCGGCGGTTTGACCGCCTTTGGCCGCTCAGGTCCTCTTATCGTGTGGGTGGACCCGGCGACGCTTCGCGTACTGCGTGCCGACCAGTGGGGCCACTTTGCGATGACATGGATCTACGAGCTGCATCAACACCTGCTGCTCGGTAAGGCAGGGGGAATCATCCTGGGCTGCTTCGGGCTGCTCGTACTGGTCCTCATGATCACCGGAGTGCTGACATGGTGGCCGAGCCATTGGCGCGACCTGAAGTACGCCTTGGGGGCGCGCGGCTGGGGCCAGTTGAGAAATCGGCTTTATCACATTCATAATCTGTCCGGCCTGATAGCTTTGGCCGCACTCCTCGTCATCGTCGCGACCGGCGCGATGCTAAGTCCGCGGGCGCAGTTCTCCACCTCCTCGGCCGTCCCGGCACCGCACTCGGCCGGGCACCCCCTTCTCGGGCGCCTGCCGGTGGATCGCGTCGTAGCGATCGCAGTCAGCCGATTACCGGCCGCCAGGCTCAAATGGATCCATACACCTGCAGGGCCGAATGATACTTACACTCTAAGACTTCGAGTGACGGGCGATCCAAACCATCGATTCCCAAATTCCACGGTCTGGATTGATCAGCATTCCGGCAGGGTATTGGCGGTGAGCGACATCCGCCGGGCCGGGCCCGCCAGCGTGTTTTGGAACTGGCTGTATCCCTTGCACGACGGCGAAGCGCTGGATATGCCTGGACGGATCGTCTTATTGCTGTCCGGCCTCATGCCATGCGTGCTCTTTGTCACGGGTTTCTGGAGATGGCTCACTGGCCGCACAAGGCGTGTGGCGTCCAGCTGACAGCTGGCCTATCCATCAGGATGCATCGGTGTCGGCGACATCGGGGACCTGGCTCGAGCGCTCGGCGAGGGACTCCCTGGCGGCTCGCGTATCCACCTAGCGAGTCGCTGTGCCGGAACGGCGAATCGGATGCCGCGCTGGCACGACAGGCGGCAGCCAACAATCACAGAAACCGCCGGATGGGAGACGCGCGTAGCGCTCATTATGATGTCCAAAGAACTGTCTTTGCGATTGCGCCGCGCCGTGCGCACCGGCGCGGCCCGGACCTGGCTGCTCTGGTCTCTCGTCATTTGCCTCCCCGTCGCTGCATTCGCCCAGCAATCCAATGACGGCTCCGGCACCAACGGCGCTTCGTCAGCGGCCCCCACGACCGGGACGCTGGAGGAAGTGGAGGTCACCGCCCAGCGCGTACAGGACATCAGCCAAAGTGCCCCTGATGCCACCGCGAGCCGGCTGGACATGAGTGCGTTGGATACGCCCGCATCGACTCAGGTCATCTCGGGCCCCGACATCCAGTTGCGCGGCGACACCGACGTGAACGATGCGGTGACCCGCACGGCGGGATACACCACCGCGGCAACGCTGGGCAACGGCGGCGGCGGTCTGGGTGCCCGAGGTTTCGTCGGCGTCGGGTCGGTGATGGTGCTGTACGACGGCATCCAGATGCCGGTCGCGGCGAATACCGTGACGTTCCCGTTCGACACGTGGAATGTGGATCGCATCGAAACGCTCGCAGGACCCGCCTCGGTGCTGTACGGCACCGGCGCGGTCGGCGGCGCGGTCAACGTAATCCCGCGGGCCCCCACGGACGAGGACCAGGGATCCATCCGTCTGAGCGGCGGATCCTACGACAGCTATCAGGAGGCGCTCGACGCCGGTGGGAGACTCGCACCGGGATTGGATTATCGCTTCGATTTCGACCACCTGGCTTCCGACGGCTACGTGCTGGACGGCAACTCGAGCAGCAACGACATCACCGGTGCACTGGCCTTCTCGCCGCTGGAGAATCTGCGCTTCACACTCTCCAACGATTACGGCTACCAGAAGCCCACGGTCTACTCGGGCCTGCCGCTGATCGACGGGGTGGCCGAGCCGCAGCTGCGCGACATGAACTACACCACCTATGGCTCGGACGTGCTTCTGGAGGATGACTGGACGGAGCTGCGCACCGAGTGGACGCCGAGCGCCAATGTCGCCTTTCACGACAGCGTCTACAACCAGCAAGCGCACCGGCTGTGGCGCGGACAGAACGTCGACTTCAGCTACGTGCCGAGCGCGGATGAGTTCAGCGAAAGCGGCTTCTACCAGGTCGTGCAGCATCTCGATCAGGTCGGCAATCAGACGTTCGTCACATGGGCGCAGCCGATCGGGAGCCTGACGAATCAGCTCTCCGCGGGCGGGGACGTCAATCGCATCTACTTCGATCGCAACTACTGGTCCGTCGCCACGACCGAGACCGTAGGCGTGGACGGCCAGCCGCGGGGAACCTTCCCCGGAGGCACACTCGCCCCCCAGCACTACCAGGCACGCGCCGATCTGTATGACCTGTTCGCCGAGGACCGCCTGCAGATCACGCGGTCACTATCCGTGGTGGGCGGGCTGCGCTACGACCACCAGTACGCCGACCGCCGCGACCTGATTGCCGACGTCACGTCGACCGCCAGTTTCAATCCCGTGAGCTGGCGCATCGGTGCCGTCTACGCGCTGCGGCCCCAGTTCAACGTCTATGCGCAGTACTCGACGGCCACCGACTCCGTCGGCAATCTCATCAGTCTGAGCACCGTGCAGCAAAGCTACGCGCTCAGTACCGGCAAGCAGCTCGAGGTGGGCCTGAAGCAGATCGCCTGGGCCGATCGCCTCGAATGGTCATTCGCGGCCTACCGCATCATCAAGAACAACCTGCTGACGCCCGACCCGGCGAATGTGAATCTGTCGCTGCAGGTCGGCCAGCAGTCCTCGCGTGGCCTGGAGGCCAGCGCCACGGCCAACCTCGGCGGCGGCTGGCACCTGGAGCTCAACGGCACGATCCTCGAGGCGAGCTACGACCAGTTCTCCGAGACCCTCGCCGACCACGTCGTATCGCTCGATGGCTATCGGCCCGTGGGCGTTCCGGACCAGGCCGCCAATGCCTGGCTGCTCTGGGCAATCAACCCCGCCTGGGAGCTGCAGGCCGGCCTGCGCTACGTCGGCTATCGCTATGCCAACGGCGCCGACACGCAGGTGCTACCCGGTTACGCTGTCTATGACGGCGGGGTGCGCTGGACACCGGGACAGAAGACCGCGATCGATCTGCACGTCGAGAACGCCTTCGACAAATTCTATGCCGCCAACTACCTGACCAACAGCGACTACGAATGGATCGTCGGACCGCCGCGCGAGATCATGGCGACGGTGACGAGGAGCTTCTGAGGTCGGACTGCGGACCGCCGATCCGCTGGGTGCGCGGATCCGCCGGGGCCGCCCGGGGAGGCGACGCCCGAGTCCGACAGTGAATCGCGGCCGCGCCAGAGAGTTCAGCGAGTCAGGCGTCGATATCCCAGGTAGGTTCCGGTCACGCACAGCGTTGTGACGCCCGCCATCAGCAGCCACATGAGCGCGTCCCATTGCGGACGGCCGCGGATCGCCGCGGTGAAATCCATGCGATGCAGAGCATCGAACCACCAGCGGTAATGCTCGTCCCCCACATCGAGGCTCTCGGCGAGCGCCCCGCTGATGGGATCGATGTAGAAGCGCCGACCGGTGACATCACCCGGGAGCACACGCCAGACGGGGAATTCGGCACGTTCGCCGGGCCCACTGAAATAATACTCATCTCCACGGGTCAGCACCTGCAAGCCGCGTCCATCGGCGTGCAAGGTTACCGCGATGAAGTGTCGCTCTGCAGCGCCGAGCGGAGCCGCGTTCGCCTGCGCGTCCAGTCGTTTTCGCACTCCCAGGGTGTCGGTGGCGATCAGATACAGTCGCCCATCGAGCGGCGCGGATTCGACCGACACGACCGCGCGCGGTGCCGCGGCTACCAGAGCCTGCAGCGCCGCGCGCAGTTGCGCGCCCGTGATCGGTGGCCCGCGCAGCCGCGCGCGCTCGGCTCCCGCGCCCGCCCCTTCCATCAGCCCCCAGGGATTCATCGATAGCATCCCGCTCAACACCCAGGTCAGGGCAAACAGGCCGAAGAACAGCCCCACGAGGTGATGCCAGAGATTGAAGCCGCGATACGGCGACCAGCGCCCCGCGGGCCGGCGCAGCAGCTGCCGCACTCCGATATACAGTCCCGTGACGACAAGAAAGCAGCCGATCAGCGACGTGTAGATGACGATTTGGCTCCAGAGCACTGCGCGACGGCGCAGGTCCGCGAAATACAGCCAGTGCGGCACGGCGCCCAGCCAGTTCCAGAAACGCTCGCGGCGCGTGGTGAGCTGCACGGCGCGACCGGTCGAGCTCGAGACGTACAGCTGCCCGCCGTGCCCGTCGCGCAGATCGAAGTGATACAGCGGCCGATTGTCGGGAGAGATGCCCTCGAGCGTCCATTGATCGAAATCGACCATGCCCATCAGCCGCGGTACGACGGCGGAGGCCCCGGGGGGGTCGGGAGTAGACGCGGCACCGGCAGCCCGCGCGACGAGCGCGGCAGAGCCCACAACCGGTACGTAGGCGGCTGCCACGCTGGCCGCCTGTACTGCGGAGATATCGTCGATTCCGGTGCCGGTGGTCAGATCGATCAGCCCATCCGACCCGGGCCCCGTGCCCCAGTCCAGCACCGGGCGGCCGGCGAGCATTTCGATGCGGAAATTCGCTACCGGATCGGTGTCGCCGAGAATTGAGCGGGAGACGCGACAGCAGCCGCGCCAGCCGATAGGCGCCAGATGCTCGAGGCGCGTGCCAGGATCGAGTGCCGGGTAGCCGATGTACATCATCACCAGGCCCGACAGGCACCACACGCTCATCAGCAGGCCGACGCCGATACCGAGATAGCGGTGAATTAAAAGCAATAGCCGGATCATGGTCTACAACCAATAGGCGCGGCCGGCCCTGCGGTCCCGCTTGAATGTGCGTGCCGCGCCGCCGGCACGCGCCTTCGCGTGCCGCCGCACCGCGGTGACGCTAGAACGAATAAGTATAGTTGGCCTGGAAGGTCCTCGGCAGCGCAAGGTCGTGGATCACGTAGGGTGTCGCCGTGGCGTCGGTCAAGCCCGTGCCGACGCCGGAGTAGTAGATGCGGTTGAAAAGGTTGTCGATATGCACGTCGACGCGCTGGTGGTGCGCGGCATCGATGAAGACGCGCCCGTTGACGTCGAAGGTCGTGTAGTCGCCGTAGCCGACGCGCTGTGTTCCGGGTCCGAAGGGCTGATCGTCGAGGTCTCCGACATGGTCGAGTATCAGGCCCGCGCCGAAGCGCGAGCCAGGCGGATGATAATCGAGTCCCGCCTTGATCAGCGACAGCGGAATCTGGTCGAACTGGAAATCCTCGCCGGCCTGGCGCGCCCGGCTGTAGGTGCCGCTGAGCGTCGCCGACAGCCAGTCGGTGAACGGCGCCTCGACCGTCAACTGCTCGCCGATCGTGCGTACGTTGCCCGGCGCATTGCCAAACACGTCCTGATCGGTCGCCGCATCGTAGCTCACATACTCGATCAGGTTGCTGATCAGGCGGTAGAAGGTCATCGCCTCCCAGTGCAGCGGCGCCGGTCCGCCGATGGGAATGGCACCGCCGATGGAGACGTTGGCATTGTGGCTGGTCTCGGGCTTGATGTTCGGGTCGCCGCGCTCGTCGTCGGGATCGTTGGCGAACAGCTCCTCGTCGGTCGGCAGGCGGAAGGCGGTGCCGACGTTGGCCTTCAGGTACAGCGCGGGGACGAAATCGGTCTCCTCGCCGACGTTCCAGACGGTTGCCGATGGCCCGAAGCTCGAGTTGTTGTAGCGCAGGCCCGCCGACAGGTGCGTGAGCGGAATCAGCGCCGGATCGGCGCGCAGCTGCGCGAACAGGGCGTTGATCTGCTCGGTCTCCGGCCGGATCACCAGCACCGAGTCGTGGCCCCAGTAGTTCTGCATATCGTAGCCGCCTACGATCGACAGCCCCCGCGCGATCGCCGCCTGGGCCATGAGGTTGGCGCCGTAATCCTTGTACCCCCAGAAGTTGTCGTTGTTGAGCTCGTACAGCTCGCCGGGCGTGCCGGGCGTGTAGGTATACGGCGTCGAGCCGTTGTCGAACTCGGTGTAATACGAGCTCCAGCGGTGATAGTAGCCCTTGACGAAGAACTTGAGTGCATCGCTCGGCACATAGTCGAGCTTGGTCGTGAGCAGGTCCTCGTTGCGCTGGTTGAAGGCATCCGCCACCAGGAACGGCTGGGGCAGATCGAGCTTCGCATCGGTGTGCTGATAGAGCGTGCTGAAGGCCAGGTCATCGGTGAAGTTGTAGGCGTATTTGACCCCCAGCGTGGTGACGTTGTAGCCGCGGTGCCGCTGCGTGCCGCTCGGCTGATAGTCGGAGCTGGGAAACGGCTGGATGCCAGGCTCCGCCTCGTCGTGCGTCGCATAGACCACGAAGTAGTTGTTGTCCAGGGCGTCACGGAAGTAGCCATCCAGGTGCTTGCCGTCGTTACTGTCCGCGCCCAGTGTGAAGGCCCCATCGGGATGGTTGGTGAACGATTTGGTCACGATGTTGACCGCGCCGGCCACGGCCTGCGTGCCGTAGAACAGCGCCTGGCCGCCGTCCAGCACCTCGATGCGCTCGATCATGCTCGCCGGCACGGTGTCCAGCGGCGTGGTGCCGGCATACAGACGGTTGTTGATGCGCACATCGTCGATCAGCCAAAGAACGTCCTCGGTGCGCGAGCCCAGCAGCGACACATCCACGTAGTTGAACGGACCGGCGTTGGACGTGATGTACAGGCCTGGCGTCAGCGCCATGAGCGACTCGGGCACGTCGATATAGCCGCCCGAGAGGATCTGTTGGGCGCTGACCGTATCGACTGTGGTCCCGAGCTGAGCCAGCTGCTGCGGCAGCTCGGTTTCGATGCTCTTGGCCGTCACCACCACTTCCTGCAGCTGCGAGGGTGCAGCTGCCGTCGCATCCTGCGTTTGCGCATGAACCGTAGCGCCGGTGAACAGCGCGCAGCCGCCCGCGACCGCGAGCACAATCGTGGCCCTTCCCTGCATGGGGATCTCCCTACCCTGTTGTCGTATGGCCACCGCTTCCGGCGGCGTGATCGAGAGCTACTACGCGGCCACGTGTACTATCCCTCGCGCGGCGCGCGCGGCCTCCGGGAGCGATAATGCGGGCCCCTCAGGCGGCTGGAGCGTCCATGGACGAGCTCAACCCCCAGGCACGGCAGATGGCGGACGAATCCATGGTGCGCTGTCTGCAGGCTCAGACGCAGGCGATTTGGCCGCAGGAAGAGCCGCTGCTGCGTCGCTACGCCCTGCCGCAGGCCCCGCAGATCCTGGACGCCGGCTGCGGCACCGGAGAAGCTACCGGGCGGTTGGCGGAGCTCTTCCCGGGAGCACGGGTGCTCGGTATCGATATCGTCGACGCCCATCTCGAGCTCGCCCGCGCGCAGCACGCCGCCCTGGCGCCGCGACTGAGCTTCGCGCACCAGAGTGTCTACCAGCTGGCCGCAGCGGCAGGTAGCTTCGATCTGACCGTCTGTCGTCACGTCATGCACGCCATTCCGCATCCGGAGCGGGTATTGGCCGAGCTCTTGCGCGTGACGCGCCACGGCGGCTACCTGCATCTGATTGCCGAAGACTACGGGATGCTGCACTTCCAGACCGCGCCACCGCCGACCGCGCAACCGCAGGTCGGGCAAAGCCCGCAGACCGCTCCCGTGAGTGACCGCGAGGCGCTGCTCGAGCCGTATGACTTCTGGCATCAGGTGCCGAGGCAGTTCGCGCGCGCCACGGGCACCGATCTGCACCTCGGTCGCAACATCTATGCTCTGCTTGCGCAGCTGCCGCTGGCGCAGATCGCGATCGACTACGTGGTGGTCGACACGCTGCGCGTGCCGCGTGCCACCTTCGCCGCGATTCTGCAGGCCTGGCGGGACGGCTACGCCGAGCCGATCGGGGAGCTCACAACGATCGACCGCAATGCCGCAGCCGACTGCTTCGACCGCATGATCGCCACGATCCGCGATCCCTGCGGCTACGCCGCCTGGATGGTCCCGGTGGTCAGCGGCCGGGTACGTTAAGGCCCACCGCTGCAGGCAAGGAGTGGGTAAAATCGGGCCTGGCGCGTGGCGCGTGGCGCGTGGGGCTCGGCGCTCGGCGCCCGGCGCGTGCGACGCGGAAGGCGCCCCCGGAACGATGAGGAACACCGTTTGCTGATGCCCAGGCATGGCCCGGACGGGCCCGATGACCACGACGAAGCCGATGAGCAGCTCCCGGATCGGCGCCGTGCCGCTCTGGTGCTGGTATTCGTGCTGCTGCTGGTCATGGGCGGGCTGGCACTCGTGCACGTACTGCGCAATATGGCTCGCATCCAGGACTGTGCCATGTCCGGCCGCACCAACTGCGCGCCGATCGACGCCGGCGGCAACTCGGGGAACTGAAGCCGGCCACGCCCCGCGGGACTACTGTCCGGCGCGGTCCACCGGCAGCGGACCGAAGGACTGCGAGACCGGCATGAGCTCGAGCGTGTTGACATTGACGCGCGCCGGCAGAGAGGCCACCCAGTACACGGCCTCGGCGACGTCCTCGGGCGTGAGGGCATCTGCACCCTCATAGAGCCGCGCGGCGCGTTCGGCGTCGCCACCGAAGCGCACCAGCGAGAATTCCGTGCCGCCGACCAGGCCCGGCTCCACGCAGCTGACCCGTACGTGAGTGTGTCGGAGATCGGCTCGCAGATTCAGGGAGAACTGACGTACGAACGCCTTGGTGCCTCCGTAGACGTTGCCGCCCGGATACGGGTATGTCGCCGCCACCGAGCCCATGTTCACCACGTGTCCGCGACGACGCGCCACCATGCCGGGCAGCAGCGCACGCGTCACATACATGAGTCCCTTCACGTTGGCATCGACCATCTCTTCCCACTGCTCGACGTGCGCCTCGTGTGCCGGCTCGAGCCCGAGCGCAAGCCCGGCATTGTTGACCAGCAGATCCACCTGCGCGTACGCGGCCGGCAGCGCCGCCAGGGCCGACTCCACGGCGGGGCGGTCGCGCACGTCGAGCGCCACCGGATGTACGCGCTCGGTGCCGAGCTCGGCCGCGAGCGCAGCCAACCGCTGCTCGCGCCGCCCCACCGCCACGATGCGGTGACCGGCAGCCGCGAAGCGACGTGCGATCGCCGCACCGAATCCCGAGGTCGCGCCAGTCACCACAACGATCATATCCGTGTCCCCTATGCGATGATGCGCCATGATCCCATTTTCCGTGCTCGATCTGGTACCGATCATCGAGGGCGGCAGCGCGGCGGCTTCGCTGGCCGGCGCCCTGCAGCTGGCGCGCCATGCCGAGACGCTCGGCCTGCAGCGCTACTGGGTCGCCGAGCACCACAACATGCCGGGCATTGCCAGCACGGCGACCGCCGTGGTGATTGCCCACGTCGCCGCCGGCACGCGCACGATCCGCGTGGGCGCGGGCGGGGTCATGCTTCCCAATCACGCCCCGCTGGTGATCGCCGAGCAATTCGGCACGCTGGCCGCGCTGCATCCGGGCCGCATCGACCTGGGGCTCGGGCGCGCGCCGGGCACCGACGCGGGCACCGTACGTGCACTGCGCCGCGAGCTCAACGCGAGCGACCGCTTTGCCGAGGATCTCGAGGAGCTGCGGGGATACTTCGGCGCCGCCGCCGCCGATCAGGCGGTCCGTGCCGTGCCGGCCATGGAGGTCGAGGTCGCATTCTGGCTGCTGGGGTCGAGCAGCTACGGCGCGCAGCTCGCGGCGCTGCTCGGACTGCCGTTCGCGTTCGCGGCACATTTTTCTCCCGAGTGGCTCATGCCGGCGCTGACACTCTACCGGCAGCTGTTTCGTCCGTCGGCGCTGCTGCAGCGACCCTACGCGATGGTGTGCGTCAACCTGATCGCGGCCGACAGCGACGCCGCGGCGCGGCGGCTGTTCACCTCCCATCAGCAGGCCTTCGTGCGATTGCGCCGAGGCCGTCCGGGCCGCCTGCCGCCGCCGGTCGATGACATCACCCAGGTCTGCTCTCCCGAGGAGCTGACACTGGCGGCACACGCGATGCAGGCCTCGTTCGTCGGCTCGCTGGACACCTTGCAGGACTCGCTCACGCCGTTCCTGCACACCACACAGCCCGATGAGCTGATGGTGCACGTCATGGTCTACGACCCGATCGCCCGGCTGCATTCCCTGACGCTGACCGCACAGCTGCGTGAGCGGCTCGCGGCGGCGCCGGTGCCGGCCGATGACGCGACGGCCCTGCCCGGTTAGGACTGCCACGCCGACGGCCGCCAGGACCATCGGCGCAGCGCTCAAAGGCGTGTAAGGCGTCCGTTCTGTGAGGCGTCAGTTCCCCGCGGTGGCTTCGATCGCCACGGGCCCGTAGAGCGACGCGTGCACCTCGAAACCGGCCACGCCGTGCGTCTGCGTGTTATTGAGCTCGGTGGAGATGCGCATCTCGTTGTCCGCGATATGCGCCGTGACCTGGTTGTGCGACGGCAGCGATCCCGGGCCCCAGTCCTCGTGCAGGATGTTGAACGTCAGCGTGTCACCCTGGATATGGATATCGTCGAGCGCCGCCATCGTGTAGGGATTGTCACACGGGCCGCACACCATGCCGCGCAGCCCATGGCCGACGCGACGGATGATGAAGAACTGCTTGATGATCCCCGCACCGAATCCCAGCCATACGCCCGCCACCCTGGAAGGCGAGAGCGTCTCCCACGGACCCGGCGCCACGTACGGCGGCGGCTGAAATCGCTGCGCGGCGCGGGCGCCGGTTGCGCTGGGCGCGGCAGTTGCGCTGGGCGTTGCGGACGCGGCGGACGCGGCTGCCACCGGTGGGGCAGGAGGCAGCCTGTTCACCGGCGTGCCCGGCACCGGCGCGGGGCCGCGCGGGTCCTTGCGCATCGTCCACTCGAAGCGCTGACCGTCCCGGCCGCTCGTGCCGTTCACGATGAGCTGGCCGTTGACGAATCTGGCGCGAGCATGATCCCGATAGGCCACGCTGCCATCGTCATTGACGTGAGTGACGACGAACGTCAGACCGCTGGCCGTCAGGTCCCCATCCACGAACGCCAGCGTCGTCGCATCGCTGCACTCCCCGCAGTAGATGCCGCGGACACGCTCGCCACGGATGGAAAACTCGTAGACATGCGCGGCGACGCCGGCACCGAACGTTTCCCAGCCGCCGCGATAGTCGTCGGCATTGGGTGCCGCGGCAACCGCGGCCCCTGCCACCGCGGGCAGCCACGCCGTCAGCGCCAGCAGCCCGATCCTTCTTCGCATGGGTGTATTCCATCGGCTCATCGCACGATCCCCCTTCTCATCATTGATCTCATGGTGCCATGATCCTGCGGGTTGCGGGAGTGACACACATGCACCGGGCGGGTCGAGCATGGCTGCTGGGGGCGCTGGCCGTCGCCGTCTGGGTTGCAAGCGTCGAGCTGGACCGGCCATGGCGCGTGCTGCCGGCCTCGGCGAGCGCCGGCGAATTTTCCGCGGCCCGGGCCGACGCGACACTGGCCCGCCTGCTCGGGCCGCAGCGCCCTCATCCGTTATCGAGTGAACAGAACGCACAGGTGCGCGAGCGCATCCTGGCCGAGTTCGCAGCGCTCGGCGTGCCGGCGCGAACCTACCGCGCCTTCACCTGCAATACCTGGCGCGGCTTCGACTTCATTCCCTGCGCCACGGTGACCGACGTCCTCGCGCAAGTGTTGCCGGGATCGGGCAAGGCCATCGTCATGATGGCGCACTACGACTCGGTACCGGCGGGACCGGGCGCCTCCGACGACCAGGCCGGGGTTGCCGCGGTGCTGGAAGCCGCACGCGCGCTGCGTTCCCATCGCCCCGGGAGCGCACCGGCCTCCACCCTGCACCCGGTACTGGCCCTGCTGACCGACGGAGAGGAGGCCGGTCTGCTCGGTGCACACGCATTCCTGGAGAACGCCCAGCTGCGCGCCGGCGTGGGGGCGGTGGTGAACCTCGAGGCGCGCGGCACCAGCGGACCGAGCCTGCTGTTTCAGACAAGCCCGGCTGACGCGCGGCTGATCGACCTGTATGCAGCGCACGTGCGCGTGCGCGATACCAGCTCACTCTACGCCGAAGCCTACCGTCATCTGCCGAACGACACCGATCTCACGCTGTTCATCCGCGCGGGCATCCCCGCTTTCAACTTCGCATTCACCGGTAACGTGCGCGACTACCACTCACCGCTCGACCGGCGCGACAACCTCTCCGCGGCCAGCCTGCAGATGCAGGGGGATAACCTCCTCGGAGTGGTGCGCGGCCTCGAGCACACGTCGTACGCTGCGCTCGCCGGCGGGGATGCAATCTATCTGACGGTCTTCGACCGCCTGCTGCTGCGCCTGCCGGCCGGCTGGGCGCTGCCGCTCTCGCTCGCGGCGTTCCTGGCGCTCGCGCTCGCCGGCGCGCTCGCGCGCGAGGCGCCGGCAGCGGCAGCGCCGACAGCGTCACCCGCAACGCCGCCGCCGCAGTGGCGCGCGGCGCTGCTGATGCCTGTGGCACTGCTCGCCGGCGGCCTGGTGGGCGGTTACCTGCTGGCGCGGATCGCACAGCTGCTCTCGGGCATGCCCGATCCAACCTACGCCCATCCCTCGGCCATGCGTGCGGCGCTGGCGCTGGCGCTATGGGCGGTGACGCTCGCGGTTTGCCGTCCGCTCGGCGTGCGCGCTGCCGCCGCGGGTGCCTGGCTATGGCTCTCGGGCCTGGGCGTGCTGGTTGCAGCCCTGGCACCGGGCTTCAGTCCCTACTTTCTGTTTCCTTCGCTGCCCGCCGCGGCACTGTTGCTCAGCACGGCGCGCGCGCCGGGGAGCTGGAGCGGGCGCTGCGGCCAGCTCGCGCTGCTGCTGGCCGCCCTGAGCGCGCTGATCGTGTGGATCGCACTCGCCGCCTCCTTCGAGGCCTTGCTGGGCCTGAGACCCTATGCGCTCTTCACCGCCACCACAGCCCTCGGCCTGACCACGCTCGTGCCGCTGCTCGCAGCCCGACCGATGACCGCGCGTGGCGCGCGGGCCAGCATCGTTGGCGCGGCCAGCGCGGCGCTCGCGGCCGGTGTGGTGGCAGGACTGCTGCCGGCATACAGCGTGCGCTCGCCCGAGCGCGTCGATCTCATCTACTACGAGACGGCCGCTGACGCGCGGTGGATCGCGGACTCCTCCTGGAAGCTCGGGCGACCGGAGCCGATCCCGGCCTCGCTGCTCGCCGCCGGCCACTTGCATTACACGATTCTCGACCTTCCCGCCACCAGCTTCGACGCCGCGTACGCCAGCCCCTCTGAACCGGCGCGTCTGCCGCTGCCGCAGGCGCGCGTCACGCCTGCAGCTCCCGCCACTTCGTCGCGTGATACGCCCCAGCCGGATACGCCCCCGCGCGCGGTCACGCTGCAACTGCGCGGCTCGCCGGACACCGATGCCATGGAGCTGGATATTCCGGGCGCGGCGCAGCTGCGCAGCATAGACGTCGGTGGCGAACACCTGATCGCACCCGCCGGTTGGCACGGCGCCACGCGTCTCGCCTGCGTCAGCCGCGACTGCCGCGATGAAACCGTGACGCTGACGCTCGCCGGCAGCGTCGGCGCGCTGCCGTTCGTGGAGGAACGCTACGGCCTTCCCTCCTTCGGTGCGCCGCTGGCGGCCGCGCGGCCGCCCACGGCGATGCCGTCGCAGAGCGGCGATGAGGTGATGCTGGCCGGCGTAGCCCGGCTGCCGTGAGTGCACAGTACGCCGCCGGCGACGCGGGGTCATCGCCCGGCGGCGCGAAGCTCACTCGCCGGAAGCTCCATTGCCGGTAAAGATGGATGCCAGCTTGGAGAGCGCCGTAATGCCATAGGTGGATTCAGCACGACGTCCTGGCCGTAATTGGTCAGGTCGGACGGCTGCGTATAGATGCCGCAGTTGTAGGTCATGGCGAACCAATTGTTGTCGGCCAT
>JASHSK010000265.1 GCA_030038755.1 Gammaproteobacteria bacterium
TGCAGTTCGAGCCCGACAATCGTGTGGACACCGCGCGCGTCATCGCGCTGGTGCGCGGTCAACCGCGCGAGTTTCGCCTCGAAGGGTCGCTCAGGCTGCGGCTCAGCCGTTCCCTGCCGCAGCCCGAGCAGCGCTTTGCCTACGCGCAGCGGCTGCTGGGGCAGCTCGGCGCCCCCTGAGCAGCCCGCCTGCTAGGATAAGGCTCATGAAAGACCTCCATCGCCGCCTGGGTCTCGGCCTCGCCTGCCTGTGCGCCGCGATCGCGATGACACACGGGGCGCCCGGCACCGCGGCAACGCCCACGACGGCTGCGACGAGCCCGGTGGCGGCGGACGCGATGCTCTACGACGTGGAGATGGTGGTGTTTCGCGCCTCGAGCGTCGGACCGCAGGAGGACTGGAGCGTCGCGCCGACGGCTCGCGGGTTCGGCAGCATCATCACGCAGGGCGCCAGCGCTCCGGAGGTGCTGCGTATCCTGCCCTCCAGCGCCTACCGTCTCGACGGCGTCGTACGCGGCCTGCGCGTGAGCGGTGCGTGGCACCCCATCGCCCACGCCGCCTGGGTGCAGACGGCTCCGCCGTGGGGAACGCACATCGGAATACCTCTCTCGGAGGTGGGACTGGACGTGCCGGGCCTGACCGGCAACGTGTACCTGGAGCGTGCCAAGCTCTACCTGCATCTGGGTTTCGATGTCTCACTGCAGAGCGGCGCGACGTACACCATCGACGAAATGCACAACGTGCGCCAGAACGAGAAGGAGTATTTCGATCATCCGGCCTTCGGCATCATCGCCGTGGTCACACCGATCCGGCGCGCGCCTCGCTGACGCGCACGGCCGGCGTTGCGGGGCCGCCCGGGCCGTCCCCCCCCGATCGCCCTTCCCTGTCATCCTCGCCTATCGTCCCCGTCTATCGTCCTCGCCTATCGTCCTCCCCTACCGCCCCGGCACCGGCAGCAGCATCGAGGCTCCGAGGTAGCGCGTCCAGATCTGCGAGCGCCCGACCAGAGAGACACCGAGAAAGCCGCGTATGCGCAGCTGATCGTGGCCGCGCAGCTCGATGCGGCACCGGTAGGTATGGCCGCTGTCCGGGTCGTAGATGGTTCCCCCCGACCAGCGCCCCTGGCCGTCATAATGCATGTCGCGCAGAATCGTCTGTCCGAGCAGCGGCTGCGCTCGGCGGGCAGGATCCGGATTGTGTGCATCCAGGCGCCCGGGCGCATCGCCGCCGAGGATGCGTCCCTGGTATCGCCCATCGGGGCCGCGGCTGATCTGGATGATGCCGTCGCGCCTGGCGGTGAGCCAGTTTCCCAGTATGGGCGCGGCCTGGGCGTCGCCAGCGGCGTTCGCGGCACCCGAGACGTTCGCGGCACCCGAGACGTTCGCTGATCCCTGATCGGCCGCCCATGCGACGCTGCGCATCGCGCCCGCAGCCACCAGGCAAATCAGCATCAGCTGCAGGGCGAGTCGCATGCGCATGGTCATTCTCCCGGCCGTCCGCGGATCATGACTCCTCATTCCATTTCCGTGGCCACCGCCGTCGCAATCTGCTCGCGCTGGCTGTGCTTGGCGCGCTGCAACGCCCTGAGCGCAGCCTCCACCAGGTTGAGCGGCGCTCGTTCGGCGCTCGGGACCAGGCTCGCCACCCCGATGCTGATGGAGACGAACTTCTGTCGCTGCGCGCGCGGATGATGAATATGCTGCTCGAGCACCTTCACAGCGATCGAGGCGGCGAACTCCGGGATGTCCTCCGGATCGCCGCTGCGGCTCAGGGCCACGATGCAGCCGCCATCCCAGCGCGTCACGACGTCCGAGCCACGCCGGAAGCAGGCGCTGATCACGCCGCCGACGCGACGGATGCAGGCATCGCCGGCCGCGCGCCCGAACGTGTCGTTGTAGACGCCCAGCTCATTGATGTCGAACGCCAGCAACGAGAGCACGCGCTGCTCGCGCAGTCCGACCTGCCAGTCGTGTTGCAGCAGTTCCTCGAAATACGGCCTCGAGTACAGACCCGAGAGCCGATCCTCGCGCTGGCGATTCATCGGAGTCGGGCCGCGGCGCACCGCCGAGCGCTCGCGCTCGCTGACGTCCTGCAGGAAGCCCACGACGTGTCTCACACGCGGCGCGGCACCAGCGGCACCGCCGGCGGCTGCCCCGCCCTCAACGCCCGCCTCGCTGGCATCTGCCGCCTCGCCGCGAGGCGGCGCGGCAGCGTCGGCCTTCACGCCCAGCGGCTGCACCAGCAGCTCGTTCCAGAACTGCGTACCGTCCTTGCGGTAGTTGCGCAGCAGGACACGGCATGACTCCCCACGCGCGAGCGCTGCGCGCAGCTTCCCGCGACCCTCCTGCTCGCGATCCCACGCCTGCAGGCGCCGCAGGTCCTGACCGATGAGCTCCTCGGGTCCATAACCGCTCAGGCGGCTGAACGCGGCATTGGCATAGACCAGCGGGTAATCCGGACCTCGCGCCTCGCACACGACGATGCCCTCGGGGGCGCTGTCGAGCACCGCGCGCAGAAAATCCGCTGGCCATTCGGGCATGTCTATCCGTCGCCTCTCGTGTCGGTGCGGCCGGGGGGAAAGTCCAGCTCGGGGGCTGCCGCATTGCGTGACAACCATTGTTGCGCGACCCGCCAGGCCTCGGATGCGGCGAGGTTCTCAAACGGCGCGGTTTTGACGCCGCGCATGCGCACCAGCCGCAGCTGCGAGGCCGGATCGATCGTCGCCGGAAGCTCCTCCAGCAGCCGCTCGACGCCGGGCCGGTCATTGCACGCCAGCAGCAGATCGCATCCGGCCGCCAGCGCCTGGCGGGCACGCTCGGGCAGGCTACCCACCGAGGCGGCCCCGGCCATCGACAGGTCGTCGGTCACGACCAGCCCGCCGAAGTGCAGCTCGGAGCGCAGCACGCCGCCAATCCAGCGGCGCGAGAAGCTCGCCGGCCGGGCGTCGACCGCCGGGTAGAGCAGGTGTGCCACCATCACCGCCGGCAGGCCGTTGTCGATCAGCCGCCGGTAGGGCAGCAGATCCTCCTGCATGTCGGCCAGCTCACGCCGATCCACGGGCAGGCCATGGTGCGAATCGGCCACGACGGCCCCGTGGCCGGGAAAGTGTTTGGCGGTCGCCGCCATGCCGGCATCGCGCATCCCATGCATGTAGGCCACGGCCAGCGCCGCCACGGTTGCGGCACGCCGGTGAAAGGCACGATCGCCGATGATCTGCGAGAGCCCGTAGTCCAGATCCACGCAGGGAGTGAAGGACAGGTCCAGTCCGCACGAGAGCAGCTCCGCGGCCATCAGCCAGCCGAGGCTGCGCGCCATGGCGAGCCCCTGCTGCGCATCCGCGTCGTACGCCTGCCCCAGCCGTTGCAGCGACGGCAGTGCCGAGAAGCCCGGTCGGAAGCGCTGTATGCGGCCGCCCTCCTGATCGACCGCGATCAACAGCGGCGGGCTGCGCAACGCGCGGATCTCGGCGCACAGCTCGACCAGCTGTGCACGCTCCAGGTAGTTGCGCGTGAACAGCACCACGCCGCCGACCAGCGGATGCGAGAGCACGCGTCGATCGTCGGCCTGCAGGGCCGTGCCGGCCACGTCCACCATCAGCGGGCCGAGGCTCATCGGGAGGCCACGAGATTCTCGGGCCAGTGACGAAACGGCCGCTCGGAAAGCCTGACGTTGTAGTAACGCTCTTCGTGCGTGACTTCCCGACCCAGCCAGGCGGGGCGCTCGAAGGCCGCGTCCTCGGACTCGAGTTCCAGCTCCGCGATCACCAGGCCCGCGTTCTCGGCCAGGAACTCATCGATCTCCCATTGGCGACCGCCGTGCTCGACGATGTGCCGCCATTTCTCGATGGGCAGCCCCTCGCACAGCCGCTCGAGCATCTCGCGCGCATCGGACAGCGGGATCTGCACTTCGTACTCATCGCGCGTGGTGCCCGTGCGCATCGCCTTGACGGACAGCCAGCCGCGCTGCTCATCCACACGCACGCGCACCGAGGCGCGGGCCGTGTTCGCGAGATAGCCCTGGCGCAGCAGCGTGCTGCGGCGGACTTCGGCGCGCCAGGCGTCGCTGCTCACGCGGAACTTGCGCTCGATCTCCAGCGCCATGATCGTCTCCTAGGCGCGCCGCGCGCCTCCTCCGGAAAGGCGGCCGTCATCGTCTGCGTCCGCGCCACCGCCCTGCGCCTGCCACGCCTGCAGGAACTGCGCATGGTGCGGCTCGCCCGACTCGCGCAGCAGCGCCCGCACGCGCTCGAGCTCGGCCGCGTGGCCGGAACTGTCCAGTCGCCCCCGCATGAACTGGAAGCGCAGGTACACGAGATAGGTGTTGAGCACGTCGGTCTCGCAGTACCGCCGCACGGCGAGGCGCTCTCCGGCGAGGTACGCGTCCCAGACCTGATCGCCCGAGAAGCCGAGCTTGCCGGGAAAGCCCAGCAGCGCCGCCATATCCGCCAGTGAGGCACGCGCGCGCGCCTGAAATCCTGACAGCACGTCCATCAGGTCCAGATGTCGCCAGTGATAGCGGCTGAGGTAATTGTTGTAGCGGAATGCGCCGTCCTCATCGCCGGTCTCCCAGTAGCGCGGCGCCTGCACCCCGGCGCGCAGCGCCCGGTAATGCAGTACCGGCAGGTCGAAACCGCCGCCGTTCCAGGAGATCAGCTCCGGGGAATACTTCTCGATGCCGTCGAAGAAGCGTTGCAGCAGCTCCGCCTCGTCCGACTCGGGGGTCCCGAGGCTCCAGAGCGTGAGCTGATCGCGCGAGCGCAGCGCGCAGGCAATGGCGACGACGCGCTGCTGCAGGTGGGGCAGGAACTCATGGCCGCTCGCGGCGCGCTGACGCGCGAACATGGCCTTGGCGACGGCCGCATCGTCCAGCCCCGCAAGCCCATAGAGCCGCCGCCCGAGGGCCACGTCCGGTACCGTCTCGATGTCGAACACCAGGCAGTTCATGACCTTACCCGACAGGGCGCCACCGCACTGTTCGGGGCGCCACGCGTCACGGTGCTGCCCGCAGCAGCACCGCCACGGCCACGACGAGACCCGCCTCGTCGCTGAGCGTGACGTGACCCTCTCCGATGCCGAGCTCGCGCCGCAGTTTCTCGGCGCGCGCGGAATAGACGATCCCGGGTCGCCCCCAGGCATTCTGCACCACGCCCACATCGCGCAGCCATATGCCGTGCGCAAAGCCGGTGCCCATCGCCTTGACGATCGCCTCCTTGCCCGCGAAGCGCATGGCGAGAAACCGTGCTGGGCGCTGCGTGAGCTCGAACTGTGCGCGCTCCTCGGGCATGAGCAGCCGCTCGACCAGGCGCGCGCCGAAGCGGGCATGCACCTCGTTCATGCGCTGGGCCTCCAGCACGTCGATGCCGATGCCGAAGATCACGCGCCGCCGCGAGCCGCGGGTCGCGCTGCGAGCATCAGCGCCTTCATGTCGCGAACCGCGGCCGCCAGTCCATCGAACAGCGCGCGTGCGACGATCGCGTGGCCGATGTTGAGCTCGACGATCTCGGGGATGGCGGCCACCGGGGCGACGTTGTGATAGTTGAGACCGTGCCCCGCGTGCACCGTCAGCCCGCGACCGGCCGCCAGCCGCGCGGCGTCCTGCAGCCGCCGCAGCTCGCGCGCCTGCTCGGCCCCCTGCGCATCCGC
>JASHSK010000266.1 GCA_030038755.1 Gammaproteobacteria bacterium
CAACAAGTCGACAGATCCGGCGCCGACAGGCCGGGCGCCACGCGAGCGCGGCGGACGCCCGTTCTCAAGCTCGCGCTGGTCACGGTCTGCCTTGCCGGAGGGCTGGGCCTCGGGTCCAGCTGCCTCGCCCAGCAGCCGGGGCAGAAGACCTTCGACTCGCCGGCAGCTGCCGCCAGCGCGCTTTTCACCGCGGTACGCGACAACGACGAGCAGGCGCTGCTCGCGATCCTCGGATCGGACGGCAATCGCATCATCTCCTCGGGAGACTCTGCGGAGGATGCCGACGACCGCGCCAACTTCGTGGCCAAGTACGCTCAGATGCACCGCCTGGCGATCGAGCCGGACGGGACACTCACGTTGTACGTCGGGGCGGAAAACTGGCCGATGCCCATCCCCATCGTACACGCGGGGCGAGCCTGGTATTTCGACACCACGGCGGGCGAGAGAGAGATCCTGTACCGGCGTATCGGCCGCAACGAGATCTCGGCCATACGGGTTCTCGAGGAGCTGGTCACCGCGCAGCAGGAATACAGGTCGATGCGCCACGAGTATGCGAGCCACATCTTCAGCGCTCCCGGCATGCACGATGGGCTCTACTGGAAAGCGGCGCCCGGCGAGCGCGAGAGTCCCATCGGGCCGCTGGTCGCGGCAGCCGCCGCGGCAGGCTATACCGAGGGCCGGGGATCCGGGCACCCGACCGCTTATCGGGGTTACTACTACCAGGTCCTCACACGCCAGGGCCCGAGCGCCCCGGGCGGCGCCCGCGGCTATCTGGTCGGCGACCGGATGTCCGGCGGCTTTGCCTTCGTGGCCTACCCGGCCGAATACCGATCCTCCGGCGTGATGACCTTCATCGTGGGCGAGAACGGCGCCGTCTATCAAAAAGATCTCGGGCGGGACACCGATAGAGTCGCCAGAGCCATGGGCGCCTACGACCCTGATCGCAGCTGGCAGAGAAGCGACGCGCAGCAGACGCAGCCGGGCACGCAGCCGGGTAGATAGTGTAGCCGGCGTTCGATCACTGACCGTAGAGACGGGAGGCAACCAGCGCGGGGGTAGAATTCCCGCATGAGCACGCTCGCGGTCAAGCCCGCGATTCATGGGTTCACGCAGCGCCCGTGCGGCCGGGCTACGACTTCAACGCGCGTCGTCTGCGGTGCCGTGCTGGTGCTTTTGGCCGCTCCAGCCGCATTCGCAGCGCAGGTTGCCGACACACCTGACACTCGCGGCCATCCAGCCCTGTGGAATCAGCTCTACGAGACGCTGTTCCAGCGTGAGACGCCCGACGGCGGCAGGTTCGGGGCGGATGAGCTGGATATCCTCTACTGGTACGGCACCAACCACCTCCTGACAGAACCGTCCAACGGCGAGGCGATCCGCGTCCTGGACCGTTTCAATCGCGAGCACGGCGAGCAGCTGGTCTCCGATCCACTGCAGCGCGCGCTGCTGCAGCGGCGGCTGTGGGCGCTGTTCGATTGGGCGGCCGCGCCCGGCGTCGCGAGCGACCACGCACCCGAGCGCGCGCAGCTCGAGCGCCGGCTGGCGATCGCGATCCGCCGGCTGGCGCTGAGCGCCGCGCAGATCGCGGCGTTGCCGGATAACTATGCCGATGCCGTCAACGCCGGCCGGCTGGCCGGCATACCCGCCGGGCTGTTCGATCCCGTCGGCAACTGGGTCACTGTGGGCACAGGCAGCGGCAGCCCTCTGGCGCGGCAGCACACCGCCGCGCCGGCCTTCTCCGGCCGCTCGGCATTTCTTGTCATGGTGAATCTTCCGGGCGGCCGCCCGCGGACTCTCGCCTACCTGAACACGCTGGACCATTTCCAGGGGCCGCTGCTCTCCTCCTCGCAGCAGCAAGCATTCGCCGGCGGACGCGCGGTATACACACTGAACCCGGCCCTGCCGGAATTTCCCGCCGGCACGCAGTGGGCGCTGGTGCGCCGCCTGTGTGTCATCGACGATCACGGACGTATTCAGCCGACGTCTCTCGTCGAGAGCATCCAGCTGCGGCGTTACCTCTCGGTTCCCGCGGTCAGACCCTCGCCGCTGTCGATCACCGGCTTCGTACCTGTCAGCTCGAGAGAGTCACTGCAGTTTGCGGAATTCGATATGCAGCCCCGGCACCGCGCGGCCCTGCGGGCGATCGGTCCGGGGGACAGCGACTTCACGCTCTTCTTCGAATTCGGTACGGATCCGTTCGAAAGTATGGACGCGCAGGATGCTTCACGGGTTCTCGCAAATTTCCGGCCCGATACCCTGCACCACTGCCTGATGTGTCACCAGTCACCCGGCATCTTCTCGGTGAACAGCTACCACCCCGAATTTGCCTTCGGCACCGTGGACGTGCAGCCGTTGCAGGCCTCGGACGAGTCCTCGGAAACTCGATGGGATGTGGATTGGAAGTACCGCCAGTTCGACTGGGGGGTATTGCAGGGGCTGTGGAGAGGGGCGCAGTGAGCACGGTTCACTGCATGTCCCGCGCGGTGACCGTCACCGCAACGGCCTTGCTGGCGATAAATCTACGCCGTTGAGCTTGGTGGACCGCGTCCCGCCGACGTCATCGGGACCGCTCACCCCTCGGGTTCCGCTTCTGCAGTTCCTCGAGTAGTCCGGGAGCTAACCTTTCCCATACGTCCATCTCGCGTCTACGCCCTTCTGGGCGATCTCGCTCTTTATCTTGGCAGCAAGTGCGCGTGCCGGCGCTTTCCCATCAACACGGTCGGCAAGCTACTAGCCGATTCCGCCACGGACCGCGCGGGCCGTACAACAACAAGAGGCAACTCGCGCCGTCCATCTGATAGGTGTTAGTAGGCGCCGTCCGACAAGAACCAACGAGAAAGGACGTTGCCGCATTGTTGTATAGCAATACTGTTGTCATGCCTATCGGATGTGCTCCTCGAGCAACAACACCCGATAGTGAAATCCACCGCAAAAATATTTAGGGGACGGGAAATGACCAGTAGAACCAGAGGATTAATCAGATGGTTGGCGGGCCTTTTCATCTTGGCCGGTGTGCTCACTTCGGCGGGACCGGCGTTTGGCCAAAACGCAACTGACCAGACCACAACGGCAACCGACCAGACTACAACTGACCAGAGCACAACGGCACAGGCGGGCGCGGCCACCGGTACGCTCCAGGAGGTGGTAGTCACCGCCGAGCGCCGCGCCGAAAACGTGCAAACCACGCCGATTTCCGTGGTCGCGGTGACGGGCACCGACATACAGGCCAATACGGTGCTCAACGTCAACACGTTGGTGCAAGTGGCGCCAGACCTGACGGTCCAATCCGCTGGCAACAGCAGCACGCTGGACATTCGCGGACTTGGCACAGAAGCCGTTGGCATCCAGGTCAGCGGTGTCGTCGTGACTCGCGACGGCATACCCAACGTCACGGGTGGGACGGGACTCAATACGCCCTTCTACGACATCGCCGATGTCGAGGTCCTGCGTGGCCCGCAGGGCACCTTCTCTGGCGGCAACTCGACCGGCGGGGCCGTCAATATCAACTCGCAGGACCCCAATTTCCGCGGCATCAATGGCTACGTCAACGCCAAGGTGGGGACGTACAGCGATATGGGACTCCAAGGTGCCGTGAATCTGCCCGTGACTGACACCTTTGCGATGCGTCTTGCGTTTAACGAGGAGCAGCGCAATAGCTTTTATTACGACGAGGGGACATCGCTTGACGGCCCCAATACGGCCGGGAACTTATACACCCCCGCCAGCCCGACCTGCCCCTCATACCTGGTAACCGATACGCCGTGCGCAAGCTCCGCCGTCACGAATAAGACGGAGATCGATCCGGGTAACGAGAACGACAAGGACGTGCGCCTGGGCATGCTGTGGAAGCCGACCGACAATCTCCAGTCGCTGACGAAGCTTGAGATTGATGACAGCACCACCGACGGCGATCCGACGCAACCCAACACCAATACCTTCTCACCCATCGGC